>CAZIOB010000067.1:0-53444 GCA_964540755.1 uncultured Prolixibacteraceae bacterium | reverse complement strand
GAGAAATCCCGTATGATATGGATATGTTGGGCAGGATGGTAGAAGATATTTGCTTTAATAATGCTTATCGCTATTTTAATTTTTCATACTATTAAAATTTTTGCTAAAAGTATTGATTGTTTCAGTTTTAAAAATTTATATTTAACGAAAATCAGCATATAGTTGTTGATTAAAAAGTAATACCAGGATGAATAATAAAGTAGTTACTTTTGGGGAGATTATGCTGCGCCTTGCCACGCCGGGCCATCTCCGTTTTTCGCAGGCCAATTATTATAATGCAGTATTCGGTGGTGGTGAGGCTAACGTAGCTGTTTCACTGGCCAATTTTGGTATCCCTGTTGATTTTGTAACGCGGCTTCCTGAAAACGATATCGGGAGGGCATGCATGATGGAGCTCAGGAGATACGGTGTTAATACGGACAGGATTATCATGGGAGGTGAACGCCTTGGTATATATTTTTTGGAAACCGGTAGTGTAAGCAGGGGCAGCAAGGTCATTTACGACAGGGCAAACTCAGCATTCTCCCGTATCGAGAGTGGCATGGTTGACTGGGACAAGGTATTGAAAGGAGCAACCTGGTTTCACTGGACCGGAATTACTCCTGCTGTTTCACAAAGTGCTGCAGATGTTTGTCTCGAAGCTGTGAAAAAAGCTAATGAGATGGGAATAACTGTTTCATGCGATCTTAATTATCGTAAAAAATTGTGGAATTACGGAAAAACTGCGGGTGAGGTGATGCCTGAACTTGTTGCGTATGCAGATATAATACTGGGAAATGAAGAAGATGCAGAAAAAGTCTTAGGAATTAAAACTGAGGGAGTTGATATCGAAGGGGGTGAGGTTAAAGGAACAGCCTATGAATCTGTCTCACGGCAGATCATGGAGCGTTTTCCGCGTTGCAGGAAGGTTATTACCACCCTGCGTGGATCAATAAGCGCCAATCATAATACATGGTCAGGCGTTTTGTGGAATGGTAATAAATTTTATGAGGCCCCGACTTACCAGATAACACATATTGTTGACAGGGTGGGAGGCGGTGATTCATTTATGGCAGGACTAATATACGGACTACTCACATATAAAGAGGATGATCAGAAGGCGCTTAATTTCGCTGTTGCCGCTTCCTGTTTGAAACACACAATATACGGCGATTTTAATCAGGTTACAGTTGAAGAGGTTGAGAAGCTGATGGCCGGTGACGCCTCGGGCAGGGTAGCCAGATAAGGTAATAATAAAATATCAGAGAATATGGCAAGGTTTTCAAGAATAGAAGTAGCGCTGAAAATGAAAGAGACAGGGATGATACCCGTGTTTTTTAATAATGACACAGAATTATGTAAGGAAGTGATTAAAGCATGCTACGATGGGGGTGTAAGGGTATTTGAATTTACTAATCGTGGTGATTTTGCTGCTCTTATTTTTGCTGAAATAAATAAATGGGCTATTCAGGAGTACCCTGATCTGATTATGGGAGTGGGTTCAGTGATTGATGAGGCTACGGCTGCAATGTTTATATCCCTTGGCGCAAATTTTCTTGTTTCTCCTATACTTGATGAGGCTACGGCAAAACTGTGCAACAGGAGAAAGATAGCGTGGTGTCCCGGCTGTGGCTCTGTTACCGAGATAAATAAGGCTCACGAACTGGGCGCTGAGATAATAAAAATATTTCCGGGCTCTCAGTTGGGCGGCCCCGGCTTTGTGAAAGCAGTAAAGGGTCCTATGCCATGGACAGACATAATGCCAACAGGTGGAGTATCTCCTGACGAAGAAAATCTCAAAGCCTGGTTTGAGGCTGGGGTTGCCTGTGTGGGTATGGGATCAAAGTTATTTCCCAAAGATGTTCTGGTAAGCAGAAATTATTTCTATATTACGGAAAAATGCAGGGAAGCACTTGAAATAATCAGTAAATACAAAAAATAAATAGTTTTTCCTGAAATGAAACGAGGATGATTGTAAAATCACACAAGATAATGATTAAAACAAATACGAGTTCCATATGATACCTCTGAAAATAATTAATTTTAATCATATGAAACAGATAGTATTTTCATCATTCAAAATTTCATTAAAAGGATAGTTAAAAACAACAGATGAAGTATAAAAAATTATTCAGATTCAGTATTGCATGGGTGGTATTAATTTCCACCCTTTCGTGTATGGGGCCGGGTGATTCAAGACAGCTAAAGCTGGCACACGGCCTTCCTACCGACCACCCGGTCCATGAGGCCATGATGTTTATGGCAAAGAGGGCAGGGGAGTTGTCTGACGGCAAACTGACCATTGATGTTTATCCTGCTGAGCAGTTAGGTTCAGAGCAGCAATGCGTGGAACTTATACAAATCGGCAGTCTGGCTATAACAAAAGTTTCAGCTGCAGTGATGGAGAGTTTCACTGACGATTATAAAGTATTCGGATTGCCATATATTTTCAGATCAAAAGAGCATACATTTAAGGTTCTTGAAGGCGATATAGGACGGGATTTGCTGTTAAGTACAGAGGATAAATGGATACGAGGGTTATGTTACTATGATGCAGGTTCAAGAAGTTTTTATACAAAGTCGAAACCCATTACCACTCCTGATGATCTTGCGGGAATGAAGATAAGGGTTATGCGAAGTATAACGGCAGTGGGGATGATAAGGGCGCTGGGGGGTTCAGCAACACCTATTTCATGGGGGGAACTTTATACAGCCCTTCAAAGCGGCGTTGTTGACGGAGCCGAAAATAATCCACCCAGTCTTTATACCTCCCGTCATTACGAAGTATGCAAATACTATTCTTTGGATGAGCATACCACAATCCCTGATGTTTTGGTTATCAGTAAAAAAATATGGGATAAATTAAATCCTGAAGAGAGGGAATGGATACAGCAGGCAGCTGATGAATCTGCTGAGCTGGAAAAAAAATTATGGGCAGAATCTGAGAAATTATCTCTGGAAGAAGTTCAAAAAGCCGGGGTGGAGATCAACTATCCTGATAAAGAACCTTTTTTTGAAAAAGTTCAGCCACTTATAGAATCCTATCATGATAATGAGGTTATTTATTCATATATAAAAAGAATTCAGGCCGTTGAATAAAACTATTAGTATGACAGTAAGAAAATTTATTGACAAGTTATTGGAATGGATGCTTGTTTTTTTTATGAGCATTTTGGTAATTGATGTCCTTTGGCAGGTAATAAGCCGGTATATTATGAATTCACCCAGCAGCTTTACTGATGAATTAGCAGGGTTCCTTCTCATATGGGTGGGATTACTGGGAGCTGCCTATGTAGCCGGAAGGCGCGAGCATCTTGCAATTGATCTGATGATACAGCGAAGTTCACCACGAAGAAAGTTTCATCTTGAAATGATAATTAGCGTGACAATTATTGCATTTGCCATAGTTGTAATGATCATTGGGGGAACATGGCTGGTATATACACGTTTTTATCTGTCTGTTAAATCAGCAGCATTGGGACTGCCACTTGGAATAGTGTATCTTGTGCTTCCGATAAGCGGTGTGCTCATAGCTTACTTTGATATTGACAACTTATGTAATTTGATTAATAAGAACCGGAAAATAGAATAATATGGAATTTTTGGAAATTTTTGTACTGGTCTTTAGTTTTATAATTCTTTTGGCTATCGGAGTGCCTATCGCTTTCAGTATAGGTATTTCAGGGATACTGACCATGTTCGTGAGTATTGATTTTATTCCGGCATTAACAACTTTTTCCCAGAGGATGGCTACCGGGCTTGACAGTTTTGCATTGCTGGCTATACCTTTTTTTATACTGGCCGGAAATATAATGAACAGCGGAGGTATCGCCATAAGGCTCATCGATTTTGCAAGGGTACTGGTTGGAGGCATACCGGGAGGTGTTGCCATGGTTAATGTTTTGGCCAATATGCTTTTCGGGGCTATTTCCGGTTCGGCTGCAGCATCGGCTTCGGCAATAGGGAGTATTATGGGGCCTGAAATGAAGAAGGAGGGTTACCCGGAAAATTTCAGCGCCGCAGTGAATATCACTTCGGCAACTACAGGGTTGTCCATTCCGCCCAGTAATATTCTGATTGTGTATTCCCTGGCAAGCGGCGGAGTATCGATTACCGCTCTGTTCCTTGCCGGATATATGCCTGGTATCCTTACCGGCGTTGGAATAATAATTACAGCTGTCACAATGCTGGTGTATAAAAAGAAAGGTATAAGTGCTGCATTACGGACTCTGAGTTTAATCGCACTGGGTATTATCTTTTTATTTGCCGTTTATAAAGGTATTTCATTCTCAAGGACTACCTTCTCTCTGGTTATTAACCGTATTCTTTTATATGTTGCTATCACAGCAGGATTAATTGCTATTGCTCTGCGGACAATAAAATACAAACACAAAGCCCTGGAAGGAACAAAAAAGTTTCTGGATGCCATACCAAGTTTACTTATGCTTATAATTGTTATCGGGGGGATAGTGGCCGGCTTTTTTACAGCAACTGAAGCATCGGCTATTGCTGTTTTATATTCTTTGATACTGGCATTTATTTACCGCCAGGTTTCTGTAAAAGATCTTCCTGATATTATTCTCCGTTCCGTAAGGACCACAGGCATTGTCCTTTTGCTGGTTGCTACCTGTCTTGGACTATCATGGATCATGGCTTACGAAAATATACCCCAAAATGTAAGTGCAGGATTACTTTCAATAACCAGTAATCCTTTTATGATTCTGTTGATAATAAATATGATACTTCTTTTTGTCGGGGTTTTTATGGATATGACTCCTGCAGTACTTATTTTTACCCCTATATTTCTGCCTATCGTCACAGCAATGGGAGTTGATCCGATCCATTTTGGTATTATTATGGTACTTAACCTGAGTGTGGGACTGTGCACTCCTCCTGTAGGATCTGTTTTATTTATCGGATGCAGCGTAGCAAATCTCGGTATTGATAAAGTGATTAAACCTCTTTTGCCAATGTTTTTGGCTATGGTAATTGTTTTGCTACTGGTAACTTATCTTCCGGAGATAAGCTTATGGTTGCCGTCAAAATTTGGATTCTGACATTTTTTCCGGACGATAGCAAGGAATTTCATGAATAAAATATCCCTTTCCAATAATACCCGAAAAGGATATTTTTAAGGTTATCTTTTCGGAGAGTTTTACATTTTTTTTATCTCTGAAACTATTTTCTGAAGAGAATTTTTTGCATCCCCAAACAGCATCCGCGTTTTGTCATTAAAAAATAATGAATTTTCAATTCCGGCATAACCCTTGCCCATCCCTCTTTTCATGATTATAATATTTTTTGCATGGTGGGCATTAATGATAGGCATTCCGTATATCGGACTGCCGGGATCATCATATGCTGCGGGATTAACCACATCATTTGCGCCAATAACAATGGCAACATCTATATCAGGCATGTCAGGATTAATATCATCCATCTCCACCAGTTTTTCATAAGGTACATCTGCTTCTGCGAGTAAAACATTCATATGCCCTGGCATACGTCCCGCTACCGGATGGATTGCATATTTCAGTTCAACATTTTTTTCTTCCAGCAGTTCATCAAGCTCATGGGCAATATGCTGCGCCTGTGCTACTGCAAGCCCATACCCCGGGATAACAACCACTCTCTTTGAATAGCTTAGTAATATTGATGCATCACTAACAGTGATCTCTTTAATAGTCCCGTTCTGATCACTTGCAGCTGTAGTGCCACCGCCAAAGGCTCCGACAATAACATTGATAAGAGAGCGGTTCATTGCTTTGCACATAAGTATGGTCAGAATCATTCCTGCAGATCCTACAAGGATACCGCCCAGGATCATTGCCTGGTTATTATATATAAAACCAGCCATTGCAGCAGCAATACCGGTGAAGGCATTCAGGAGTGATATTACTACCGGCATATCGGCTCCGCCTATTGGCATTACAAACATTACTCCGTATATCAGTGAAATAGCAAAGAGAGTATAGATAGCCCAGGTCAATTGGGAGGGTGGAGCCGGGGATATAATAATAAAAGTTCCCAGTGCTAAAGTAATGACTAATAATATAATATTTAAATATGTCATGAACGGCTTCATTATATCTCCCACTTTGCCGTCAAGCTTTCCATATGCAATCATGCTTCCGCTAAATGCAACTGAACCGATTATCAGTCCTAAAACAGTAACAAGTATAGAACCAGTGTCTCCTGCCATGGCATTTGGATATTCCAGGAGGGCAACAAGGGCTGAAGCAGCTCCTCCCGTGGCATTATAAAAGGAAACAAGTTGTGGCATGGCTGTCATCTTTACTTTTCGTGCTATAGTCCACCCAACGGCAGCGCCAACGCCAATTGCAGCCAGGATGATCCATATATTAGTCAGGGATATTCCCTCTCCTTCTGTATTTTTGTGCAATAAAAGTGTAGTCACCATTGCAAGTCCCATACCACCTGCAGCCCAAAGATTTCCCCGGCGGGCAGTTTCAGGGTGGGAAAGTAGCTTTAATCCAAAAACAAAAAGTAATGCGGAAATGAGATAGCTAAGTTCCAGCAAAGCATTACCCGTTGTAAATTCTGTACCGTTAATTATTCCTGTTGCTGTATCCATAGCTGCCTACTTTTTTTTCTTTTTAAACATTTCAAGCATCCTGTCTGTTACAGCAAAACCGCCGACTACATTCAGGGTTCCAAAAATCAGTGCCAGTATTCCAAGTATTAACTCCGCTGAGAATGATGACAGATCCGCATGGCCTACCAGTATGATTCCGCCTATTATTATTACGCCGCTGATAGCGTTTGCGCCTGACATGAGTGGTGTATGGAGGACAGCCGGTACGTTGGAGATTACTTCGACTCCTAAAAATATTGATAATGCAATTATAAAAATGGCTTCTTTATATTCAAAGAAATATTTCAGTACGTGTTCCATAGTTAGATATTATTTTTCTATTTGTGATTTTGTCCGTTCATTATATATATCCCCATTATGTGTTATGCAGGTATCTCTTACAATTTCATCTTCAAAATTCAGTTTAAGGCCTCCTTCTTCGTCTATGATCAGTTTCAGGAAGTTAAGTACATTTTTGCCAAACATACGACTGGCATCAAGCTGTGTTTGAGAAGGATAGTTGGACTGGCCAATTATAGTAATATCTTTGTGAACCACTTTCTTATCATTTTTTGTAAGTTCACAATTTCCTCCTGTTGATGCCGCCAAATCGACAATAATTGATCCGGGTTTCATTCTTTCAACAGTTTCCTTATAAATAAGTAATGGAGCTTTCCTGCCGGGAATCTGAGCTGTACAAATGATCACATCTGATTTTACTGCATGATTATTAATCGCTTCCTGTTGTTTCTTTTTGTATTCCTCAGTTTGTTCAACTGCATACCCGCCAGCCTCTTT
This sequence comes from uncultured Prolixibacteraceae bacterium, assembly GCA_964540755.1. Taxonomy (GTDB): domain Bacteria; phylum Bacteroidota; class Bacteroidia; order Bacteroidales; family Prolixibacteraceae; genus JAAYJR01. Next base: position 46,072 of record CAZIOB010000067.1, on the reverse strand, counting down.
CTCTTCTTTTGCTCCTTCAACTTCTACAAATTTTCCGCCAAGACTATTGACTTCTTCTTTAACTGCTGAACGAACATCAAAAACATATACCTGTGCTCCAAGTCTGCGTGCCGTAGCAACAGCTTGTAGTCCTGCAACTCCCGCTCCCAACACAAGTACAGTGGCCGGGCGTATTGTTCCTGCTGCTGTCATGAACATGGGAAAGAAAACAGGAAGACGCATGGCTGCTTCCAGCACAGCTTTATATCCGGCTATTGTTGCCATAGAGGAGAGGATGTCCATGGACTGTGCCCTTGTAATACGCGGGACGGAATCGAGACTGAAAGACGTAACATTTTTACTGAGAAATGTTTTTACCAGATCAGTTTGTCTCAGTGGATCAAATGAACTGATCCACACTTGTTTGCTTTTAAGATTTTTTATGTCATCTTCTTCCGGAGCATATATCCGGAGCAGCACATCAGCATTTTTGATCACCTCATCGCGGGATGTGATTTTTGCACCAGCTTCCCCGTATTCACTATCATTAATGAAAGATCTTTCCCCGGCTGATTTTTCAACTATTACCTCTGTTTTTAAATCAGTGAGGCTTTTTACTACTTCGGGCAATAATGCTACACGGGTTTCATTATCACTCTCCTTTAATAAGCCAAGAATCATATTATGTTTTTTATTAAAAAATGCAAACATAACAATTAATATTTACCGTTAGCGCTAACGGTAAATATTTTTTAACATGTTTTTAATCAGTGAGACTATGATTTTGAGAATCCTGATGCCTGGTATAATCTGAGTGATTTTTGGGGTATTTACCATCCCGGAACGAAGTTAATGCCGAATACCCCATTTTCCCATCCACCATTCTGGAAAGGTATAGCATAATACAGTTCAACCACAAGATATCCCAGTACGTTAACCCTTAATGATGCACCGGTGCTGAAGACAGGAATTCTGTCGTCAAAGGAATTTTGTTCCCATGCTATTTTTATATTTGACCATTTATGCCATGCTAGTCCACTGTCAAAAAAGAAGTTTAAATCAGTCAGGAAGTATTTTGATCTGAATAAAGCAAGGCTTTTAGGCCCTGTCAGGGGAAGTCTCAGTTCTGCATTTCCGACAAAGGCTTTTGATCCGCTCAATAGTGAATAATTATAAGAATTCATTCCCATATCGAACATATTATTGTTGTTGTAGAATCCCAGGTTTTCATAGCCCCTGACCAACCATGGATATCCAATATATACCGGGGATACAATATCGCTGTCGGACGTTTTTCCATAACGGCCGTAATGGTATAGTCTAAAGGCGAATGTAAGGGGATTTATAAAATAATATTTCCTGTAATCAATAAGTCCTGTAAAAAAATTTACCGCACCAAAATATTTTTCTACCTGGACTCTTGCTCTTCCTCCGCGAAGGGGTGATGTCATCCCAAAATATGAATTATCCTGAACAAAGGCGATATCAATTTTTTGATAATTATTTCCACCCGGAGCAGGAACTTTTTCCCTGTTTACACCGATATAGGATCCATATTCATCAAAGTACGAATTATATCTGTCGATACGATAATAGTACCATGCTGCTGATAAGCCGGCTTCTATTCTTCTTGTTTGAGAAAATGCGTGATATGTGAAAAGGGAAATATTATCCTCAAACATTCGCCAGTAATCCAGTTGCATATTTATCACCGGCAGTTTAATTTCTTCATCTTCTTCTTTGAAAGTCAGAGTGTCAGATAAGTATGACAGATTGCCATACCGGTAAGGTATATGAGAAACATAAGCTCCCCAGTTAAATCTTTTTGTATTGTTTATATAAGCAATCTGGCCCCCAAAGTCATATATCTCACCATTCAGGGCAAGAACAGAATAGAGCTGGTTATTCCCTACAATATCACTGAAGATCATTGTTACACTTCCACCCATATTGTTATTTCCGTATCTACTCGTAGTAACACCGATACCGGCAGTATTTGAAATATAGTCGAGTTTAAATTTGGGTTTATAAGGTACTTCCTCAATAGAATCAACAGGGATAATAACAGCAATTGAATCCCGGCTGTATAATGCAGAATCAATGACATTTGCATAATAATGGTCAAGTGGAGGTAAAGTTCCTGCTGCAAAGTCAACAGCATTCCTGTCAACTTGTTGATACCTGAAATCATTATCTCTTGCGAGATATATTTCATAACTATTTTTGAAGTAATGGGTATAAGCCAATAAATCACTTAGCCGGGCGCTGCTTATTGCCGGAGAAAAAGCAGTTAATCCACTGATCCCTGTATTGTATTCTGTTAGCCGGTAAACTATTTGTGAATCAAGTTTATAATGATATAAATTTCTGAAACCATCTGCATTGGACAGAAAATATATTGAATTTTCATTGCTTGCGAACTGTGGATTCAGATTATCAGCTCCCGGAAAAATATCAAGTTTTTTTACCTCTTTTGTGCGGACGTCAATTATATGCAAATCGAAACTAAATTTTTTTGTGTTTTCGCTGTTATTTATTTTTTCCGTTGAACAGACAATATAATTACCATCGGGAGACCAGGAAGGATGAATGTTTGAGACCGGATCATCTGTAAGTTTTGTAATTATTCCGTGTCTGAGATCGTAAAGATATAAATCACCTATTCCGTTTACCAGTCCGGAAAAAACAATATAGTTGCCGTCAGGTGACCACTCAGGATTTGAAAAGGATGATATTCTTCCCAATTCAATTTCATCTATTATTCTTGATCGTTTTACATCTACAATTGCCAGCATATTTTTTCCTTTACGGAATACAACAAATGCAAATTTTTTACTGTCCGGTGACCATGTCCCTGCCGATTCAACAAAGCTGAAATCATCTATTTCATGATTTCGGGTAATACTGGATAACTTTTTGATTATTTTTCCTGATTTTGTATCTGCCAGATAAAGATCAAGGGTAAAAACGCTTTTTTGAGAAAAGAATGCCAGGTAATTACCATCAGGACTAAGTGATGGGGACAGATTCATTCTTCCGGCATTTTCGGCTGAAATTAATTTTTCTCCTGCAATATATTCAGTTGAATCGTTAATGTACTTTCCATAATGGGTCTCCATAGAGTTTTTCCATAATCCGGATAAAGTTTTGGAATCAAAACCCAGCAAAGAGTCAAGAGCCTTATCAAGTCCGTATTGTGCCGTGAGTTCAAAAACAGGTATTATTAATGTATCCCCCCAGGTTTTCCCGATCATTGACCAGAAAGCATGACCGTAACGGTATGGAAAATATTTTGATTCGGTTGATAATTGTTTCAATGTGGGGAAATCATCATTAACAAGCGCATCCCTCATCCACATTGCAGTATTGGGATCCACACTACCAATAGAAAAATATTCTGCCATTCCTTCAATCATCCATAACGGAAGATTCTTCATATCATAATTTTTAACGGAGTCTGATTTAAGCAATGTATTAAATTGAAATGCATGTACCAGCTCATGGCCCAAAACATGGTCTGTTTGAGCCATTGTAGGGGCAATTGGCATTATTACCCTGTTTTTAAGAGATTCCGTGACCCCGCCTGTAGATGTGCTGATTTGTCCGCTGACAGCATTGGTTTGTTGGAAATCCGCATGAGTTGAATAAAGGATGAGTGGATTTTTATATTCGAATGTATCTTTAAATATTTTCTGATGCATTGAAAACCATTCTTCTGCTGACTGTGTAAAATTATTTACGAAAGAATCATTTTCCAGATAGGTATATAGTTCAAAATTGGGTGTCTTGGTTACATCGTATTTAAATGACCTGTACTGAGGCTTATTGCGTCCGAAATACTGTGCCTTTAAAAAGGCCGGATGCAACAGCATTGATATTATTATTAATAATAGTAACCTGATATACGTAAATTTCATTTTTCAGTCCTCCTTATTCGATTGTCTGATGGTATTCCTCCTAATCAGGCCCGGACAGGTTAATCAGAACTGTAAAATTAAAATTGGTCTATCATGTATGTTACTTTCAAAATGTATGCCAATTGAACTTTTATCTGTTTGAAACTTTACCTGAAGATGTTTGTTTATATCTTCAGGCTTCTCAGTAATTCAATATATTTTTCAATACCCCTGAATATTTCACTTTTAAATATATATTCATCAGCTGTATGTGAACGTGCAGAATCTCCCGGGCCCATTTTCACTGAGGGGAAGGGTATTATTGCCTGGTCAGATGTAGTTGGTGAACCAAAAATATTTATTCCCAGCTCTTTAGCTCTAACTACAAAAGGATGGCCGGTCTCTGTTCCTGAAGAATTAAGCCGATATGAACGAGGTTTAGCTTCGGATTTGATAAGACTCTTTATGATCATCGAAGCCTTTTCATTGGAGTAATGTTCATTTGTACGGATATCAGCTACAAAATGGCATTTATCAGGGATAACATTATGCTGTGTTCCGGCTTCTATTTGTGTGACAGTTATTTTTACCTCTCCAAGGAGATCAGATTTTTTTTCAAATTTATATTCCCGCAAGACACTGATGTCATCCAGAGCTTTGTATAAAGCATTATCTCCTTCATTTCGGGCGGCATGGCCGCTTTTCCCGTAAGCATAACAATCCAGTACCAGCAACCCTTTTTCTGCAACAGCCAATTCCATAAGCGTAGGTTCACCGACTATTGCAAAAGAGACAGGAGATATTTCAGGAAGCACTATTTCCAGGCCATTCCTGCCTGAAATCTCCTCTTCAGCTGTGGCAGCGAAAATAAGGTTAAAGGGAAGATATTTTTTTTCATAAAAATTTATAAATACTGCCAGCAGTGTGATCAGGGGACCACCAGCATCGTTACTGCCAAGTCCGAATAGTTTGTCATCTCTTTCCAAAGGAATAAAAGGATCGATTGTGTAACCACCGGAAGGCCTGACTGTGTCGATATGGGAATTCAGCAGTATGGTTGGCTTGTCCGGATCAAAATGTTTATTAAAAGCCCATGTGTTATTCATTTTAGTGTGTAAAGGGATATTCTCCCCTTCCATGAATTTACGTATTACTTCAGCTGCTTTATCTTCCTCCTGACTGAATGAGGGTGTGGCGATCAAAGTTTTGAGTAGTTCTATATATTTTTTCATTACTTGTATAGTTCCCGGGGTGCAAAAGTGGTGAAAAAAAATTATTTTGCAGGATATCCTACAGTCTGGGTAAGAATGACCTGTTTGACATGCGGTTCTGAAAAGCTTCCATGAGGGGCATCCCTCCTGTTTTTTTGAGGCGGAGGCAGTTTAATAATGTCAAGCACCTGCGACATGGAAGAAAGTCCGGCCAGCAGCACTTTAAAAAGAAATGTAACAAATACTGATTTCATAATTATTTCGTTTAATAATAATTTTAAAGTTGACGTATTATTTTCGTAAATATGGTAATAAAAATAAATTATTACATAAAAATAAAAAATAATTTATGAGAGGTGTCATAATTATTTGTTTATCCGGGGATAAAAATTTTTGATTAGAGAATGACATCCTTGTTTGATCAAAAATTTTTATTTTTATGCGAAAATAAAATTTTATCAATATTAAACGAGCATGATTGAAAAATCACACAAGAGTAGGAATAAAATTTTTATGTGAGAGTGAGGGACGAACGGTTCCATGAGTTCTCAAATTTTTTATTAGTTTATTTACAAATAATTATAAAATTTTTAACAAATGAAAAGGAATATTCTTACATTTATAGTTCTGATTATTAGTATTTCAGGGTTGAAGGCACATATTATTCCTTCTGAAAAACAGGACTCAATTATTTTCAATAAGCTTGTTCATGATTATGGAACGATAGAAAGAGGAGGTGACGGAAATTGTGAATTCGTTTTTACAAATAAAGGATATGCTCCCCTTGTTTTAAATAATGTACGGGCTTCATGCGGCTGTACTGTTCCCAAATGGCCACGCGAGCCAATTTCACCCGGTGGACAGGGTATCATTAAGGTTCAGTATAATACAAGAATTCCAGGGGCATTTAATAAATCAATTACTGTTAATTCAAGTGCTTCCAATTCTACAGTCAGGTTAACTATTAAGGGCCAGGTGACTAAATAGAGTCCGTCTATAAAGTCCGCTGCCTGCGTTACGCTTGCCCTCAAAATGGTCATTTACAATTAGTAAACTCACATTTTTCGGTTTGCGCAAGCCTTGTCAGCGAACTTTCTAATCCAGACTCTTTACTTTATGGACAGGCACTAAATAACCGGTGGTTTATAATTTTCTGACAAAGAAGTCCGATTAAATTAATATTTCGGGAATTCTCTTTAATTTTGCTGTCGAAAAAAAATCAGCATGGGAAGGATAATGGCTTTGGATTATGGCAGGAAAAGGGTCGGGCTGGCTGTAAGCGATACTGAAAAGATAATTGCAAATCAGCTAAAAACCGTTCCTGTAAATGATTTATGGGGCTTTCTTGATGATTATTTTAATAAAGAGAATGTGGATGAGGTTATTGTTGGTTATCCGAGACAAATGAACAATGAAGCCTCCGAGGCTGTTAAATACATTAACCCTTTTATAAGAAAATTTAAAAAAGAGTATCCTGAAATGCCGCTGGAGCTTGTTGATGAAAGATTTACATCCAAACTTGCATTTCAGGCAATGATAGAAGGAGGATTAAAAAAGAAAGCGAGACGTGAAAAAGAGAGGATCGACGCCATAAGTGCTACGATCATCCTGCAAAGCTATATGGAGCAAAAAAGAAACCTTAAATAATAAATAAAGAATAATAAATAATAAATGAAATACACTATCCATGTTTACGGAGATCCGGTGTTAAGAAGAAGAGCAGAACCTGTAGAAAAAGGTTTTACGGATCTGGAACAAATAATTGAAAATATGTGGGAGACCATGTATTATTCGGATGGAGTCGGATTAGCAGCGCCACAGGCAGGAATGTCTATCAGGTTATTTGTTATTGACGGAACCGGGATTGCAGATGAAGAACCGGAAATGAAAGGATTTAAAAAGGTTTTTATCAATCCTGAAATAATTGAAAAATCCGGTGAGTCCTGGAGCATGAATGAAGGTTGTCTCAGTTTGCCGGATATCAGGGAATATGTTGAGCGTCCTGATATTGTAAAAATAAGATATTTCGATGAAAATTTTGAGCTGCACGAAGAGACTTATAAAGGATATGCAGGAAGGGTCATTCAGCATGAATATGATCATCTGGAAGGAGTGCTTTTTATTGATTATCTTTCTCCACTGAAAAAACGGCTTCTCAGAAGTAAACTCAGGGATATAGCAAGAGGAAAGATAAATCCTGCATACAGGATAAAAATACCGGTTTAATAAGAATTAAATTGTTTTAAATATGTGATAATATTATTAATTTCCCTCACCCTCAAACATTGAAAAATATAGTCCAGAAAATACCTTTTTTACGTATTTTAACCGGATTAACAGCAGGGATATTTGCAGGGTCTCTCATAGATTCTGTAAGTTTAATTTTTTGGATTCTTGCCGTTTCCGGATTAGCCGGTCTTATTTTGTTGCATAGATTATACTGCTTCAGACTGGAGCTTTTCTTTGGCGCATTGATCACTTTAACCTTTATTTTTACCGGGATAACTGTTTTTCAACTTTATAATAAAAGGCCGGCTTTTTATACAGGGGGGAAATACCAGGCTACTATACTTGATATACCACGCCAAAAGAAAAATTCCTGTCAGGCTCTGCTTAAGCTTGAAAAATTTTATTGTAATGATTCGATTTTCAGGACTGATGAAAAGGTAATGGCCTGGTTTGAAAGCGACAGCAGAGCGCTTACTCTCACTCCGGGAGAAAGAATATACATTGATCAGGCCCCTCGCATTATATCAGGCAGCACCAATCCTTTTGAATTTGATTATAAACGTTATTTGGAGAGAAAAAGGATTTACAGACAAGTTTATCTTTCGTCAGGAAGCTGGATAAGGAGTGGAGCAAAACCAGAACTGACACCGGTTACATTAGCCGAAAGATTTCGACTGCGGCTTTTAACAGCCTATAAGAATATGGATATGGGTGACAAGGAACTTCATATTTTATCGGCATTGACCCTCGGTTATAAGAAGGATCTGGAACCTGAAATCAAAGACATATTCGCATCTGCCGGGGCTATGCATGTACTTGCGGTATCCGGCCTTCATACAGGAATTATATATATGATAATTACCTTTTGTTTTGGATTTTTAAACAGAAACAAAGCAGGAAGATTAATTTTTTTGTTCATTGTCTTAAGTATCTTATGGATGTATGTATTTATCACAGGACTTTCTCCGTCTGTTTCAAGGGCTTCTCTGATGTTTTCATTTGTAGCCGTCGGGAATATAATAAGACGTCCCTCTAATATTTACAACACACTGGCTGCTTCAGCTTTTTTTCTGTTACTGGTTAATCCTAATAATCTTTTCGATGCCGGATTCCGGTTATCCTATTCTGCAGTTTTCGGTATAGTATTTCTGCAACCCCGTTTTTTGAAAATATTTAATATCAGATATCGTATTGTTCGTTATTTTTGGACATTGATTACTGTATCGGTAGCAGCCCAGGTGACAACATTTCCACTTTCAATCTATTACTTCAATCAGTTTCCTGTATATTTTTGGATATCAGGATTGTTTCTGATTCCTTTGGTGACTGTGCTTATACCCCTTGGTTTTTTTGCTCTTATGGTAAGTGGAATTCCCCTTCTTTCCGGGATGTTGGCCGGTATAGCCAATTATCTGCTTAATTTATTGATCAGGTTACTTGATATAATCGAAAAAATGCCGATGTCAGTTATAAACCTTTACTTTTCGCCTGCGCAGCTTCTTATAATAATTTGTATTCTTATTTCTTTGTTTATTTTTATCTATTCAGAGAAAAAGATACATTTAAAGGCAACCTTGTTGCTGCTGATAGCGGCTTTAACTGTTTTCCTGGCAAGCAGGATAAAAAATTTAACAAGAAAGGAAATTATTGTATATGATACTGATGATCTTGTTGTTCACCTGATAACGGGTAAATCAAATTATATTATCTCGGAAAATGAATTAAGAGTGGAGAGCTATGAGATGGATTTAGTAATGAATACAATATCAAATTTAAATCTTAACAAGCCTGAATTCCTTAAACCCGATGAAAAATTCAAAGATAACCAACTACTGTTGAAAGACAATATCTGTTTCTTTGAAGGGAAAATATTACAAATTAGTGATGTTGGGAATATGCTCCCGGATTATATTAGTCCGGGAACTATAATAACAGATTCCCGGAACCCGCTTTTTCCGGTATCTTCAGATCCTGATCCGCAGTTAATAATTACCGGGGAGAGAAGCCATGTAAAATTCAGGGATTCAAATAAGGTATATTATTTGCGGGATAGGGGAGCATACAGGGGAAAGTGGTAATTTTATTAGTTAACCAACATTAAATGAATTAATTTTATACTGAAAAACTGCTTATATTAATTGTAAATAGAAACGTATTAATTTATTTTGCATTTTAATTATTAAGGTAGATTTATAATGAGAATTGTAATTGCTGGTGCCGGCGAGGTTGGAACTCATCTGGCAAGAATGTTGAGTAATGAGGATCACGATATTGTTTTGATGGATGATTCAATTGACAAACTCAATATAATAGGCGGCGAGGTTGATCTTATGACAATGGTGGGCTCGGCACATTCTTTTCATGATCTTAAACAAACCGGCCTCGCAAAGTCCAATCTTTTCATCGCTGTTACTCCTTTAGAGGAAAGAAATGTACTAGCTTGTTCAATGGCTTCTTATTTGGGCGTGAGACGAACAATTGCGAGGATTAACAATTCTGAATATCTTATGAAAAGATATAAAGAGAAGCTTAATAATCTGGGAATAAACGAGTTGATTTATCCGGAGAGTCTGGCAGCCAAAGAAATCGTCGCTTCTTTAAAACAGACCGGGACACGCCAGTTAATAGAGTTTTCACAGGGAAAACTTTTGCTGTTGGGAATAAAAGTGAGAAGTGATGCTCCCATTTTAAACAGGTCTTTCGAAGACCTGGCCAAAGAAAATCAGCATATTTTAGTTGTTGCTATTAACAGGGAAAATGAAACTATTATTCCCAAAGGTTCCGACAGCATTAAAGATGGCGATATTGGTTTCTTTATTACGACAAGGTCTGAGCAACAGCATCTTTTTGAACTGACTGCAAAAAAAACTTTTGAGGTTAAGCAGATCATGTTTCTTGGTGGGAGCCGTATAGCACAGAAAGCAATTGAAAAACTTGGCGATCAGTACAGGATTAAAGTAATTGAAGAGAACCTTGAGAAATGTGAGCAGGTTGCTGAAAAGTCTAAAAATGTTTTGGTTATAAACGGTGATTGCCGTAATCTCGGATTACTTAAGGACGAAGGTTTGGAAAAGATGGATGCGGTAGTGGCCACAACGGGAAATTCAGAAACTAATATATTAGGATGCCATCTTGCAAAAAATCTGGGAGTGAGGCGAACAATTGCCGAAGTGGAGAATCTCGCCTTCAGAGGTATTGCTGAAAATATGAATATTGGTAGTATTGTAAACAAGAAATTAATTGCAGCAAGTTACATTTACCGGTTTACTCTTAATGCTGCTATTTCGAAGGTAAAATGCCTTACTGCTTCTGATGCCGAAGTATTTGAATTCATTGCTAATCCTGATACCAGGATTGTCCAGAAGCCGGTTAAGGATCTCGGATTCCCGGAGGAAGCAATAGTTGGCGGCATAATCAGGGGTGAAGATGCATTTATTGCCCGGGGAGATACTCAAATAGAGGTTGGTGACAAAGTTGTTGTTTTCACTCTGCCTTCAGGAATCAGAAAATTAGAGAGATTTTTTCAATAAAGAGGCTGGTAATTTGTAAAATAATGAATTACAAGATCATTTTCAGGGCTTTAGGATATTTGCTTTTTGTAGAGGGAATAGCGATGATGTTGTCTTTTGTTATTTCATTGATATACAATGAATATGATCAAAATGCCTTTCTGATCTCTGCGGGCATAAATATTTTATTAGGCGGATTGCTCGTTTTATCTACTTTACATTGCTCTAAAGATATAGGAAGACGTGAAGGATATATTATTGTGTCGTTAGTATGGATAGTATTTTCTTTCTTTGGCAGCCTTCCTTATATTATCAGCGGAGCCATTCCCAATTTTACCAATGCTTTTTTTGAGACGATCTCGGGATTCACCACAACCGGTTCATCGATTATTCAGGATATTGAGTCCCTGCCTCATGGTATTTTATTTTGGAGGAGTATTACGCAATGGTTGGGAGGAATGGGAATAATTGTCCTGTCACTGGCTATTCTCCCAATATTTGGTATCGGCGGGATGCAGTTATTCATGGCAGAGGTTCCCGGCCCTACACCCGACAGGATAAGTCCGCGTATCAGGCAAACAGCTAAAACCTTGTGGATTCTTTACCTGGGTTTTACTATTGCTGAAACATTATTGCTGAGGGTAGGAGGAATGAGTCTTTTTGATGCTGTTTGTCATTCCTTTACTACCATGGCAACGGGAGGCTTTTCTACAAAACAGGCAAGCATAAGCCACTGGCCTTCACCTTTTATTCAGTATGTAATAGTTATTTTTATGTTTTTCGCCGGCACAAATTTTACCCTCTCATATATGGCTATAAGGGGCAAACTGAAAAGGATGCTGAAAGATGAAGAATTCAGGTACTACAGGATGTTTATTATTGGCTTTACATTAGTAATATTTGCAGGACTGCTGATAACTTCAGACAGGGGAATTGAACAGGCATTCAGAGATGCATTGTTTCAGGTTGTCTCCATAATTACAACAACCGGTTTTGTGACATCCGACTATTTGACATGGATACCTATTCTGACCATTTTAATTTTTTCTCTGTTCTTTTTTGGTGGTTCAGCAGGTTCTACCGGAGGAAGTATAAAGATTATGCGTATTGCCCTGTTGCTTAAAAACAGTTATTATGAACTTAGAAGGATGGTACATCCTCACGGCGTAATTCCTGTAAGCTTTAATAAACGTTCAGTAGATGAAAAAATAATTACAAATATCGTTGTGTTTTTCCTGTTTTATTTTTTCATTTTTAGTACCGGAGTGGTTATTTTCACAATTTTTGAGCCTGATCTGGAATCAGCTGCAGGAGCAGTTGCCACCAGTCTTGGTAATATAGGACCGGGACTTGGCAATGTGGGCCCTATTGAAAATTTTGCCCATGTCCATCCATTTGGAAAATGGTTCCTCTCTTTTTTAATGCTTCTCGGCCGTTTGGAGCTTTTCACTGTCCTGGTGATTTTTTCTCCCTTCTTCTGGAAAGAATAAACACTCACACATTCAAACACTCACACACTCCAACATTCTAATACTCCAAAATCCCTTTCCCCTGCCTGATAATTTCAATATCTTCACCTGTGCAATCAACTATAGTGGAGGGTATCAATTCTCCAAATCCACCGTCAATTACAATATCTGCAAAATTTTGGTATTTTTCATATATCAGCTCAGGGTCAGTTGTATATTCAAGTATTTCATCATCATCGTGTATCGAAGTTGAAAGAATGGGATGTCCCATTTCATAAACTATATTACGAATGATGTTGTTGTCAGGGATCCTTATACCTACTGTCTTTTTTTTTCCCTTAAAATATTTGGGTACATTGTTGTTTGCATCAAGAATAAATGTAAAAGGGCCGGGAAAATTTTTTTTCATCAGTTTGAAAACATTATTGGTAATAGGTTTGGTGTAATCTGACAGGTGACTTAGATCGCTGCAAATAAATGAAAAATTGGCTTTTTCAATCTTTATGCCTTTGAAGCGGGCTACTTTTTCAACTGCTTTAACATTAGTAATATCACATCCCAATCCGTAAACCGTATCAGTCGGATATATGATAATACCACCATCATGCAGAACATTAACAACCGTTCTGATATCCCGTGGGTTTGGATTTTCATTATATAACCGCAGAAGCATATTCTTTTATTTTATGATATAAAAATATAATTTTAGATTAATTTTCAGGAAATATACTACCTAATTATAATGGAATATAAGGTAAAGATGACAGCTGACGGGTCTCACACCATTTACCTTCCTCAAATGGATGAACAATATCATTCATTAAATGGCGCTGTAACCGAATCAGCTTTTGTTTATATCAATATGGGCTATCTGTTTAATAGGGAAGATAACCCTGTTATTTTCGAGGCAGGCTTCGGGACAGGCTTAAATTGTCTGTTAACGGCATTAACCGCAGAGGAAGTGAAAAGGCCTACATCTTATATTGCTATTGAAAAATTTCCCCTGGAAGAGAATATTATAAATCAGCTGAATTATGGTAAGGTGATGCCGGGGCCTGCTGCGGAGCTCTTTAGGAAGATCCACGAATGTAAATGGGAAGATTTTGCTGATATCTCTCCATATTTCCAACTTTATAAGATGCATGGCGATCTTACTGAAAGTGGATGGCAGGTGAAAGGGGGATGTAATATTATTTACTATGATGCTTTTGCTCCGGGAAAGCAAAAAGAAATGTGGACGGCTGAAATTTTCAGGAATATGTTTGAAATGACCCTGCCCGGAGGAGTAATTGTTACATACAGTGCCAGCGGGGAGGTTCGCCGGGGACTGGCTGATGCCGGTTACACCATGGAAAGGCTCCCCGGTCCGCCCGGAAAAAAAGAGATGTTAAGGGGAATAAAAATTGATTCAAATATTTAATTGCCAAAAAATTAAATTATCTTCGCCATCTGGGATAAAAAAAGTTAAGTCCCTTGCTTATTACATTATTTTATTTAGACAATGTTTAAACTAATTATTATGAAGAAGAGTTTTTTTTATCTGTTTATCATTTCGTTGATTCTTGTGTTTGTTAATTGTCAGCAGCAAAATGCAGGGAAAAGTCCGAAGTTAGTAACCGCTGCTGATTCCGCAGGATATGCTATCGGTATTTTGGTAGGTAATAACAACAAGCAGCAAATAAACAATGCCCCGGGTGGCGGTGATATAAATCTCGATGCAATGACTGCCGGTTTTCGTTCTGCTTCGCTCGACGAAGAGACTGAAATGACAATTGAAGAGGCTGACCAGGTTATAAGGTCATATTTTGAAAATGCAGGCGAAAAGGCCGGACAGGCAAATCTTGAAGCCGGAAATTCCTTTTTGGAACAAAATAAAAACCGTGAAGGTGTTATTGTTACGGAAAGCGGACTTCAATATGAAGTGCTAAAACAGGGAGATGGTGAAAAACCAGCTTCAGAGGACAGTGTGCGTGTGCATTATCATGGTACTCTTATTGATGGGACTGTTTTTGATAGTTCTGTTGATCGTGGTGAGCCTGCTGTTTTTGGCGTTGGCCAGGTAATTAAAGGCTGGACTGAAGCTCTGCAAATGATGCCTGTAGGTTCAAAATGGAAGATTTATATACCTTCCGATCTTGCTTATGGCGAACGTGGTGCGGGTAGTGATATCGGTCCCAATTCAACTTTGATCTTTGAAGTGGAATTACTTGAAATAGTAGAATAAACATTATTACATCATAAAAAATAACCCGGCAAATTTTTTGCCGGGTTATTTTTTGGTGTGCCGTGCACAATAAAATCTGATCACAAATGTCCGCTATGCTTTGTTACTTAGTAAGCATCTCCTTTACCTGTCTGTAAACATTTTCACTGTTAAATCCCAATTTTTCGTCAAGCACTTTGTAGGGAGCAGAATAACCAAAAGATTCCATACCCCAGATTTTGCCATTTTCACCTATGAGTCCTGCAAGGGTCACGGGCAATCCGGCTGTCAGCCCAAACCGTGGAATACCTGTCGGAAGAACGCTTTCCTGGTATTCATCAGTTTGTTTGCGGAACAATCCTTCAGAGGGGGCTGAAACTACCTGTACGTTTAGTCCGTCCTTTTCACTAAGCAGCCGTGCGCTTTCTACAAGCGTTGAAACTTCTGATCCGTTGGCAACAAGGACAACATCAGGTTTGCGTTCAGGTTCAATTACAATATAAGCTCCTTTTTCTGCCCGGAGTGCCGACTTGTAAGGATATCCCTTTACAGGAAGATTTTGAATATTCTGACGCGATAATATCAGCGCTGTGGGAGAGTCTGTATTTTCAACAGCCATTTTCCACGCAACAGTTGTTTCTATTGCGTCAGCAGGACGAATAACCAGCATACTGTTTTTATTACTGTGGTTTTTGAGTTTTTCCATCAGTCTTATTTGTGCTTCCTGCTCGACAGGCTGGTGGGTGGGCCCGTCTTCACCGACACGGAATGCATCGTGGGTCCAGATATATTTTACCGGCAACTCCATCAGCGCTGCAAGACGTACAGCCGGTTTCATATAGTCAGAGAATACGAAAAAGGTCCCTGCTACCGGTATTACCCCGCCATGCAAAGCCATTCCGTTTGCCAAACAGGCCATGGTAAGTTCACTAACACCTACCTGCAGGAATGATCCGCTGAAATCACCCCTGTTAAATGCTTTTGTCTTTTTCAGGAAGGAATCTGTTTTATCAGAGTTTGAAAGATCTGCTGAAGCAACAATAAGATTCTCTATTTTTCCTGCCATTTCTGCCAGAACTGCACCTGATGCACCTCTTGAGGCAATATTTTCTTTCTGGACTATCGACGAGAAATCAAAATCGGGGATTTCATTGGAAAAAAACTTATTAAGTTTTGCAGCCAGTTCCGGATTGGCAGCCTCCCACTCTTTTTGTTGTACTTTACTCTGTGCTGCTGCCTGAATAAGTTCCTTTTTTCTTTTATCATAAAGTTCCTGTACATCATCGAATATATGGAATGGGTTTTCCGGGTCTCCTCCAAGATTTCTGACAGTTTCTTTAAAAGAGGCGCCTGCACCTGTAAGCGGCATGCCATGAGTGGAAGTCTGACGTTCAAATGAATCTCCATTTTCGGTTAGAGCGCCTTTGCCCATTATTGTTTTTCCTATAATCAGGGTTGGTTTTTCTGATTCAGCAATGGCTTTTTTCAATGTATCTCTTATTTGATCTGTGTCGTTACCGTTAATAGTAAGAACATTCCATCCCCATGATTCATACTTCTTCGCTGTGTCTTCACATGTTACTATCTCTGTTACCGATGATAACTGGATATCATTAGAATCATAAAACATTATCAGATTGCTTAATCCCAGGTTCCCTGCAATACGCCCTGCTCCCTGTGAGACTTCTTCCTGTATCCCGCCATCAGAGATGAATGTATAAATTTTATGTGCCATCCAGTCCCCAAACCGGGATACCAGAAATCTTTCAGCTACGGCAGCACCTATTGCCATAGCGTGCCCCTGACCAAGGGGGCCCGATGTATTTTCCACTCCTCTTTCAACATCTTTTTCGGGATGGCCGGGAGTAACACTTCCCCACTGCCTGAAATTAAGCAGGTCGTCCATACTGAATAAACCAGCCATGGCAAGTACTGAATAGAGCATAGGTGACATATGGCCAGGATCAAGGAAGAAGCGGTCGCGATTGATCCACTTTGGATCCGAAGGATCATAGTTTAAGAATTCTGAGTAAAGTATATTTATAAAATCAGCCCCACCCATTGCACCTCCTGGATGTCCTGACTTCGCTTTTTCTACCATTGCTGCAGATAGGATGCGAATGTTATCTGCCGCTTTTTCTTCGATTTTTTTATTCATGCTTTATAAGTTTTTATTTAATCCTGTATTATACGTACCATAAACACTCCTTCAATTGATTCAAGTTTTGTCTGTAACTGTTTATTAATATTTGACTGTGTAAGATCAATGATGTTATAAGCAATATCATTGAATTTTTTATTCAGCATATTGTCAATATTGAGTTTTTGTGATGCCAGAATATTGGTAATCTGACCCACCATGTTAGGTATGTTTTTATTGGCTATGAGGATTCTTGTACCTCCGTTCCTTTCCAGACAAGCCTCGGGGAAATTGACAGAGTTTTTAATGTTGCCTTCTTCTAGAAAATCCTTTACCTGGTTGACAGCCATAATGGCACAATTTGTTTCTGATTCCCTGGTAGATGCCCCAAGGTGGGGTATAGCTATTACATTATCAAGTTTCAATATATCTTCATCCGGAAAATCAGTGACATAACGGGCAACTTTCCCTCCGGCAAGGGCATCTTTAAGATCATCGGTATCAACAAGTCCGCCACGGGCGAAATTCAGAAGCCGCACGCCATCTTTCATCATTCCAAATTTTTCTTTATTAATATAACCCTTTGTTTCGTTATTGAGCGGGATATTCAGGGTGACATAATCGGCCTGATTCAATATTGCCTGTATGCCTTCAATCCATGTAACCTGGTTGCTTAGTTTTAATGCTTGTTTTACAGACATATACGGATCATATCCAATAACTTTCATTCCCAAAGCATATGCTGCATTTGCCACAAGTACGCCAATTGCTCCCAAACCGATTACAGCCAGTGTTTTTCCCTGTATTTCCTGTCCTGCAAAATTCTTTTTGCCTTTTTCTATCAGGGCAGGAACTTCATCTCCCTTGCCAATTAATGTTTTTGCCCAGGTTACTGCATTTGTGATGTCCCTGGATGAAAGCAGCAGTCCTGCTATAACCAGCTCCTTTACGCCATTGGCATTTGCACCCGGCGTGTTAAAAACAACAATTCCTTTTTCTGTGCACTTGCTGACAGGAATATTGTTAACTCCTGCTCCGGCGCGTGCAATTCCTTTTAACGAAGCTGGAATGTCCATCTCATGCATATTAAAACTCCGCAAGATTATAGCATCCGGATCAGGAATTTCACTTGCAATTTCATATTTTTCCGGAGGAAAAAATGCCAGACCATCCGGATCAATAATATTTAAGGTTTTAATTCTAAACATTTGTTATGATTTTTAAGTTTGGAATATTTATTATCTATGTATAAAAAACAAATATCCAAAAATTATTTGAGGATTATGATTGGAAATCATTGTAATTCATAAATATGAAATTAATATTAATTGATATTTTTGTAATTGTCAGGATAATTTTTATTTCAGTCTGACTTTTACAAAAACCGGAAGATGGTCGGATGGAAATCTTTTATTTTTTGAATCAGACAAGGCCGCATATTTAAGTACTTTAATATTACCGTAAACAAAAATATAATCGATGCGGTTTTTCATTTCTGCATCTATTTTAAAACCGTTATATGTGCCAACCGGACCGTAAGGAGGGGTTTCAGAGATATCGTGACTATCACTCAAATATTTCCTGATAAGTGAAACAGGCAGCTCATCCGGTGTAAGGTTCAGATCACCTGTTAAGATTACCGGAATATTTTTATTGTAAGTCATCTCTTCTATTTTATTTCGAATAAGAATTGCAGAATTTTTTCTTGCCAGCTTTCCACGGTGATCGAAATGAGTATTAAATACCATGAATTGCTTACCTGTAATCTTTGATTTAAAATGTCCCCAGGTTACAATGCGGTTGCATGCGGCATCCCATCCTAATCCCGGTTTTTCAGGAGTTTCTGATAACCAGAAATTGCCATTCTTAAGTAGTATAAATTTTGATGGGTTGTAAAAAACAGGACAGAACTCTCCTTTTTTGTCACCATCATCACGACCTACGCCAATCCACTTGTATTCAGGAAATGCATCCTGAATATCCGATATTTGTCCGTATAATGCCTCTTGTAATCCAAAAATATCAGCTTCATGATAGCGCAAAAGGCCGGTAGCCATTTCTGCACGGTTTGGCCATGCATTTATGCCGTCATTTTCTGTATTTAACCTTATGTTAAATGATATTATATTCATTTCCTGGGAAAATAAAGAAAATGGTATTGCAAGTAATACAGTGATTAATATGTTCTTCATAGGTAAAATTTTTTAATCGTCGCTATAAATTTACTAAAAATTTAAAAAAGTAATAAGCCGGAATTTTTAAAAGACTGTGATCTCTTGAAGTAAGGGCCTTTAAATAAATAATGGAATCCGATTTTTCGGATCCCATTATTATAAGCCCTTTTTAAAACCACATAATTATTATTACTGGTAAGTAATATAATAGTTCATCTTCCCATAAACTCTACCTTTGTAAGGTATAGAAATATACAAATATTAATCCAGAAAATTATATTTCTGGTTGTCAATTATTTGGCCTTTTGATGAAATTTTACTTTGTTTCATTATGGGAATAACCGGCTATTTAAGAGAAAATCCGGCACCTTCCGGCACCGGATTCTCTGCATTTTTGTTAAAGTGGTTTAGTACTGACCCCACTGGCAGGTTACTAATTTCCTGTGTAATGTGATTTTGAATTAATAACGTTCACGTTTAGTATATTTTGTATGCAATAAATGGTGGGAAACTTCTCCCAGCGGTTCCTTAAGAAAATCTTTATACAATTTATGTATTTCAGGATTCTCATGTGATTTTCTTATAGGAAGATTTGCATCTTCGGCGTAAATAGCTTCTGCTCTTTTCTGCCTTATCTCGGCATTGGTAGGTATAGGCTGCCCGCCTCCTCCGAGACATCCGCCGGGGCATGCCATAATTTCTATGAAGTGAAAATCAGCTTTTCCTTCTTTTACCGCATCCATTACATTTTTGGCATTTACCAATCCGTGAGCAACTGCACATTTTAGTTCTACACCGTCAAGGAATGCCCATTCCTTCAAAGGATTTTCAATTTTTATCGATGCTTTTCTTACTCCTTCCATTCCCCTTACAGGAATAATGTTCAGATTATCGAACGGTACATCTCTTCCTGTTACAATTTCATAGACTGTCCTCAGGGCAGCTTCCATAACCCCGCCTGTTGCGCCGAAAATAACACCGGCACCTGTAGATTCTCCCATCAGCCTGTCAAATTTGGCAGGTGCAAGTTTTTCGAAATCCAATCCTGCCTGTTTGATAAGTATTGCCAGTTCTCGTGTTGTCAGGACATAATCGACGTCCCGGTATCCGCTGTCGTGCATTTCAGGCCTGTATGCCTCGAATTTTTTGGCCGTGCAGGGCATAATGGAGACAGAAACTATATTTTCCGGATCTATGTTCCTTGCTTTAGCATAGTATGTCTTGGCAAGAGCTCCGAACATTTGTTGCGGAGATTTACAGGTTGAAAGATTATCGAGGTATTCAGGGTAGAGATGTTCAATGAATTTAATCCATCCCGGTGAACAGGAAGTTGCCATTGGCAGTTTCACATTCGGATCTTTATCCACCAACGCTTTTTTAAGCCGGCCAAGCAGTTCATGGCCCTCTTCAACGATTGTGAGGTCTGCAGTAAAGTCAGTGTCAAGTACGGAATCGAAGCCCAGCCTGTTCAGTGCAGCTACCATCTTCCCTGTAACACTTTCCCCCGGTTTTAGTCCCAGTTCCTCTCCAAGACCTACACGTACGGCAGGCGCTGTTTGAACAACCACATGTTTCACGGGATCGGCAATCGCTTCCCAAACCTCTTCAATATGATTTTTTTCAACCAAAGCTCCTGTGGGACAATGATTAACACATTGGCCACAACTGGTGCATATTACATCATTCATAGATTTTTCAAAGAATGTTGCAATTTTCATTTTATCGCCTTTATGGGCAACAGTAAGCGCATTAACCCCCTGCAATTCGGCACAGGTGCGGACACATCGCTGGCAACGGATACATTTACTGTCATCTTTGATGATGGATGGCGAAAACATATCTATTGTATAGTTTTTAAGAGGAGCCAGTTCAATGAAGTCCTGCGTCATTATTTTGTATTCCGATGCCAGGTCCTGCAGTTCACAGTTACCGTTCCTGTAACATTTTGTGCAGTCGGCATTGTGTTCAGATAACAGGAGTTCAATAATGTGTTTACGTGCGTTTCTAACTTTAAGACTGTTGGTGAGTATTTCCATACCCTCCTCACATGGAGTTGCGCAAGCCGCTGAAAGCCTTTTCTGCCCTACCACTTCCACAGTGCATACCCTGCAGTTACCGGCAACGCAAAGATCTTTATGATAGCATAAGGTTGGGATTTTTATTCCATGTTCTTCTGCTGCTTCAAGAATTGTTTTTCCTGATGTAACTGATACAGGAAAACCGTTTATGGTTATATTTATTTTTTTTGCCATTGTATCTGATTTATTATTTAATATATCATTTCCTCACGGAAATTCTCAACAATTGATGAGAAAGAATTTGCTACTGACTGTCCCAGTCCGCATTTTGCAGTAAGCTGCATAGTCTCGGTAAGCCTGAGGAGTTTGTCAAGGTATGAGGCAGGTTTTTCTCCGCGCTTTACTGCTTTAATTCCCAGTAACAGCTGCTGGCATCCCACCCTGCATGGAGTACACTGTCCGCATGACTCTTCCCTGAAAAATTCCAGGTAATTATCCAGGACATTGAACATTGATCTGGAACTGTTAAAAAGCATCATAGAACCACCTGTAGGAAGCGAGATGCCGATTAATTTTCCCTGGTAGCCTATAGCAGTATCTTTAAATTTTTTACGGGGCACCAGAAAACCGGAGGCTCCTCCTACCTGGACAGCTTTCGTGTCGCCATCGCCAAATTCATAAACAAAATCCTGCAGGCTCATACCAAGTTCAAGCTCGTAGATACCCGGTTTTGGTGTATCCCCGGAAACAGAGAAAAGTTTGGTTCCCCGTGAATACTGTACGCCGAGATCATAGAATTTTTTAGCTCCGTACTGAAATATTGTATATGCATGGACAAGCGTCTCAACATTATTGACAACAGTGGGCATGTCCATGTACCCTGCCTGTGTGGGATAAGGCGGTTTATTCCGGGGCTCCCCGCGAAGTCCCTGCATGGATTCCATCAAAGCGGTTTCCTCCCCACAAATATATGCTCCGCTTCCCATAAAAATTTTGATACTGAAATCCAGATTGATCTCTTTACAATAATATAGAAACTCATCAATAGCTTTAAGCAATTCCTCTTCAAGGAATTTATATTCACCTCTCAGATATATAAAACCTTCCTCACTTCCGGTCACGTAACCGCATACAGCCATAGCCGTAAGAACTTTATAGGGAACTTTTGAAAGGATCTCCCTGTCCTTGAAGGTTCCTGGTTCTCCTTCATCAGCATTGCAGATAACATATTTTTTCGGCGCTTTTGCTTCAGATGTAAGTTTCCACTTAAGACCGGTGGGGAAACCTGCTCCCCCACGTCCTTTGAGTTCCGAACTTATTAATTCGTTGATTATATCTTCAGGTTTCTTTTGGATGGTATTGCTGAGTACTTTTTCCCAGTCATTTTCATTTTTGAAGATAAAATCAACTCTTTTTAATTGATATGAATATGCCATTGTTTTCTTTTTTAAGAATTATCTTTCATGTATCCTGTCAGTATTTCCCTTATTTTTTCAGGCGTAACTTCTGTATAAACCTGATCGTTTATTAATATAGCAGGCGCTTTATGGCACCATCCGAGGCAATTTGTTTCCAGTAATGTAAATTTTTTATCGGCTGTTGTTTCTCCTACATCTATCTTTAACATGTCTTTAATGGCAAGCAAAATTTGATTTTTGCCTTTCATTGCACATGTTATAGTTTTACAAATCCGGATAATGTATTTACCCACAGGTTTTGTTTCGAGAAATGAGTAGAAAGTGGCCGTGCCATATACTTCAGAAGCGGGGATGTCCATTTCGCGTGCAATCTCAATCATTGAATACTCGGAAAGATATTTTTCCTGCTGAACCAAACCCTGCATTACGGGAAGAAGGCTTTCCCGTTTCCTTCCATGTTTGTCGGCCAGGTCCTTAATTAAAGTCTGTATGGGATCCATAGTCGTATAAAATTTATTAAATCGATAATAAAATAGTTATGTTTATATTTTAAGGGTATATAATATTATTATGTTCTAAACCCTGAATAAACAATAATTTTTAAATTACAGGTAAAAATAAAAAGTTGATTTAAATAAAAGCAAAGTAAGATGTATAACATACCTGTTATTCAACATGGTTTTATGATTCAAAAACAGACTAAATATAAATAAGAATATTTCATTCGAATAAATTGTTAATCTGGTATGCTTTTTAATGTATGTAAATGATGTAATTCATTGGTTATTTGTTGACAAATCAGGAAATAGTAACTACTACATGAGCTTTTTTCTTTGCATGCAGGATTTTTTGAATCATCATTATACAATCCCTTAAATTTTTTGAGGTAAATGTTAAGAAATTGTAAAGAGATATTCAGGTTATAATTATTCCCGGGCTCTCTTTATAACTGTGCCCTGACATTTATCAGGATATGGGATATGCAGAATATCGCACAATGTAGGCGCTATGTCTATTGCATTATATCTATCGCTTACTATCCGGGGAGAGACAAATGCACCGTAAAATACCAGAGGTATTTGCGACTGGTCGCTGTAATTAACTTTTTTATATTTATAAGAAGGTTGCCACCCTTCTTTCAGCAGAAATAACAGGTCGCCCGAGCGATTTTTCGCATACGATTTGAATAAGGTTGAAAGAAGTCCGTTTGATGACTGTCCCTGTTCCAGCTGGTAGGCCGGGAGGGATAACTGAACACCTTCAAACTGGTTAATAAAGTTAGAAACCTCATCCCGCATGTCATTTAAATTGATCTTGTTCTTTCTGATAAGGTCGTGGTCAAGATAAATCTGGAGATCAGAGTAATACTCTATCCATTGTTCCTGACCGTAAGTGATATTTAGATATGAGGTTAGCAATGCAACAGCACTCTCAGGTGAAAAATGATTAACGGGAAAATGAAATTCCTCCTTAAGATAGTCAACCGGATAAGATGCCGACGTGTTTGCAGTCAGGAAAAAAATGACATTTTGCTTACCATATTTTTTTTCAGCAAAGTCAATGATCTCTCCAATATACTTGTCGAGGTACAGGTAGGTGTCTTCCATCTCCACTGATACAGGCCCGAATGATCCGTGTTCATAATCCATTGAGGAAAAATTAATGGTGAAAAAGTCAGTTATTTCATCCTCTCCAAGTGACTCGTTTTCCATAAGGCTTATAGCAAAATCTTTTATTATAAGATTGGCATAAGGAGTAGTTTTTATAGGTTCAAAGTTTTCTGCTTTCTTTGTAAGTCGCGCTATTTTATGAGGAAAGGTATTCCATTCTTCATAATAGCCTTTTTCAAACTGATAGTCATCCGCAACACTTTCTGTATATTCGGTTTCGGGCAATAAAGTTACCCAATTCATGAAACTGTACATTTCAGGATAGTTTTCACTATTGAAATCTCTTACCCAGTCAGGAAAGGTGCTGACATAAAATGAGCTCGATATCATCCGGCCTGATTCAGGATCGAACCAATAGGCGCCGTCAGCAGCATGTCCCGCAGCAAATACGGCTGTTTCCCGGTTCATAGCCGCGCTAAAAACAAGGGCATTGCCTTGTGTAAAAACCTTAAGATTATCAGTGACAGTATTGGAAAGCAGTTTTTTAGGTGAAGCGTTACCCCACTTTGTATCGGAACCCACTGTCAGGTAATAATCATCTTCCGTACTCTCCACAACCTTTTGTTTTAGCCTGTCGTACCATGTCTTATCAATAATACCGTGAACAGAGGGATTAACACCTGTAAATATTGTAGCTGTGCCTGAGGCATAAGAATGTTTGTGCTGTGTCATTGTTACATTTGTGCAAACAGTGCCGTTGGAATATAATTTCTTAAAACCGTCTGGCCCGAATTTTTCCCAGTAACGCTGCACATAATCAGGACGCATGTTTTCCACTACCATGCCAATAACAACAGACGGTTTTTCCGATGATCCGTAGTCAAGCCGGGATTGGGCAGACAAGCCGCAGGTATAAAATAATAAAAGGATTATAAATTTATTCATATAAAAATTAATTATTTTCAAAGGTATCTTATGGAACCCGCGTTAGTTTTAATTATGCTCTTGTGTGATTTTACAATCATGCCCGATGATATATATTCTCATTTTGAGCGCCTAAAATAACAAAGTAAATGTTTATTTCAAAAACCATGAATTTTATGCACTTATTATTTATTGACAAAATATTTTTTTGGAGCGGTTTCAGTTTTATTTGTTCAGGTTTAATTAAATTGTCCTGATATCTGGCCGGAAAAAATAATTTTCGAAACTGAGAGGGTCATTAAAATATATTTTCTTTGCAGAAAAATTTATTATGAGAGAGCAACACAGAGGCGGCAGTCAAGGTCCGGGCCAAAGTAATGCAAAGACTAACAAAGCATTGCGTATAAATATAGTGACAATGGGATGCTCGAAAAATCTTGTTGATTCAGAAGTGCTCCTGAACCAGCTGGAACTTAATAATGTTGAAGTTGCCCATGACTCAGAAGAAAAAGGATTCGATGCCGTATTTGTAAATACCTGCGGATTTATTCATGATGCAAAACAGGAATCGATAGACATGATACTTGATTTTGCAGAAATGAAAAAGCGCGGTGAGATTGGCAAGTTGTATGTCATGGGCTGTTTGTCCGGGAGATATAAAAAAGAACTGGAACAGGAGATTCCCGAAGTTGACCGATACTTTGGAAAGTTCAGTCTTAAGGCTATACTTGATGAACTCAATATGACATTCCGTTCTGAATATATTTATGAAAGAAAGATTACAACACCCTCACATTACTCCTATCTTAAAATATCGGAAGGGTGTAACCGGTCATGTGCTTTTTGTTCAATACCACTAATGACCGGAAAGTATAAATCGCGCACATTAGACAGCCTTTTGCAGGAATCTCGTTACCTGGCCGGAAAAGGTGTGAAGGAAATATTGCTTATTGCACAGGATTTGTCATACTATGGCCGGGATATCTATGGTGAAAGCAGGTTAGTTGAACTGACAGGGCTTATTTCCGTCATTCCGGGTATTGAATGGATACGATTGCATTATTTATATCCTTCTGAATTTCCCGGTGAAATTATAAAAGTAATCCGGGAAAATCCTAAAGTCTGCAGATATATTGATTTGCCCTTGCAGCACATTTCAGATCATATTTTACGACGTATGAGAAGAAAGATAACCGGCAAAGAGACCAAGTCACTGATTAAAAGAATCAGGGAAGAAGTACCCGGTATTTGCATACGAACAACTCTGATGACAGGCTTCCCGGGAGAATCTGAAGCGGATTTTGAAGCGTTGAAGCGATTTGTGAAAGATATGAAATTTGACAGACTGGGCATGTTCACATATTCACATGAGGAAGGCACCTATGCTGCAAAGAAATATACGGACGATATACCATTGGAGATCAAACAGTCGAGGGCTGAACAGATTATGGATATACAAAGGCAGATCTCGGCAGAGCTTAACAGCCGTAAGTCCGGTAAGACCATGAAGGTAATAATTGACCGTAAGGAAAATAAACATTATATAGGCCGCACTGAATTTGATTCGCCTGAAGTTGACGGGGAGGTAATTATTAATTCCTCATTAGAATTAAAAACCGGAGAATTTTACAATGTAAGGATTACCGGATCAGGGGATTATGATCTGACCGGAGAAATAACAGAATGACAGGATCAGTTGCTGAAGACATAAATAATTGACAATTGCTGTTGCTGATCCAGGTCATTCCAGTCGATCACATGGAAAGAAAGGTTAAATTTACCTTTCACTCTTTTATAATTAATAAAATACCAGATAACATCAGTGCGTAAATAATTTTCCACCCTGTAAAAGAGATCACCATAAGCAAACTTATGGCTGCCCCCTGAGCTTAAGACCGATTTAATTCCATAATTTTTATACCTGCCCTGTGCTTCGGCAAAAAGAGTCGTTTCATTAATAAAACCATTTGTGACTGTGCGTTCTCTGAACATTGATGTTAATATCCCGGCTTTAAGATGTCCTTGAAATTCAGTCTCCCCGGGAGTACGGATTCCTGCCCGGAAAGCATATCCGAAGTAGTCTTTTATATGGTCACCCGGAAGATCAATTGCCGGTCCGGCATCATGGAACAATAACAAATGATTCTCCAGGAAAAATTTATCATAAAATATTTTCCCGGAAAAACCGGCCATAAAGTTCTCCCTTTTTAAGTCAGTCTGACGGCTTACCCAGTCAACAAAACCATACTGAAAGCCCCAATCCCAGTTTACCCTTCCGAAAAGCCCTTCGATATTGGGACGATAATATAATAGGGTATCAGTGAGCATTGCAAGTGGAAAATCTATAGTGCCGCGTCTTGGAAATGCCCCGAATTTGAACTCCTTGCGTTCATTCAGATATTGATAATAAAGCGTCAGTTTAGGTTTATGAAAATCGATATCGCTTCCAAACTCGAAAAGATGGCTAAGTCCTGTTCTTATCCGGTGATTCCCGGTTGCCAGTCCTGCTTCAAATCCCCCGCGGCTTCCAAGTATAGTTTGCGGGTATGCTTCACCGCTGAAAAATTCCCTGTTATCGCCAATTCCTTCGAAAGTCACCTCATATTCAAATTTTTGAGCAACAACTAAAACCGGGAACAATAAACATAAATTCAGAAAAAATATTTTCACAGGTAAAAATTTTGAAATACTGTCACGAAAGTAAAAAATCATTTTAAATTTTCAGGTATAATATTATTGGTATATAATGTCAGTCTTTAGTAGATTTTCATTTGAATCACCGGCTTCTCTGTTTTCAGGCTGGCTGCAATAATGGCTATTTTCATTAAAATTTCTTATTTTCAAGGGTATAATACCTAATCCGCATGAATTTATAATCTTACTTCCGGGTGATAATTTTTATCATGCTCGTTTCACGTAAAATTACGGAAAAGGAATCTCTAAAAATTATATACAATGGTTATTCCTTTTTGCTCTCTGATACTGAAAGGGAATATGTCGAATCGTTTCAGATGATCATTATCCCATTTATACTGGTGAGTCAGATAAATAAGTTCAGTGGAAAGCATTCCCAGTCCGGCTCCTGTAATTACATCGGAGATCCAGTGAGCGTTTTTAGCGGTTCTTATAATGCCAACAGCAGCAGCGGTGGAATATGCACCTATACTGTACCATATGGATTTTTTACCATATTCATTGTGCATTAAATGGGCAAGACAGAAGGCAACAGAGGTGTGTCCCGAAGGGAATGACCTTTTATCCCCGTTAGGCCGGGTAATATTTGCAGCATATTTTAGCCTGTCGGTGATCAGGGAATTCAGGAGAATGCTTTTGAAAGCCATGGCAGTCATGTTACCAAAGTTATTCTGTCCATTAATTCCCAATAAGTTAAGAGAATAAACAGCAACTAAAGGAGCATACCGGGCATAATCGTCAAATTTTCCATGATAAGAAAAGTTATCCTGCATGAAGTCACGATAACTTTCTTTTGCTGAGGGCATAAAATGTATTGCTGTTCCTGCTGAAATAAGAAGAGCGGGAGCAATATAAGGCTTTATTCCTTTCTTTTCCCCGGGATACCTGAAGTTTAAACGGTGAATGGAGTCAGGATGATGAGAAAAACTTTTTAATGATGTGTTACAGCAATACCAGGAACTATTCTTTTGGGGATTATCAATTAAATATTTATTTTTAATTATTTCTGATCCGTAACATTTGCATATTTGAATCAGTAACATTATCAGTATGAAAAATCTCATCTGTTTATAAATCAAAAAAGAAAGGCCTTCCTGAAATTATGAAGGCCTTACAGAATTTTTCAATAAGATTGCAAATTATTTCCCCGGCCGGAGTTTACGAACAGCTGCTCCTGCCTGCCATAGGTCTGAATCCCGCATTTCCTTCAGTTCTGCATTCAGTTTCTCCCTGTAATCGGAACTGCTTAAGGAGTCCAGTACACGTTTTGTCTCTTTCCCGGTTTTCACACTTTCGTACAACTCTTTAAATACGGGGAGTGCATTTTCTCTGAATTTATGCCTCCAGTCAAGGGCGCCTCTTTGGGCAGTTGCGCTGCAGTTTGCATACATCCAGTCCATCCCGTTCTGATCTACAAGACGTATCAGGCTTTGTGTCAGTTCCTCAACAGTTTCATTAAATGCTTCAGAAGGGCTATGGCCGTTCTCACGGAGCACAGCATACTGTGCTTCAATGATACCTGCCAAAGCACCCATTAAAACTCCGCGTTCACCCGTAAGGTCTGAGAATACTTCTTTTTCAAATGTAGTAGGGAACAGATACCCTGAACCAATTGCAATTCCCAGCGCCAGGGTACGTTCTTCGGCTCTGCCGGTGTAATCCTGGAATACAGCAAAACTTGAATTTATACCATTGCCGGCCAGAAAGTTAGTGCGCACGCTGGCTCCTGATCCTTTAGGAGCTACCAGTATAACATCTATGTTATCGGGAGGAATAACTCCTGTTTGCTCTTTATAAGTTATGGAAAAACCATGAGAGAAATAAAGTGCATCACCCTCATTAAGACAGGCTTTCAGTTTGGGCCACAGGATACGTTGCGCAGCATCAGATACAAGGTATTGAATTATTGTACCTTTTTGTGCAGCTTCTTCTACCGGGAAGAGGGTTTCCCCTGGTACAAAACCGTCACGGACGGCTTTATCCCAGTCTTCTTTAAATTCAGGAGCCTGGCCTACAATTACATCGAATCCGTTGTCTTTCATATTCAACGCCTGTGCCGGACCCTGCACCCCATAACCGATAATTGCTATTTTTTCATTTTTTAATATTTCCTTTGCCTTTTCCATCGGAAATTCCTCGCGGAGGACTACCCTTTCTTTAACTCCGCCAAAGTCTATTTGTGCCATACTAATATTTTTAGAATTTTTAGATTATTTCAAGAAGTTGATACAAAACTACCAATTTTTATTCAGATTAAGTAACTGATTAAGTTTCAAAAATAATAATTTAGTCTATCTGGTCGAGCAGTGCATCCCGCTCCTTAAGAAATTCAGACAGTCGTTCAATCGGGTCACGCGTAAGCGCCACGCAGCCGGAACGTATGAATTGCATTACTTTTGCTTTGTTAAGTTCATTGAAAAGTTCCTGTGTTTCTTCTTTATGGCCTGTTTTTTCGACAACAGTATATTCTCTGGTAATTTCAAGGATACGTGCACCTGAATTACGGACTATCTTTTCAATGGTATCATTTTCATAGAGAGCTTCTGTGGGTACTTTATAGAGAGCTATCTCCTGGTAAATCATTTCATCGTTGGTGTTATAGAAAGCCTTTAGAACATCAATCTGCTTTTCTATCTGGCCGACAATTTTTACTATAAGTTCAGGTGTTGATTTAATTACTATTGTAAATTTATATACTCCCTGAATAGCAGATTCAGATACTGTCAGGCTGTCGATATTAATTTTCCTTCGTGTAAAAACATTTGCAATTCGCGTCAGTAATCCGATGTGGTTTTCGGAATAAACAGTTATAATATATTCTTGCTTCATTTTATAAATTTTATTCAGGATTTTTTTATTCTTAATTCCTCATTCCTCATTTTTCATTCGAAATTCCTCATTCGTCATTCGTTATTCAAGATTCGAAATTCAAAATTCCCCTCACGGTTCCAGCATTACATCTGAAACAGAAGCGCCGGCAGGTACCATGGGGAAAACATTATCTTCTTTTTCAATTGCAACCTCAAGAAGGTAAGGGCCGTCATGTTGGATCATTTTACGGATTTCTTCATCCAGATTTTCTCTTGTTTCAATTTTATTTCCGTCTATACCAAACCCTTTGGCAATAGTAATGAAGTCGGGATTTTGCAATTCTGTAAAAGAGTACCTTTTTTCAAAGAACAGTTCCTGCCACTGTCGCACCATACCGAGAAAATGGTTGTTAAGAACAATGATTTTTACAGGCAGCTTATTCTGCGCTATTGTCCCCAATTCCTGTATTGTCATCTGGAATCCTCCGTCACCGATGAAAGCAACGACTGTCCTGTCGAGCCTGCCGATCTGTGCGCCCATACTTGCCGGAAGTCCAAAGCCCATAGTCCCCAATCCGCCTGAGGTAACAAAGCTGCGTGGTTGCCTGAATTTAAAATATCTTGCCGCGATCATCTGATGTTGTCCGACATCTGTTACAAGAATAGCGTCGTGGTTAGTCTGATCGCTTACACGGCGGACTACCTCCCCCATAGTCAGACCGGGTTTTGTCGGGAACAGGTCTTTTTGGATTATCTTTTCATTTTCTATACTGTCACACTCTTTGAAGCGCTTCAGCCAACTGTCGTGCTTATTTTCCCTGACATTATCAGTCAGCATTTTCAACGCCTTTTTTGAATTTCCAAGAATGGCGACATCAGCTTTAATAATTTTATTTAATTCAGAGGGATCGATTTCAAGGTGGATCACTTTTGCATTTGAGGCATAAGAGTTTACATTGCCTGTTACACGGTCATCGAATCTCATTCCCACGGCAATGATAAGATCAGCCTCATTAGTTAACAGATTGGGTCCGTAATTGCCGTGCATTCCAAGCATGCCCACATTATAGGGATGATCGCTTGGCAGGGCAGAGAGCCCAAGCAGTGTCCAGGCGGCAGGGATCCCGGTCTTCATGACGAAATCATTCAGTTCTTTTTCTGCTTTTCCTATAATAACACCCTGGCCGAACAGAAGAAGTGGCTTTTTTGCCGCATCAATCAATTCGGCCGCTTCTTTTATTTTAAAAGGATCAACATTTGCTTCAGGCACGTAGCTTCTTATTTTAGTACATTTTTTATATTCGAAATCAAGGGTGCCAAACTGGGCATCTTTGGTCAGGTCTATCAATACAGGGCCCGGGCGGCCTGATCCTGCAATATAAAATGCCTGTGCAATTGTTGAAGGAATTTCTTCCGGATATGTTATCTGATAATTCCATTTTGTAACAGGCATTGATATACCTACAATGTCAGATTCCTGAAATGCATCAGACCCCAGCAAGGGCGATGTTACCTGTCCGACTATACAGACAAGCGGAATTGAATCCAGCATTGCATTTGTAATTCCTGTTATCAGGTTCGTGGCTCCGGGGCCGGAAGTTGCAAAACACACACCGGTTTTGCCTGTTACACGTGCGTATGCATCAGCGGCATGTACTGCTCCCTGTTCGTGACGTGCAAGTATATGTTTCATGTTTTTGTCATGATCATAAAGAGCGTCATAAACCGGCATGATAGCCCCGCCGGGATAGCCGAAAATTGTGTCAACTCCTTCCTCAATCAGTGAAAGAATAATAGCTTGTGAACCAGTAATTCTGTTTGTTCCCATTTGTTTTGTGTTTTATTTTTTTATTTTCAATTTATTTTACTCTTTCTTTTTTAGCAGATATTCAGACCATTAAGTTATCTGCGAAATCGATATTTATTTTTTAATTTATTAAGCGCACTGCTCCTTTATCAGCAGAAGAAACGAGACTGGCATATGCTTTAAGAGCTTTCGAAACTTTTCTTTTACGTTCAGCAGGGTAAAAAGCATTATTCCCTTTTGCCTCTTCATCTTTTCTCCGTCTTTTAAGTTCTTCTTCGGATACAAGAAGATTTATTGTCCGGTTAGGAATGTCTATTTCAATTATATCATTATTCATTACCAGTCCTATATTTCCTCCGGCAGCTGCTTCAGGAGATATATGTCCGATTGAAAGTCCCGATGTACCCCCCGAGAATCTGCCGTCTGTAATTAATGCACATTCTTTATCCATTTGCATAGATTTAATATATGAGGTGGGGTAGAGCATTTCCTGCATTCCCGGGCCTCCCCTGGGGCCTTCGTAGCGGATTACCACCACATCTCCTTTATTTACTTCTGCCCCCAAGATGCCATTCACCGCTTCTTCCTGTGAATTAAAGACTTTAGCGGCGCCTGAGAATTTATAAATTGACGGGTCAACTCCTGCAGTCTTAACAATGCAGCCGTCCCTCGCAATATTACCGTAAAGCACAGCCAGTCCGCCATCCTTGTTATATGCATTTTCAATATTACGAATACATCCATTTTTCCTGTCAGTATCCAGTTTTTTATAGTAATTTTCCTGGGAGCCAAGCAAAAGATTTCTGGCGCCATTGCCCGGTGCGGATGAGAACAGTCTCTTTGCTTCTTCGGTAACTGTTTCCCTGGTGATATCATATTCCGATATTGCTTCTCCCAGTGTCCGTCCGTCAACCCGTCTTACAGAGGTATCTAAAAGTCCGCCGCGTTCAAGTTCTCCCATAATTGACAAAATTCCCCCGGCACGGTTTACATCCTGAACATGATAGGCTGAGCTTGGGGCAACTTTACACAGATTGGGAGTTATTCCCGAAAGATCATCAATGTCCTGCATGCTGAATTTTACCCCTGCTTCATGTGCAATAGCCAACAAATGCAATACAGTATTAGTGGAGCCTCCCATGGCAATATCCAGTTTCATGGCATTCATGAATGCAGACCTGGTGGCAATATTGAGCGGAAGCATAGAATCATCGCCTTCGAAGTAATATTTTTTTGTTATCCCGACAATTCTTTCCGCTGCAGCTTCAAACAGCTTTTTTCTGTTAGCATGTGTGGCAACAACAGTGCCATTCCCCGGCAGAGCCAGCCCTATGGCTTCAGCAAGGCAGTTCATGGAATTGGCGGTGAACATTCCCGAGCATGAGCCGCAGGTAGGACAGGCCTTTTGTTCTATGACTGCTATTTCCTGGTCTGTAACAGATTTATCTGCAGCCATTACCATGGCATCAACAAGATCGTAATATTTGCCTGCCACCTCTCCGGCTTCCATAGGCCCGCCTGTCACAAGGACCGTCGGAATATTTAGCCTCATGGCCGCCATCAGCATCCCGGGAGTGATTTTATCGCAATTAGAGATACAGATCATTGCATCTGCCATATGACTGTTACACATATATTCAACGCTGTCCGCTATCACGTCACGCGACGGCAGGGAGTAAAGCATGCCTCCGTGTCCCATTGCAATTCCGTCATCGATGGCAATGGTGTTAAACTCTGCAGCAAAAAAGCCCTGCTTTTCTATCAGTCCCTTTACATACTGACCGATATTGTGTAAATGTGTATGGCCGGGAACAAACTGTGTAAATGAGTTCACTATGGCGAAAACCGGTTTGCCAAAGTGTTCTTCCTTCATTCCGTTGGCACGCCATAAACTCCGGGCTCCGGCCATTCTGCGGCCCTGTGTGGTAATGTCGCTTCTTAGTGGGATCTGCATAATTTTTTGTTTTTAAATTATTAATAAAAAAAAAGCCTTTCCCTGTTTTTGGGAAAGGCCTGTCAATATTCTTTTTTTGACTACATACAATTCTAACCTTCCCCGGTGATTCCTGGAACGACCACGAGAATGACTAGTACATATGTAGCGGATAAAATCATGAAATAACTTTTGATGAGGCAAATGTAGAAATTTAATTCAAAAAGTAAAACAATTTATTGACAATTTAATGTTTTTGTAAAAAAAAGGTTATTTTACAAGCCTAATACGTCACTGATCTCTTTCATAGCATTAAGAGATAACTCAGCAAACTCAGGCAGAGGAATACCTATCATTTCGCATTCCAGAATGTTCTCACGCTTAACCGAAGCGGCAAATGCTTTTTGCTTCATTCTTTTGGTTATGGATTTAGGTTTAACGGACGCAATTTTTTTATCAGGATAAACCAGGGCCGTTGCAGTAATAAGTCCGGTAATAGTTTCTCCGGCAGCAAGTGCATGCTGGAACTCCGTTGTACGCTTCATCCCTGTTGCGATTTCATTATGCATCATGATAGCATCGAGCATTTCATCACTTATTTTTCCTTTGAGCAGTTTTTCCGCATAAGGGCCATGGGTATGCGGATCAGCATTGGTTATTTCAACGTCTATATCGTGTAGCAGGCCGGAAATTCCCCATTCATCCTCATTCCGTCCCAGCCGCCTGGCCAGCGCACGCATTACTGCTTCACTGGCATAACAGTGCTTACGCATATTTTTTGAACTAATGTTTTTTTCGAGTAATCTGACTGATTCTTCTCTTGTTATCATCGTGAAGTCATTTTTAATAATACAATAATCAAAATAATTTTTTAGGCTTGCAAATAAGATTAATATTATTTTTACGTTTTTATCTCAAATGCCGTAAAATAAATTAATATGTATTCAGGAAACAAAGCATTTTTCATCTTTCTTTTTATTTCTGTGTTTATCATTAACAATAGTTTTTCCCAGAATTTAAATCAGGAGGGAGACGAGGATATAAAATCACTTAAGCTTGGCATTAATCTTCTTGAAAGATATTTTACCAAAGACACCACCTGGCATGTTATCGATGATGAAGCTGGTGAATCAGTAACAGGAATGATCAGGTTTATTGAAAAACAACCAATTGACTTAATACTTGAAACTATAAACAAGGCCCTTGGAGATAGCTCTCAGGTTTTTGTGTATCGTTTGCCCGAGGATGTCAGCGATAGTCTTTATATTCCCGGATATTATCCTCACAGTTCTTTAGAGGAAGATATTGAGGATGTAAGAAGCAGGCTAAGTCAGACATACCTGGAAGGCGGGATCACTGTCCCTTTGCATCTTGTCACCGGAATTGAAGAAAAAGCGGGTGTAATTCCCTATGGAGAAGGTGAGAAACTTTTCGATGGCAATGTTTATGTTTTACCTGACAGTTTGAGGATTCTGGAAGTTATTCCTGATTCACTTATGCAAACGGCTGAGGATTTCAGGCGATTACAGCGGCTCGACAATATTCGCGATCAATACATTGAACAAAAAAGACAAGCCTATAATGATTCAATTGTCGAAGCATACCGTGATTCTGTTGTTGAAAATTACAGGCATGAAATGTTTGCACAGCATTATAATTTTGAGAAAACCCGGCTCATTGATTCAGTCAGGTTAAATAATTACATGATCCTAAAAAATTATAATGATTCTGTTGTCGCTTCGGTAAACGATTCCATCCGTTTTGTAGTCGGCAAGCTGGCAGAATATGCCGATTTTATTGATACTACACGTATCTATATGACTAATCTTGTTGGTGACGAGTCATCTATTCTTTTGCAGAACGGAAATAATTATTTTTCGAGAGTATGGTTAAAGAATGTACAAAATGACTCATTGCGTGTTACAGTAAAGAATCTGGATAAAAGCACTATACAAATGCTTATTGATGACGGCGTCACTTTCAGTCGTTTTAAGCCTAAAGAGACCAGGGATTTTGATTTTAGTTCACTTAATAAAACTATGGCCGGACTGACAGGTGTCGGGGAAAAATATGAGGTGCTGACTCCGTGGAGGATTGGCGGTGACGGGACAGTGGGTTTTACCCAGACATATCTTGAAAACTGGAAAAAGGGAGGTCAAAGTGCACTTGCGCTTTCAATAGTTTTAAAAGGTTTTGCCAATTATACCAGCAGCGATGAGAATATTAAGTGGGAGAATTCGGGGGAAATAAGAAATGGCTGGATCAGGCCCGGCGGGGAAGGTGCGGAACTTCAGAAGAATGATGATAAGTTTGAGGTCATATCCCGTTTTGGAGTTAGCGCTTTTAAGAAATGGTATTATAGTTCGGAGTTTGATTTTGAAACCCAGTTTTTTAACGGATATAAGTATCCGACTTCTGTAAATCCTGAGCCCATATCTGCTTTTTTGGGCCCGTCACGTACTTATTTTAAAATAGGTCTTGATTATAAGCCAAACAATGATTTTTCACTATTTCTTTCCCCGGTTTCCATGAAAAATATATTTGTAAAGGACACAGTTAAGATTGATCAGACTAATTTCGGTATTCCTTCTGATAAAAGAGGCTTTTGGGAATTCGGGCTAAATGGTGATATAAGGTATAGTACGGAAATTTTTCCCGGTGTTACTTATCAAACAAAGTATAAGATGTTTATAAACTATGCCAGGCCTTTTAGTGACTGGGATATTAACTGGGAAAATCTTCTGGTCATGCCCCTTACTGATCATATTAATCTGAGGATGATGATTCACATGATCTATGATGAAGATGTATTATTTCCTGTATATAATGCTGATGGTGATCGGACCGGCGAAGAACCCAGGTTACAGCTAAGAGAGTTTATTACGGTAGGATTTTCATATAAGATAAACCGTCAGGTCACCCGTACAAGAAGAAAAGATCAATATTGATCATGCTCCCGGGTGATTTTACAATCATGTTCGTTTCATCTTAAATTTTAGGTTATATATAGAGTGCTGTAATAACCGAAGCTCCATAAATAATACTGGCAATCCCATTCATTGTAAAAAAGGCGAGATTTACCCTGCTGAGATCACCGGGTTTGATAAGCGTATGCTGATAGATCAGAAGAGTTATAAATATAAAGGCACCTGTCCAGTGAAGCCAGTTACCTGATATTTTTACAGCTACTGCTATTATAAAACAAGCAGACAACAGATGTATTGCTTTTGCAACCATCAGTGCGCGGCTTTTACCGAATAATGCCGGAATTGACTTAAGTTTTAAGCCTGTGTCAAATTCTTTGTCCTGAAGGGCATAAATAATATCGAATCCGCTGACCCAGAAAAAAACAGCTGTTCCCAGCAGAACCGGAGGCCAGTCAAAGACACCGGTAACAGCAAGATAAGCGCCTACAGGTGCAATGGCAAGGCCCAGGCTCAGTATGAAGTGGCATAAAAAGGTAAACCGTTTTGTATAGCTATAAAATAAAATAATAAACAGAGCTATTGGCGAAAGATAAAAACAGAGTTGATTAATATACCAGGCAGTTAAAATAAAAAGAACAGAATTTACGGCTACGAATAACAGTACCGGCCTGGCTTTCAATATTCCGGCAGGAATTTCGCGAAGGGCTGTTCGGGGATTAAGTTTGTCAAATTGCCGGTCAATGTAACGGTTAAATGCCATGGCAGCGTTTCTTGCAAACACCATGCATAGTAATACCAGTCCCAGCAATTTGAAATTGAGCTCACTGTTTTCATTCTGCAGGGCCAAAAAGAATCCGATTAGTGCAAAAGGCAGTGCAAAAACGGTATGCTCAAATTTTACAAGCCTGGAATAAT
This sequence comes from uncultured Prolixibacteraceae bacterium, assembly GCA_964540755.1. Classification (GTDB taxonomy): domain Bacteria; phylum Bacteroidota; class Bacteroidia; order Bacteroidales; family Prolixibacteraceae; genus JAAYJR01. The sequence goes on along the minus strand of CAZIOB010000067.1, from coordinate 8,206 downwards.
TTCTGAGATTACTCATTTTTAATAATTGCTTTTTACAGTATCATTTTATTTCAAACCAACTACCATGAAAGGCTGATCTTCCCGGTTATTTTGAAATTCATGATTTGTTAATCAGGGTGCTAAAATAGTTACAAAAATTGTAATTTTAGATTTTTAGGTTTAAGATTTTACAGCTTATAAACTTTTTCATTCCCCTCACTGATCATATTTCGCATATCCACTATCAGGTTTGCATGTTCCTGGATAAATGCCGGATCAAAGGCATTATGGTTAGTAGTCACTACCACACAATCTGCCTCCTTCAGGGTTTCGGATGTCAGAGGAGCGGAAGCCATGGAGAAGCCGTTAGGTGTTTTTACTTTTGCGATAAACGGATCGTGATAGCTAACGATGCCTCCTTTATGTCTGACGATATCCATGATCTCCAGTGCAGGTGATTCTCTTTCATCGTTAATATCAGGCTTATAGGCAACACCCAGGAAGAATATACTGCTACCGTTAACCGCCTTCTTTTGCCTGTTCAGGGCAGTAGCTATTTTGATATACATATAATGGGGCATTCGCATATTAATGTGGCCGGCAGTATGGATCATACTCAGATCGAAACTGAATTTTTTTGCGATATGTTCCAGGTAGAACGGATCAAGTGGTATGCAGTGTCCGCCAACGCCGGGCCCCGGGTAAAAAGCATTAAAACCGAAAGGTTTTGTCTTTGCAGCTTCTATAACTTCCCAGATATTAATATCCATTTTCCCTGCCAGCAGGGCCAGCTCATTAATAAGGCTTATATTTATTAATCTGTAGGTATTTTCAAGTATCTTAACCATTTCAGCTGTCCTGGGCGAGCTCACCGTATAAATATTTTCTATAGCCTTGGCATACAGGGCTTTCCCAATTTCCAGCCCTTCAGGTGTCATTGCTCCCATTACTTTTGGTGTATTCCTGGTGTGGAATTGTTTGTTACCCGGATCGACTCTTTCAGGACTATAAGCCAGCCAAAACTCACTTCCGTGTTTAAGTCCGCTTTTACGCTCAATTAAAGGAAGCATGAAATCTTCCGTAGTAGTGGGATAAGTGGTGCTTTCAAGAGTGATAAAAGTACCTGCTTTCATATATTTCCCAATATCTTTGCATGCACTTTCAATAAAGCTCATGTCAGGCTTTTTAAAAATGTCAAGTGGTGTAGGCACACAAATAAGCAGAGCATCACATTCCCTTATCCTGCTAAAGTCGCTGGTTGCTGTCAGTGACACATTATCAACAACTTCACGAAGTACAGCATCCCGTATATCATTTATGTAGTTATCACCATGATTTATCTTATCAACTTTTTCGTGATTTTTATCGAACCCGATCGTTTTAACGCCTGCCTCTGCAAAGTTAACGGCGAGAGGAAGTCCGACATAGCCAAGTCCTATTATCCCGACAACTTCTTTGCCGGATGCTATTTTCTCCAGAATGTTTTTTGCGTAGTTCATTTTTTATATGATTTAATTTTGTGTTTTTATTAATTTATCATTATTAAAAATTCCAGAAATAAGGAATCAATAATACACTGATAAGGAATGCTATAATCTGCATTGGCGTGCCCACCCGCAGGAAGTCCCTGTGGGAATATTTCCCAAATGCTTTTGTAAGGAGATTGGAACGGTAACCTCTGGCTGTCATAAAGCTTGATGCGCCCGCAATGGCAATGGCTACGAAAAAAGGCTGGGGACTTACACCCAATAGCCGGGCAGCCATAACCGCAACAGGGAAGACCAGCGCCACAGCAGCGTTATTGGTAACTATTTCGGTGAAAACAGAAGTAGTAAGGTAAATAATAGCCAGCGCACCAGTCGGTCCGAGTGACCTCACTATACTTACAGCATCCTGTGCATAGGCTTCTGCAATGCCTGAGTTTTGAATCCCTTTACTGATTGCAAATGCCGAAGCAATGGCGATAATCGTATCCCAGCTTACCGATCTGGTATAATTTTCATGCGGCATTATTTTCAGCCATACGAGCAGTATTGCTGCCAGTGCAACATAGATAAAAATATTAAGTCTCATACCGTAACTGTAAGATACGATTTCATTGATCACTATTCCCAGCACCATGGCCGTGAGGATAATCAGGGCGGTCCATCTCTGCCAGGAGCCTTTTTTGACGTAATGGTCGCGTACATAGTTAACAAGATAGAACATAGAAGAAGATTCCCATGTTTTAATAAATTTTTCGGTAGCAAGCAACACTACATTATCGCCTACCTGCAGTTTCAGGTTATTAAGATTGGCAGTTACCGGTTCGCCATTACGGTGGATCGCCAGTATAACAGCATTGAAGTGATCAAAGAAGTCAAATTCTTTCACTGTCTGTCCGAGTCCCATAAATTGCGGGGCAAGCACTACTTCATACTGCTTCAGGTTTTCCGGTTTTTCATCCTTAAGGAAATCTGTGCCTTCGATCTTTACTTCTTTATGGGCAAGAAGATATTTCAGGCTGTTTGCATCACCTTTAACGAGGATCTCATCTTCCGGTTCTATCAACAGCGCCTTTTCGCCAGGCCTGATAATCTGCCTGTTCCGTTCGATGCAATAAACCTCAAGGTTTCCCAATCCCGGTATTTTTCGTCCCACAAGAGGCTGCCCCACCAGCTTGCTATTGTTTGTCAGCAGGAGGTTATAGTAATAATCTTTAGGTTCGGGATATTTTTTTGCAGGTTTGATTTTCATTCCCGGTAGCAGCACATTGCCGAGGACAGACATATAAATAAAGCCTGCTATTCCTATAATACCGCCAACTTTGGCAAGTTCAAACAAATGAAGCCCACTGAATCCGTTCTCAAGCATAAGTCCGTGCACCACAAGATTAGACGAAGTTCCAATCAGGGAGCACATTCCCCCGAAAATAGCTGCATATGAAATTGGTATCAGAAATTTTTTGGAAGATATTTTAATCCCGTCCGCCCACCGTATTATGAGAGGCGAAAAGTTTACCACAATAGGCAGGTTGTTCAGGAAAGCCGACATAAATGATACAGGCACCATGAGACGCGGCAGCATGTAAGCCATGGGATGTTTCTTTCTTGGAAGGTAAGCCTGCGCTAACCTGGTAATTAGTCCTGATTGTTTGATACCCTCATTGATCCAGAACAGTAATACAATAATTACAACTCCGTTATTAGAGAAGCCTGCGATCAATTCCTCTGCTGAGATCACACCTGTTGCCATAAAAATTGCTGCAGCGCTGAAAAGGGTGATCCCGGGCCTCATGGCACGGAGAATGAATGCCAGAATCAGGTATAACAGCGAGATTATTACTATCCAGGATTGAAAAGTCATGGGCCAATGATTACAGTTAAGTTATATAATACCATCTCCTGCTATAAAATCAGGATTTCTGAGGATTTCTTTATTATATACCAGTTCACCGGAATTATCTGTCAGCAATAGTTTCTTCCCTGCAGCATTTACTATGGCATGGCCTGCAGCAGTATCCCATTCCATAGTGGGGCCGAATCGCGGATAAAGATGAGCAGTTCCTTCGGCTATCATACATAATTTTAATGAACTACCCATGATAATAGTATTGACAGTTCCGTATTTTCCTTTTAGTTTGTTTATGTAATATTCTGTCATATTATTCCTGTGTGACCTGCTTTCAAGGATTGTAAAAATATCCGGAAGCGGAGATAATGGCAGCTTTATCCCTTTATTGATAATTTCAGAAAAAGAGATATCACAGTCCGGATTTTCCATTTTCCATGCACCTTTGCCTTTGACAGCGGCGTAAAGAATTTTTGTTTCAGGAACAAATATAACACCCATTACAGGTTTTCCGCCGGTTATCAATGCTATATTGACTGTGAACTCTCCATTGCGTTTAATAAATTCTTTAGTGCCATCAAGGGGATCTACCAGCCAGAATGATTCCCAGTTCCTTCGTTCTTCAAACCGGATATCCCTGCCTTCCTCACTCAGAATGGGAAGCCCTGTTCTCTGAAGATGCTGTTTAATAATATCATGGCTTTCTTTATCTGCAACCGTAAGCGGGGTATTATCAGATTTTTTTTCAATAGATAAGTCTTTGTCAGGATCATTATATATCCTGCTTATCTGTCGCCCTGCATTAATGGCTGAAGTTACTGCAATGGCAAGAAAGTTTTCCCTCATGTTTCCCTGTTAATTTACCTTTTTAGTTTTTACAAAGTAACTAAAAGAATTATAATTTATAATTGATTATTTTTAATTTTAATTGTGCAAAGTAGAGACCTTAAAAAAGAATTAATTGCCTTTGCACTCCCGAAGATGATATCAAAAAACCGGAAATAAGGGTCAAAAGTGAAGAAAAGAAATTTGGAAAAAACCTGGAAGATTGTCAAAAAATATTGTTCTTTGAATTAAAATCTGCGGGGAGGCAATAACTCCGATTCAGGGGGTCAATAAGACTGAAATATCCACACAGATATATACTATAATAATCGTTTATATATTTCAGTCCGCCATTTTAAAGATGATAAATAATGCAGAATTTTATTCTTTTTTGATGTATCTTTTATGTTATTTTGAGAAATAGAATTTTATTTTATTATAGAACAGAGTCAGTAAATAATACTAATAAAACGAGACTTATTGTAAAATAACACATTAGCATGATTTAAACTTATACAAGTTATTTATGATACCTTTGAAAATAATTAATTTTAATTATATAAAATCAAATTTTCATACTATGCGTCGTAAAATTATCTTTTCGTTCTTAATGGGATTATTGATTCCGTTTTTATCTATTGCACAGGAATTTTCCATAAATAAAACACTTGGCAGTTCCTCAGTTGAATATTCTAATGGCAAATTAATAGTATCAACAGGAAAAGTGCAGAGAGAGTGGCTTTGGTCAGGGACAGGATTTCAGACCGTGAGTTATAAGAATCTGCAAACAGGTAAAGAGTGGTGCGAAAAGGAACTGGTTTATGCGGCGGACTGGGGACTACCGGAGCGTATTGATAATAGCACACCGGGTGAACTGGTTTCATTGGAATGTATTAAAACGGACGATGAAAAATTCACTGAAAATCATTTGCTTGTTACTGCTATTGTCAGATACGGATGCGGTCTTGATATTAAATACCTGGTACGCGTTTATCCGGATGCACCGGGATTGTGGACTGCCCTTGAGGTGAGGTCAACCGGAGATTTTAATCCCGAAGGAGTTCCGGCTGATATTTCCACGTATAAATATTACGGGTCCAGCCAGCCCGTTAAGATTGCCCGTAACGAGTTTATCCCTGTCAATTTTTCAAAACCAAATCAGCGTCGATACTGGGGTATATATAATGATCCCGGGAATCGTGTGAATACTAAGGACATGGTTAAAGAAGAGATCAAGCAGGGATTCCCTCTTTTTCAGGATGAGCAGAATACCTGGGCAAGTGGTCTGGATATCAAGGTTGGCAGTGAGGGAATGATCCTGGTTAAGGAGTCCAATAAAACAGTAAATAAATATGGGCACCAGACAGGCAGTTTTTATTGTACTCCCGATGGTGTTGAGGTTACCGGCTGGGGACTTAAACCCGGGGAGATATCCTCTGATTATAAAAGGACATGGGCTGTCTGGTCGATCCTATATTCCGGCAAAGGCCAGGAAATGCAGCTTGCACTTAAGCAGTTCGACAGGATAAGGTATCCGGTAAGTATTGAACGCGATATGCACATTCTTATAGATACGTGGGGCAGCGACTGGCAAAATGGTGACTATGATAAATTATTCGGTCGTGAAAATTCTGAATTCTCCGTTGTAGCCGAAGAGATAAAATCGGCTGCTGATCTTGGGATCGACATTGTTCGCATAGACGACGGATGGCAGTCGGGCAGCACCCTGAGCAGTAATTCATGGCATCCAAATCCTGAAGTGGGATATGATCCTCACTGGGAAAAAACAAAGAAGCTTTCCGAAGAATACGGTGTCAGTATAGGTCTTTGGGCTGCTGTCCGCTTTATTTCTCATGAAGAATTAATAAGAAACCAGGAAGAACTGAATGTGGCGACATGGAAATTTGATTTCGACAAGCTCGATGATCATGACTCATTTGCCAACCGGGTAAAAGGGATTCGTGAATTCATAAAGAAGTCCGGATATTCAACGCAGACATCATGGTGTCCCGAGTATGACGACCAGCGATACGGCTGGTATAGTCCGGTACGTGAGTGCGGCCCCATGTACTTTCAGAACATTCAGAATAACCTGCCCCATCATATTGTCTATGTTCCGTACATTACCCTTCGCCATCACTGGATGATGTCGAAATATTACAATATGAATGACCTGCAATGCCATTGGCAGAATCCCTCCCGTACCAATCCGGAATACTCCGATGCAAATCAGCATAGTCAGTCATACTGTGCTTTATCCGCCTTTATGGGTGCCCCCTCATGTTTTATGCTGACGCAATTATTGAAACCCGCCGAACGCGATGAATTAAGAAAAATAACATCCGTTTATAAAGAGAACAGGGAAGATATCTTTGAAAGTTATGTTTTCCCTGTGGGAGAGGAGCCTGACAATGCTTCGTGGACAGGCTTTCAGATATATCATCCGGCAAAAAATACCGGCTACCTGATGATCTTCCGCGAGCTCCATAATAAAGAAGAGAAGGGTAGTTTAGACCTGAATTTTCTTCAGGATAAAAAGATTATACTCACCGATCTGGAAACAAATAAATCCGAGAAAGTAAAGATGGACAACAATTCCCTGGAAATTGAAATAAGCCAACCGGCCGGTTACAGGTTTTTGAAGTATGAAGTAATGCCATAATATTTCTGTATCACATTCTTATTCTTTCACCATTTTTTATGATCTGATTAACAAATGGATTGCCGGCATACCGTTTGGTCTAAAGAATATTATTCATCGAAAATATCTCAGAATCCTGGTTTTGGTTTCAGTATTCTTGGTGTTTTTATGGTATATTTCCACAAAAACTATTTTATGATCATCTTCTAAATAAGCATATATAAGTCTTAATCCCGTCTTAACTCCTTTACCCTTTAAACTTTTACATGCTATCTTTTTAATTTTTATCATATTTGTCTCAATGCCCAAACCATCAATTTTGAAACTAAAAGGCGGACGTTCTTCCGGTTCTGTTTTTAATACCTTTTTAATGATTTCAAGATCATAGTTCAAACTACGGTATTTTTTACTCAGCCTTTTCAGGTCTTTCCTGAATTCATCCAATTCTTCAAAAATCATGGTAGTTCAGGTTCGTCATCATAAGTTCTTTCCGAGAATGGTGATTCCCTGTAAAAAGCCAGTTCATAGTCAATGATATCACCGTCCTCAGTTGCTTTCCATGGCATATCTTTATGTGAATAATCACTTATTGCAGATGCCGGCCAGTCAGAGAATCGGTCAATAACTCTGTCAATTATATATTTTTCTGCTGCGGTCATTTCTTTAAGATCAGATTTAATTAAAGGGATATATCGTGTTTGCAAATAACCGTGATACTCTGTTTTAAACCTTTGCAATTCTCCCTTTTCAATCATTTTTATTATAACAGGCTCCAGTTTTTGAGGTACAGGGCCAAAGGGGAGCTTCCTGTAAAGGATACCCGTGAGATGTTCTTCATAAACTTCATAAAAATTAAAATCGGATAAATAAAGCAATTTATAAAGGACAGTTTCCCCTACATTAGGCTTGCCCCCACATCGCTCCAGGATATACAATAAAATATTCCGCATTTTTTTTTCCTTAAGTATGGGGACAGATACCCTCATTTCCTGCATGACAGGAACAGGCTCTTCAACAGCCTCAATCTTTGTTTTGGATTTATATTCCATGGAGAGAAATTTATCTAGTGAAAATCCAAATGCTTCAGAAAGCTTTATCAGTTCTGTAACTAACAGATTCCTTTTCCCCAGTTCTATCTGGGCAACTGACGATCTTGGAATCTGAAGGATCTTCGATAAATCCTCCTGGGAATAATCCTTTTGCTTTCGCAATCCAGCTATCTTTTTTCCAATTTGTTCCGGTGATAATCCTGAAGTCATATTTATTATATTTTTTGCAAATATAACAATTGTCAGATAATGCAACAATAATTTGTTTGATTTTAAAACATTGTAATTTTATTTCTAAAAATTATATATTTGTATAATTATCGGAAATATGAATTATATAGAATTCAGAAATAAGATGGAACCTTTCGGGGTTTTTTCAATT
>CAZIOB010000066.1:0-5492 GCA_964540755.1 uncultured Prolixibacteraceae bacterium | reverse complement strand
TTGAATATTATAACCGGAACAGGAATGAGTTTCACGCGACCTGACGGTATAAATGTGATATCATTGGCTTCGTTGGGTAAATAAGTGCTTGATGCAATTGGTGCTCGAGTACCTGGTTTACCATCATCTTGTTGTAAACAGCCACCAGGTTTTTGTGGGAAAACATGGCGACAAGGAGATTGATTTTGTGGCTATTAAAGAGGACATAAAAATCTATGTTCAGGTAGCGTACCTGATTGTCAATGAAAAAACGCATGAAAGAGAATTTGAAAACTTGTTGTCGATTCCCGACAACTGCAAAAAACTGGTGGTGAGCATGGATGAAACCGCTGCCGGCAACTATAAAGGCATTGAGCATGTTTCAGTAAGGAAATTTTTAACTGAAAATTTTTAAATAGCGAGGAATCGTAACTATAGGTATCAAACAGTTCATAGAATGTTTTGAGGAGATATTCAATAAATGATTAAAACCCGTGAACCATGAAGAAATCAGGAAAAACAGAAATAAAATGGGAAGATTTACCCCGTGCAACCAGGGAGATTACCTCATTCTTCCATTTGATCATTGAAGAAACAATTGAATTGATGAACGTTGAATTTACACCAACCTATATCCGGTGTTTTAAAAAAAATCATTATCAGTATCTTTTTTATAAAAAAATAAATTTATTTTAACCCTAAAAAAAATGAAACACTTAATTTCTGTGCCATTCAATTCAATTCCTTATTTCACTAATATTGCCGGCCTTCCAAAAGATGACTGGCATGTGTCATCCGACCCTGACGGTAAAAAAGCAGGTTCAGGGGGTGGAACTGCTAATTTGCTTTCTGAATTATGGAAAAAGGAGGATGGTCCGGATTTTTATGAGTGGCTTGCTAAAGAGAAAAGGGTTGTTATTAATTCAGGTGGTAAGAGCAGGCGGCTTCCGGCTTATGCCCATTTGGGGAAAAGTCTTCTGCCTATGCCTGTATTCCGCTGGTCCCGCGGCCAGGACTTAAATCAACGGCTGATCAATCTTCAGTTGCCCCTGTTGGATAAGATTCTTGAAAAGGCTCCCGAAAACCTTAACACTCTTGTTGCAAGCGGGGATGTCCTTGTATTTGAAGGTAAACGGCTGCCTGAAATCCCGGAGGCTGATGTTGTTTGCTTTGGTTTATGGCTTGAACCGGAAAAGGCTGCTAATCACGGTGTGTTTTTTTCTAAACATGAGTCGCCTGGTAAACCGGAGTTTGTTCTTCAAAAACCTCCTGAGGAAAAGATCCGTAAATTGATTGGAGATTACTATTTCCTTATGGATATCGGTATATGGCTGCTGAGCCCAAAGGCTGTGGATATACTGATGCGCAGAAGCGGATGGAACGGTAAAATTTTTATTAACGGAGTTGCTGATGAATATGATCTTTATGGTGAGTTCGGGACAGCATTAGGATCTTTACCCTCTGTTAAAGATCAGGAAATTAATGATCTTAAGGTTGCTTTGATAAACCTTGAAGGCGGTTCTTTCTATCACCTTGGCAGTACTTCTGATCTGATATTTTCTAACATGGCTATCCAGAACCGGGTGAATGACCCTCGAAAGATATTGCAAAAAACTATTAAGCCTCATCCTTCAATTTTTGTTCTAAATACAGATATTAATATTAAATGGAATACTTCTCATAAAAATATATGGATTGAAAATTCTTATATACCTGATTCATGGACACTCACTAAAAATCATGCCATCACCGGCATCCCGGAAAACAACTGGAGTTTAAAAATTCATAAAGGTTATTGCCTTGATATTGTTCTGCTAAATAAGGAAACAGTGGCAATAAGGAATTATGGTTTCAGTGATAAGTTTGCCGGGAAATTTCGTGATCCGGGAACATTGTTCATGAACGAGCCGCTGATTAAGTGGCTTGAAAAACGGCGTATTGAAATGGCTTTTAATGGCATGCCGGAAAATACGGATATTCATTCCCTGCCTTTATTCCCGGTGATGAATAAAAAGGAAGTTGATGATGGTTTCCTGCAATGGCTGCTAAATAAAGAGCCGGCGGTTAATGAAAAATTTCAAAAGTTGTGGATTGAAGCTGAGCGGCTTAGCGCTGATGAAATAAGTAACAAAGATAATGAATCGAGATATCAGCGTGAACGTTTCCTGACAAAAATACTGCCTGTACTGGCTAAAAATTTTAAACATTCGGTATTCTATCAGTTAGACCTTACCAAACTTGCAACGGATTATTTATATCATATAATTGATTTGCCTCCGGAATTGCCGGATAATGTGAATGGGTGGATCCCGGCTCATGACAAAATGTTCCGTGCTTATTATGCCCGTGAAAGAGGCTGGGATTATGAAATTGAAGAGATTAATGCTTTTCTGTATATGCGGGAGCTTATTATGAAGTCATTTACGGAACATGGTGTTTATCCCGGCATCGAACTGCTCCCCGACCAGATTGCATGGGGTCGCAGTCCGGTGCGTTTTGATTTAGCGGGAGGCTGGACCGATACTCCGCCGTACTGCATGTATTCAGGGGGTGCTGTGCTAAATCTGGCGGCAGAATTAAATGGCCAGCCTCCTTTGCATTGTTATGTAAAGAGGCATGACAGCCCGGAATTTGTCCTGAATTCTATCGATCTTGGAGAAAGGGAGGTTGTTACTTCTTATGAAGATCTGAGGTCGTTTTTTGATATCCGCTCTGCTTTTGCAATCCCTAAGGCTGCACTGGGACTGGCAGGTTTTCTTCCTGAGTTTTGCACAAGAAAATTTTCTTCTTTGAAAGAGCAACTTGAAAAGTCGGGAGGCGGACTTGAAATTTCTGTTCTTGCGGCAGTGCCTAAGGGCTCCGGGCTTGGGACAAGCTCTATTCTTGCTGCGACTATACTGGGGACTCTCTCTGAGGTTTGCTGTCTTGGATGGGATAAGATGGAAACCGGACGGCGGACTATGGCGCTTGAACAAATGCTTACCACGGGCGGAGGATGGCAGGATCAGTATGGGGGCCTACTGGATGGTGTTAAGTTTCTTGAGACAGCCCCGGGAATTCAGCAGTATCCGGTTGCTAAATGGTTGCCTGACAGTATTTTTACGGACGTTAAATATAAAAACCGCTGGTTGCTTTACTATACAGGGATAACCAGGGTGGCAAAAAATATCCTCTCTGAAATTGTCAGGGGCATGTTGCTTAACTCTTCCGGGCATCTTAACATTCTTAATGAGCTGAAAGATCATGCTGCAGCTGTTTACGAGACAATGCTGAAAAAGGATTTTGATGCTCTTGGAAGACAGGTGCTCAGAAGCTGGGAGCTGAACCAGCGGCTTGATGAGGGCACTAATACTCCTGAGATACAAAAAATAATTGATCAGATAGAACCTTTTGCCACAGGATACAAACTTCCCGGCGCCGGGGGCGGAGGATTTGTGCTTATCATGGCAAAGGATGAAGATGCTGCCGCACGGATAAAAAAAGAGCTGACAACCAATGCTGTTAATCCACGTGCCCGCTTTATCGACTTCTCCATCTCCCCCACCGGCTTCCAGGTAACTAAAAGTTAGTGGTCAAGTTTGTTTATTGTTAATTACCAAATTTTGGCAACTCATGATTTTTTTTCCTCCATATTGTAAAGTCAACCGGCATCGCCTCTCATAACCAGATATTATCAGAAAAAGGTGGAATATTTTGCTAAAATCAAATAAAAAAATTACTTTTCGACGGCGCTTTTAAAAAATCATTTTTTTACCGGCGACTGTTACAGGTACCGCTATTGAAAATCGAATACCGGTCATTTCCTGAATAGCGTGCCGTTGTTATCTTATCCGTCAGACGGATTCGCCAATTTTGAGGTTTCATGGAATATTGTAAAGACGGACTCGTTAATCGCTGAAAGGTCTGTCAATTGCGGGTTATACAATGCCTGACAAACATTGTATTTGTCATTGTGCGATTATTGGTGTGTTCTTAATTTTTAATTAAAAATAATATGTATAAAAGATTTGTTCTATTTTTTTTAATTGTTCCGTTCTTGTCAGGTGCAAATGATTCTATTAAGAATATAAGTGGTTCAGTTTCAATTGAAACTCTTCACTCATCAGGATCTGATATGCCGTTCTGGCTGGTTCATAACCAGAGAGGCCGGTATCCTGTTCAGGGTTCTTCTATGCAGTTAGCTTCTCTTAGTGGTTTGTATGATAATGAGAGTATTTTTAATTCCCGGTTCAGGGGACAATTTGGATTTGACTTTGTCGGTGCATGGTCCGACCGGTTTGATACCCATTTTAACCGGCTTTTTTTAGGCCTTTCTTCAGGGACTTTTAAAATTGAAGGGGGTTGGTTTTTTGATGAGGATAACTTCAGGGGATTATCTACTTCTAACGGGCATATCGACCGAAGCCTTAATGCACGGCCTTATCCTAAGGTAAGATTAAGCACTGACGGATTTATTCCTTTTTTCTTCTTTAAAGAGTGGTTTAGTTTTAAGGCTGAGTACGACGAGGGATGGCTGGGGGAGAAACGTTATGTTCAAAATGCACGGTTGCATCATAAGTCGCTTTATGGAAGGTTTAAACTGAGTGAGTCGGTACGGTGGACTGCCGGTATGAACCATTTTGTCTACTGGGGGGGTGTTTCGCCTGTCTGGGGTGAATTACCTGATAATGTTAATGACTACCTGCGTTATATTACGGGAAGAAGTGGCAGTGATGATTTTATTTCAGATGACCAGATCAATGTCGCTGGTAATCAACTTGGCAGCTACTATATGGAACTTGGATTGAAAAAAGAGCAATACAACCTTACATTTTATTTAAGCCACCCGTTTGAGGACCATTCGGGAATGGAGTTTGATAACTGGCGTGATAACCTGCTGGGTGCATTTATGGATTTCAGGGACAAACGTTTTGTTACCCGGGTTTTGTATGAATTTATGTATACTGTTCACCAAAGTGGCCATCTACACGAATTTGGCGTAATGCGTGGCAGGGATAATTATTTTAACCATTATTGTTACCGCTCCGGACATACCTACCAGGGGTATGCAATGAGTTCACCTCTTTTCTCACCACTGCTGTTCACTGATGGCATTGTTACTTCCATTGGAAACAATCGTCTGCTGATGCACCATATTGGATTGAATGGCTATTTATTTAAGCATTTCGGATGGAAAGGAATGATGACCTTCACAAAAAATCGCGGAACCTATAGTAATGCTTATGATACTGAAAGAAAACAGTTATCTGCTCTTTTAACCCTTGATTATCTGAATGAATCATTCCCTGTTGATATTTCATTGTCTGTTTCGGGCGACATAGGTGAACATTATCCGGAACGAATCGGGGGACTTGTAAAAATTTCAAAAAGATTCTGAACTGCTTGTCCCGGAAACGGATATTCAATTACTGTCATTATTCCCGATGATGGACGGAATTGAAACAGATGAGAATTATATCCGTAACTGCCCAATAAAGTGCCGGAAGACAACCCGGAATTTACCCGGAAGTGTA
>CAZIOB010000065.1:0-4938 GCA_964540755.1 uncultured Prolixibacteraceae bacterium | reverse complement strand
TGCGCTCAGAAAAAAACCCGGAAATCAACAAAGTTTAGGACACCTTGCTTCTTTTTCTTTTTTTGTGCTTATTTATTTCTCAGTATGTATAAAGAACTCATAAAAAAATCAGCATCGAAATCATATAAATATTGAAATAACTCTGCTGAATATTTTAATTTTTATAATAATATCACTCTTCTCCGACGTAACTTTCCCCTTTTTTATTTCGGGGCGACAAAATTATAAAATAATTTTATCCTTAACAAAAAATCTGATATTTTTTACTTTAACCCAAATTATACCGGTTACAATTTACAGTCTAAATTCAAACCATGCCACCTTTATAATTCTTTTACGAAATTCTGTACCCCAGGTTTGTTATTTCATTCAAAAAATCTTAAATCATCCGGCAACCGACTATTTGCAGATGCTTCAAAGAAACTTTATTAAAGCGGCTGCAAATGTAGGCAGCTTTTTCTTTTCGCCAAACTTTTTAACGATTTTTTTTAATAAAAATTTATCGTGGTGAATCAAAATATTTGTTAATCAATTATTTTTTTATAATCCCAACATTCATTACCAATAAATATGATTAGTTAACTTCAAAAAATGTAAATTCGCCCCTGTAATATTAAAAACGGAACTGTGTCAAAAAATTTAGTAATTATCCCAACATACAATGAAAAGGAAAATGTGGAAAAAATGATACGGACGGTTTTCTCGCTTAATACTCCTTTTCATATATTGATTATCGAAGATAATTCACCGGACGGAACTGCGGAAATTGTCAAAAGATTACAGATGGAATTCCCGGAATATTTGTATATAAAGGAAAGGAAAGGTAAACTCGGACTTGGTACAGCTTACCTGGAAGGTTTTCACTGGGCTATTGCACGAAGCTATGAATATATTTTTGAGATGGACTGCGACTTTTCTCATAATCCTTATGACCTGGAAAAATTATATGAAGCTGTTAAAGATGGAGATGCTGATGTTGCCATAGGATCACGTTACATTTCGGGAATCAATGTGGTAAACTGGCCGCTGGGGAGAGTCCTCATGTCTTACCTGGCATCGGTTTATGTAAGGTTTGTCACAGGAATGAAAATAATGGATACTACTGCCGGTTTTGTATGTTATCACCGAAAGGTGCTGGAAACAATAGACCTTGAAAGAATAAAGCTCAAAGGTTACGGTTTTCAGATAGAAATGAAATTTACAGCATATAAATCCGGATTTGACATCACTGAAGTACCTATAATATTTACCGACAGGAAAGAAGGGACTTCAAAAATGAGCGGAGGCATATTCAATGAAGCTTTATGGGGGGTAATGAAAATGAAAATAATGAGCTGCTTCAGGAAATACAAGCAAAAAAGTCAATTATAATTAATTTTAATAGTATGAAAACATTAATCAAAAATGCAACGATAATAAACGAGGGATTAAGATATAAAGGAAGTGTTTTGATTAATGAAGACAAGATTGAAAGATTATTTCCCTATATTATTCCTGAGGGAATAGAAATAAATTCATTCAATATAATAGACGCAAAAGATAAGTACCTGATCCCGGGTGTTATCGATGACCATGTACATTTCCGGGAACCCGGCCTTACCCAAAAAGGTGAAATAGAGACAGAAAGTCGTGCTGCCATTGCAGGAGGAATTACAAGTTTCATGGACATGCCAAATACAATCCCTCCTTCAACAACTCATGAATTTCTTGAAAAAAAATACAACCGGGCTTCTGAAGTTTCCCGTGCAAATTATTCCTTTTATCTGGGGGCAACCAATGACAATCTTGAAGAAGTTTTAAAAACAGATCCTTCGGTGGTATGTGGCATTAAAGTATTTCTGGGGACATCCACAGGGAACATAGTAATTGATGATGAAAAAATACTTACCGGGATATTTGAAAAATCTCCATTACTAATAGCTGCTCACTGTGAAGATGATAAAACCATTCAACGGAATATTGAAGATGCAATGAAGATATTCGGGGAAAACATTCCTGTTTCGCAACATCCGGTGATACGCAGCACAGAAGCTTGTTACCGTTCTTCTTCCAAAGCCGTAGAGCTGGCATCAAAATTAAATACCCGTCTGCATATTTTGCACTTGTCCACTGCCATGGAAACAGAGCTTTTCTCCCGGGGGAATATAAAGGATAAAAATATAACTGCTGAAGTCTGTGTCCACCATTTATGGTTCGATGAACGTAATTATTCCCGTAAAGGAACCCTGCTAAAAGTGAATCCAGCAATTAAAAGCAAAAAGGATAAAGAAGCTCTCTGGGATGCATTAATCAGTGACAAGATCGATCTTATAGCAACAGACCATGCACCTCATACACTCAAAGAGAAAAATAATTCCTACATGAGGGCCCCCTCAGGGGGACCGATGATACAGCATTCCCTTGTTGCAATGCTTGAGATGAGCCGCAAAGGGATCATATCCATCGAAAAAGTCATAAAAAAAATGTGTCATGCTCCTGCCGACCTTTTTGGCATTGACCGAAGGGGATATATCAGGGAAGGGTATTATGCAGACCTTGTATTGGTTGACCCAAATCAAAGCTGGGTCGTCTCAACAGATAATATATTATACAAATGCCGATGGTCTGCCTTTGAGAACCAGGAATTTTCACACAAGATCATTTCGACTTTTGTGAATGGCAGGGAGGTATATAAAAATGGGGAAATAACAGAAAATTTCAGAGGTTCGCGTTTAAATTTCATAAGGACATAACCACAAATGAGAGGGATATTTCTGTATATATTTATGATGGTGTTTGCCGGCAGTTTACATGCCCAGGATGATCTTTGCCGTAAGACAACAGAAGGCACCAACTTCTGGTTCGGATTTATGGAAAGCCGCAATTATCACAATCAGCATTATGTGGAAATAACTGTAACAGCAAGAGAAACCACTAATTTTAAAATATTTACAGGTAAAAATGAAACTCCATTTAACGAAAGTTATATAATTCAGGCTAATACCAGCCGCCGTATAAAAATTCCATGGGAACTTGTTGAAGCAACAGGATCTGAAAAAATCCAGGATAAGGGAATAAGGTTGGTATCAGAAAAACCTGTTAATGTTTATGCATTAAACTGGGACAAAAATTCAGCAGATGTGGCAGTGATCTATCCTGTAGAGTCCATTGGCAATGAATATTTTGCTGTTTGCTATGAACCTCACATTCATGAAGGTAATAATGGAAGTTACGGCAACGGAAGGAACAGTCAGTTTTTAGTCGTATCTGCCTTTGACTCAACCAATGTCATAATCATTCCTTCAAAAGTTACTGATAAACTTGTAAATGCAGGTGATACTATTGAAATAATCCTTGATAAAGGTGAAGTATATCAGGTGCAGTCAATGAACCGGGAAAACCTGCCGGGACAAGGTGATCTCACCGGCAGCTATATTTTATCAGACAAACCTGTTGCATTTTATTCAGGGTCTCTGGCAACTACTATTCCGGCAACCCAGGGGGTTTCGGCATGGGATCATCTTTACGAACAAATTCCTCCTGTATATTCTTGGGGACGGGAATATTACGCAGTTCCTTTAAAATCAAGAGAACAGGATCTATACAGGATATTGGCAGCACAGGATAACACTACTATTCACATTGACGGCAAAGCTCCTTTTGTTTTGAACAGAGGCGAATACAAGGATATCGTTCTTTACCACAATCAGCCTAAAAGGATATTCGGAGAAAAACCTATCATGGTAGTTCAGTTCAGCCAGTCTAAATCAGTAGATAATAATTACACCGGCGGTAACGGGGATCCATTTATGATAATCCTGAGTTCAGTTACACAGTCGAAAAATGACGTAACCTTTGTTGCATACGATTCTGAACAAATTATAAAGTATTATGTAAATGTAGTTACTTTAACCAGTGAAACCGGTAATATTTTGCTTAACGGTAATTCAGTTAAGAGTCAGTTTAAACCATTTGAAAACAGCAATTACTCCTATGCACAGTTAACTCTTAGTCCGGGGACCTACCGTCTATGGAACAATAATAAAGAAGGTGGTTTTCTTGCATATGTTTACGGATTCGGAGGTGTTGAATCTTACGGTTATGGAGTAGGATATAATCTTAATATTGTCCTTGATCTTGGCAAGAGCATAAACTTCGAAGGAGATACACTTCTGCTTTGCTACGGTGAAACACGCACCCTGGATGCGGGTCATTATTTTGATTATTACAGTTGGAATACAGGTGATACTACTCAAACATTAACAATAGATCAACAAGGAAAATATTACGTTGAAGCATCAACTATTGATGGTTGTGTACTCGAAGACTCTATATATATATTTATGAGCCATCCGGAGGTTGATCTGGGAATAGAATCCGATCAGGGATGTAAACCCTATGCAGTTGAACTTGATGCAGGTGAGGGTTTCCCTGGTTACTTGTGGCAAAATGAGTATGGGGATACGCTTTCCACCGGCAGGACCTTTACTGCAAGTGAGACCGGAGAATTCAGAGTTACTGTTTTTGACCAGTATGGCTGTACGGCCAGGGATACAATGAAACTGGAAGTCTTTCCGGTTCCTGACATTGAAATCAAAGGTCATGCACAGGTATGCGGTGAAAAATCGATACAGCTCTCGGCCGACATATCCGGTGCTCCTGAAGAGGTATGGAATTATGAAGGAAGTTTTGCCTGGTCAACCGACAGGCCCTCTTCCCTTCTTTTTTCAAATGAGACTCACACAAAAGCAGATATAGAAGTTGAAGAGTACGGTGATTATGACATTTATTATCATTTAGTAACTACCGATGGCTGCCCGAAAACCGATACTTTCCATATAAGATTCCATCCCCAGCCTGTGGCAGATTTTATTTTTGAAGATGATGAAAAATGTGAAGGCTACAGTCAAAGATTGATTTTTACCGGTTCCGCTACCGACAGTGCAACTTTTGTCTGGG
>CAZIOB010000064.1:0-2991 GCA_964540755.1 uncultured Prolixibacteraceae bacterium | reverse complement strand
GTATTAGCTATTCGTTTACAAAGCCTGAATAAGTCTCTTGCCTGGGATGCAGAGAAAATGCGGGTTACAAATATTTCAGATGATGATGAACTGAAAGTGGTTACTTCAAATGAATTCAAAGTTATTGGCGGGCATCCGCATTTCAATACACAATATACAAAATTCAACGCACGTGAAGCCGCAAATGAGTATGTTAAGCATTCTTACAGAGATGGCTGGAACCTTCCAGATATGCCTTAAACTAATATTTATCTTTATTTGAAAATTTTTTAACAAACATGTTTCTATTTTGAATTTAATCAACTTTAAAAATCCTCGTCCTTTAGGCGAGGTCATGTTCTTGCGGGGCCTTGCCCGAAAAGCATGTGCGGTTGAAAAAATTTGCGTTGCTATGCAAAAATCGGGATTAAAGCCACTTCCTAAGGTGGTGGATAGTCCGATTTTAGCAAATTTTTTACTTAATTATTAACCGCCTCTTGGACTATTCGTAGTTCAAATGTATTGCATAAGCTTCAGGAGTGTTTGCCCGATAAATGAATTAAAGCGAATGCAAATTATTATAGTCGATTGAAATAATCTTAGAAATAAGAGGATTAAATGACAAAAATAAATATATGACATCAAAACAATCATTTGATTTAACTATAAATCATAAGCAAGCCGATAAGATAGTTGTGGATTTCGGATCGACGCCGGTAACAGGTATGCATGTTTTGTCGATCGAAAACCTCAGAAATTATTACGGACTGGAATATAAGCCGGTTCGTGTTATTGATCCTTATCAGATGTTAGGTGAAGTTGATCAGGAACTTACAGAGATAATAGGAATTGATGTTGTTGGTGTAAAGGGTATAAAAAATTCATTTGGATTTTATAATCATGAGCCCTTGAAAGAGTATATTACCAATTGGGGTCAGAAAGTGTTGGTTCCCGAGGATTTTCGTACTTCGAAAGATGAGAAAGGCGATGTGTTGATTTATCCCCAGGGTGATACTTCTGCCCGGCCTTCGGGACGTATGCCGAAGAATAGCTACTTTTTCGATGCCATCATACGCCAGCAACCTATTGAAGAGGAGAAGCTGGATCCACTGGATAATCTTGAGGAATATGGACTGGTTACAGACAATGATTTGGAGTATTGGAAAGAAACTGCTCAAAAAGCCCGCGCTACCGGCAGAGCTGTGATTGCCGGACTCGGAGGTACTGCTCTGGGTGATATTGCTCATGTACCTGGCATTAAATTGAAGAATCCAAAAGGTATCAGGGATATCACCGAATGGTACATGAGCATTATCATGCGACCGGATTATATACGGACAATTTTCGACCGCCAGACAGAAATAGCTCTTGAAAATTTTAATCGACTGCATAAAGTAATCGGGGATAACATAGATGCCGTTTATATCTGCGGAACTGATTTCGGTACTCAGGACTCCACGTTTTGTTCTCCGGAACAATTCGACGATTTATGGCTTCCTTACTATAAAAGGATAAATAATTGGGTTCATGAAAATACAAACTGGAAAACCTTTAAACACACTGACGGGGCTATTGAATCTCTTATGTCGCGGTTTATAGATGCCGGATTTGATATCATTAACCCGGTACAGATAAGTGCCAAAGGAATGGATCCGGTGCATCTGAAAAAAAAGTACGGAAGGGATATAGTTTTTTGGGGGGCAGGCATAGACACTCAAACGACATTACCTTATGCTACTCCTGAAAAAGTTAGGGAGGAAGTGCTTCGGTTGTGCGAAATTTTTACAAAAGATGGTGGTTTTGTATTCAGTAGCATTCACAACATTCAGGCTAATGTTCCTGTTAAGAATATTGTGGCCATGATAAATGCAATAAAAGAGTTTAACGGGAAAAATTAACAGTATGAACAGATAAGGGATGACTCTTTAATTTTAGAAATGATAACGATATTGAATGATGATGATGATATTATAACTTTAGGGAAGGGTAATTTTGGATAAAATAGTAATATATAACATAAAAAATGCTAAAAATGACTGATGTATCAATAGGAATTGATCTCGGAGGCACGAGGATAAAAGCTGTAGCCATAGACAAATCAGGTAATATTATAAATCAGTATTTCCATTCTACATCTGACAATGAAGATATGGGATGGAAAGATGCCGTTAACCAAGCGATGCATGAGATACAGAAAAAAATTGAAAGTCAAAACACTGTTGTCGGAATTTCTGCACCTGGTTTACCAAATGCCAATAATTCGGTCATTGCTTTTATGCCGGGTCGATTACAAGGTTTAGAGAATTTTAACTGGTCAGGTTTTTTAGGTACAAGAACATTTGTTTTGAATGATGCTGTTTCTGCCCTTATGGCAGAGGCGAGATTTGGCGTTGCTAAAGACAGAAAAAATGTAGCTATGCTTACTTTGGGCACCGGTGTGGGCGGTGCAATTCTTATTGAAGGGAAACCATACCAGGGTGCTTTTAACAAAGCCGGGCACCTCGGACATATGGTCATTGACAGCAATGTAGCTCCGGATATAACCGGAATGCCCGGAAGCCTCGAAGATGCTATAGGAAATTGCAGTATCACTCAAAGGAGCTTCGGGAGATTCAACTCCACACAGAAACTGCTGGAAGCTTTCAGGAACGGGGACAGTCTGGCTGCAGAGGTATGGCTCACCTCTGTAAAAAAACTGGCTATCGGACTTGCATCCCTGACTAATATCCTTTCTCCTGAAATGATTATACTGGGTGGTGGTATTACTAATGCCGGAAAAGAACTGTTTACAACCCTTGAAAAATATATGAATATTTTTGAATGGCGGGCAGGTGGTAATAAAACAGAAATAGTAAAAGCTCATTTTGGTGAGTTGTCAGGGGCTATCGGGGCTGCATGTTTTGCAAGGGAAAATAATTAGTGTTCGTCCATAAAGTCAAGAGTCTGAAATAGAAAGTTTGCTGACAAGGCTTGTGAAGCCCGAAAAATGTGAGTTTACTATTCGTAAATGAC
>CAZIOB010000063.1:0-20410 GCA_964540755.1 uncultured Prolixibacteraceae bacterium | reverse complement strand
GCTTACTGATGCCACTGAACCGGTCAGGTTTGCTTTCTTCTGCTCACCATAACCAATTGCAATTACCTCTTCAAGTCCGATTGTCTCCTGCTCCATCATAACATCAATGGTTGTCTTGTTTCCGACAACCACCTCCTGTGTCTTCATCCCCACAAAAGAGAACACAAGGCTTGCATCAGCAGGAACATTTGTAAGCCGGTAAATACCATCCACATCTGTCACGGTACCCTGTGTGGTCCCTTTAACAATAATGGTTACACCTGGAAGCGGATCTCCTGCTTCATCAGTGACTGTACCGGAGACTGTCTGCTGCTGAATGTTGCTCATATTTCTGGCAGCAGCCAGGAAATTCTCCCCGAAGGAATCGCCCCTCTGTCTTACAACTATGTAACGGTCAACGATTTTATAATCGATTGGCGCTCCCTGGATAGCCTGATCAAGAACTTCCATCACTGTGGCATTTTTTGCCTCAAGAGTGATATTCTCCAGATCAGCAAGATCTTCTTTTTGATAAAAGAAATAAAATTCGCTTTTTTCTTCAATTTGCCTGAACAGATCCACAATACTTCCATCCTTTAAAGATATCGTCAGACGTGTAGTCTGTGAATAAGTGGAAGCTGTGACACTAACAAGGCAAAAAAGAAGTAGTGTTAATGTTAATTTCATTCTTAACAGAATTTTTTTAAACATTCGGTTGTTTTTTCCGATGTTTTTCACATAATTTTCCATAAATTTAAAAATTTTTAATGATTATTACACTTTCTTTTGTTTTAATCTTTAACGGTGGTTATGTGGGGCATTTCCACCGTTTTTTTTACGTAGAGTACTGATACATAAGTTTTTTCAGTTTTCCATAGGCTATATTCTTTTTGAAATTGTTACAACATCTTTTTCGTCTATTTTTGTAAGGTAATCTATCTCTATCGGCAATAAAAGGCCGAATGCTTTGACTATCTGGTCAAAAGGCTTATTCTTAAGAATTGTCCCCGTAAAACGTAAATCTCCTATTTCACTTTGGTCAAAACGGATATCAACATTATACCATCTCTCAAGCCTGCCGGAAATATCTTCGAGACGTTCTTCCCTGAATACCATTTTCCCTTCAACCCAGCTTTCATAAAACTCTATGTCAACTTTGTTAACTGAACATTTACTAATATCATCAGGTATATTAAGTTGCTGGTCAGGTGTAATCCGGCCAATTTCTCTTCCCAGCAAATCATTTACTTTCAGTGATCCCTGAACAAGAGTAACCTTACTAAAATTATCATCTTCATAAGAAATGGCAGCAAAGGAAGTTCCCAACACTTCGATCTCGCTGTTTTTCAACTGAACTTTAAAGGGGACTTCATCTTTCTTAATTTCAAAAAAGGCTTCTCCTTTTAATAATACTTTACGGACTTTTTTTCCGAAATTTTCAGCATAACTTAATGTGGTGCCGGAATTCAGCCAGACCTTTGATCCGTCATATAAAGTGATTACGGACATTTGGCCGAGTGGCACTTTGATCTCTGCAACAGCAGGTGAATTGTGATTAAATAATGAATTAAGATTTAAATTGAATAATGAACCTGTCAGAAATGCAAAAAAGATTAATGCTGCATATTTGGAAATATTCAGATACAGCTTAAATTTCTTTACCTTAAAATACTGAATTATATTTTCCCATGATTTTGATAATCTGCATCCATCTGAAAAATTTAAATCCGTCATTTTATTGCGGCATTTTTTCAGATACATATAAACATCATGATTTTCTTCTTTTTCAAGAAGTTTATTCAATTCTGCTGTTTCTTCATTATCGGCCTCATTATGTAATTTTGAGGTGGCCAGTTCCCAAAATTTTTCGTTCAGTTTTTCGTCCATTAAATATTTCAGTATCTCTTTTGCTTTAAAGAACGACCGGTACTTTTCAGTCGTTCTTTATTAAACTAAAAACTATCAACAACCGGATTATAGCTGCTTTTCAATATTTTTACAAAAGCATAATTACTGGCTGCTTTATTTAAAAGACGAAAAAACTGGCAAAAAGGGTGACAGAAATTTTAATTTTTTTTAAAAAAAGTTAAAATATATTGAAGCAAAGGGCATTATTATTTTAATATCAACCCGGAATTTTACCGGAAAATTTAAATTTGATTACCCAGGCCATCTCTTCAGATTGTTTTTCAGGCATTGTAATGTGCATTCCCGAATCATCCTGTTTATAATCCAGTGATATATACATGCCTTTTTCAGGCCCCAGTAATTGCACATCCTTCAAAAATTTTAAATTAAACTCCGGGAATGACAGTGATTTTATTGACAAAATTTCATTGTCGCCCGGCCATCCGAGCACTATTGCATAGAGGACTTTATTATTCTTGCTTCTCG
Source organism: uncultured Prolixibacteraceae bacterium (assembly GCA_964540755.1). GTDB lineage: Bacteria > Bacteroidota > Bacteroidia > Bacteroidales > Prolixibacteraceae > JAAYJR01. The sequence goes on along the minus strand of CAZIOB010000063.1, from coordinate 18,037 downwards.
TGAAACGTATATCTTCTGCTGTACACTCGGACGGTGCCTCAAATTTCACCACTTTATCTTTTGCCGTATGCATGTGACCGGTACCCATCTTAGTCGGGCCTTCCCCATATTTTACCCAGGCCCTGGTATTGTAAACCGCCTCGCCATATTTTCCAAGCCAATCGCCGAAAGCCAGAAGTATTTCTTTTTGCTCCTGAGGTATGGAGCCGTCAGCCTTAGGAGAAATATTAAGAAGAAGGTTGCCGTTCTTGCTTATGCGGTCTAAAAAACCATGAAATACTTTCTTTGGGGAATAATAACTGATGCCCTCAGTATAACACCAGCTTGAGCGGCTGATAGCATCATCAGTAAGCCAGTAATAATCGGTAATGTCTATAGGGCCTCCACGTTCATAATCGAGGACTGCAACATCAGTATTTAGTGCATCTTTATAGGTAGCCACAACTTCCTTATCCCATTCTTCGGCTTTATTATAGTAATAAGCAAGAAACTCCAGCAATACCGGTTCCCTAATCCCTGTCAGGTTAAAATCCTGCCAGATAATGTCAGGCCGGTATTTGTCAATTATCTCTTTGTGCTTTCCAAGCCAAAGTTTTTCATTTTCTTCTTCGGATAATTTTGCATATAGAATTTTAAGCTCCGGGTCATTTGTATCCGGTGCATATTGATAAAAACTTTCATTTGTTGTCTTATTGTGGCTTCCGCTTCTTTTACGAACAAAACCATGGAATGCATGATGCATTGAAAGAATGATCTTCATGTTTTTACTGCGTATTGCATCCGTAAGCAGTCCGACAAGGTCAAGCCCGGGGCCTTTATCTTTTGCATTCCAAGGATTTATATCACTTGCCCACATTGAAAAGCCATCATGATGCTCTGCAACGGGACCGGCAAACCTGGCGCCAGACCTTGCAAACAGATCAGCCCACTCTTCCGGATCAAAATTTCCACCTTCGGATTTTAATTTGGGAGCAAACTGAACAAAATTACCCTGCTTGTCCTTTGCTCCGGTTATGAAATAATGATATGGCCACTCTTCAGGCTGGCCATAGGTCTCAATGTGATGCTGGTTCTCTTTCCTTCCCTCAATATACATATTCCTGGGATACCATTCATTGCCAAATGCCGGCACAGAATATACACCCCAGTGGAAATATATCCCGAATTTATCATCCTTGAACCATTCCGGCACGGGATTAACTTTTTCAAGCGAATCCCATTCTGCTTTATATTGAAACGGTTGTTCTTTAAATGATCCGGTCACAATTGCGATGATCATTATAATTAAAATTTTTGATTTCAAAATCTTCATGGTTAAAAATTTTAGTTGCTGATAAAGTAAAATTTAAAAATTCATCTTAATGGATAAATTTCGTTAATCTTTTTATTTCATACAACTCTCTTTTAAATTGAATTTTCCGCAAAGCTTTGCACAAAGCTTTGCGGAAATAAAACATGTTGCAAAACATGTAATGATTGAATGTTGCTAATCTCAAGATACCGGGGAAAAATTGATTAACATACAAAGAACCTTTTCAGATATTTCAAAACCAGATATTTTATTTTAATCCTCACAATCTAAAATAAAAATTTATAGTAAAAAGTATTTATCTATTCAAATGTGTATTCAAGGAAAAAGGGAGCTACATTTTAATTTATGTAACTCCCTGATTTTCAAGTGAACCTGAAGGGACTCGAACCCCCAACCTCCTGATCCGTAGTCAGGTGCTCTATCCAATTAAGCTACAGGTCCTTTAAGTATTTATTTAATTATATCCCGATTCGCTTTTTTCGCATTACCCGCTGTTCAGGCAGGCAGCACAAATATCTTATCAGATATTATTTTTTCGGGATGCAAATATAACATTTTTAAATCAACTATACTTATTCATCTTGTCACCGATTGTTACATCATTTTCAAAATCCACCTGGATCTTTAAATTGGTCAGCATCTTTTCAGTACCTGCATTAAGACAGGCGTCATGGACTTTTTCAAGCAAAACCGGCAATTCGTAAAAATTGCATTCAACGACAGTTTCAAAAGGACAAACCATATATGTGAAGCCTGTTTGCCTGATTGCTTCTATAGCCTTATCCACTAAGGAATAACTCAATATATTGCCGGCCTGTGGCAATACCTGCATTGCCACATTGATTTTATTCTTCTTCCACTCCTGATCCTTCATCATCCCCCTTATCTTTTTGTTCTAAATAAGTTACTATTTCATTTCTTGATAACACCTTAACATTTGTAATGATCATATCCTCATCCAGAAAATTGCCATATTGATTGCATTCTTCTATAATATCCCTGAAAAATTCCTTTATATCTGTCTTGATCTGTAACAGCAATAATGCCCCTGAAAATCCTCCTGAAAAATCAATTGACTCAAATTCACCTTTCTCTTTATCCAGTGCAATCAGTAACTCATTTTTTAACACTTTCTGCTGGACAGGATTAAGGATGATATCAGATGACCGGTTTATGAATATCGCGTAATAACGCAGTTTCTGCCCCTTCCCCCCCAGACCGGTGGATATAAATATCTGCTTTTCGTCAAGAAGAGAACTCTTGAGCATCATTCTGCTCTCCTGTAAAGCCATTACAGCCCAGCTCCTGATTTCAGGGCCTGCCTTTTCCAGAAATTTTTCGATTGTCCGGTAGGCCTTGACATCAACAGTAAGAGCGAGACAGGTTAATATCTCTTTTTTCCTTTCGATCCCCGTTTCCTTTGTAAACAATTCATTACTATCTTCCAGTAAACCGGGATCAAATCCTTTTTCCCTCAACTTTCTGGAAAATTCAAAATACCTGACCTGATCCTCAATATCTATCTGTTCTTCAAGGATATTGAAATCAACAGGCAAATCATTCAGAATTTTGTTAATGTCATTGTAATATTTATCGCCTTCTTTCAGCATGATGTAAAGAAAAAATAAATCTATTTAAAATGAAAGTAATTTCAATATATTTGTATCCTTATTTTTATTTAATTTAAATATAGAAAAGAAGGATCGGGCTGATAGTGAAGCTAAGTGAAGTAAAATATAAAGAAACCGTAATAATAACTAAAATCCTCGGGCACGGATCATTCAGGAAACGTATCATGGAAATGGGATTTGTTAAGGGCAAAGAAGTAAAGGTAATAAAAAATGCACCTTTCAAAGGCCCTTTTGAATTTAAGATACTTGATTATAATGTCTCTCTGAGAAAATCAGAAGCTGATCTGATCGAAGTCGTGCCGGTGGCAGATTTTGTTGAATCATTAAATGGAGGCTATGAAGGTGTTACGGATATAGAAAGGATAGCAGTTGAACGTTCCGGGAAAATCCGGATAATTAATGTCGCCCTGGTCGGCAATCCAAATTCCGGCAAAACAACCCTCTTCAATTTTATTTCACGTTCAAGGGAAAAGATAGGCAACTATCCGGGAGTAACAGTGGATATCAAGAAGGCTACGATAAAAGCAAAAGGATACACATTCAATTTTTATGATCTTCCGGGAACTTACAGTCTTACTGCATATTCCGAAGAAGAAATATTTGTAAGAAGATTTATTTACGAGCAAACCCCCGACATTGTTATCAATGTCCTTGATTCTGCCAGTCTTGAAAGAAGCCTTTTCCTGACCACACAGTTAATAGACATGGACCTGCGCATTATTGCCGCACTTAACATGTATGATGAACTGGAAAGAAAAAAAATTGAATTTGATTATGAAGCAATGTCGCGACTGCTTGGATTGCCTTTTATTCCTACCGTAAGTTCAAGAGGAACGGGAATGGATAATCTTTTTGATAAGATTATTGAAGTCTTTGAAGGAAAAGATACCGTTTCAAGGCATATCCATATTAACTATGGCAGCGACCTGGAAGATTCCATAAAAAAAATCAGGAAGGAAATAAAGAAAGACAAACCCATTACCGACAAAATTTCATCACGCTTTCTTGCTTTAAAAATGCTGGAGAAAGACCCGCATGTAACGGAATTATTGGCACATTACACTAATTTCACCGACATTAAAAAAACCAGTGAAAGAGAAATAAGGCGTATTGAAAGATTTCTGGGTGAAAACAGCGAGTCAGTGATCACGGATGCAAAATACGGATTTATTGGAGGCGCACTGAAAGAGACTTTGCGTAATCCCTTACGGAAAGAGACAACAGGTTCTGAAAAAATTGACAATATCTTAACACACCGGTACCTGGGCTTCCCCATATTTGCTCTTATACTTTTTATTATGTTTTATGGCACTTTTAATTTAGGGTCTTATCCTATGGAATGGATTGACTCGGGATTAATGATACTGGGAAACTTTATATCAGATATAATGGGAGAAGGGATGCTGAAAGATCTGATCGTCAACGGCATCATAAGCGGAGCAGGCAGTGTGCTGATATTCCTTCCCAACATAATTATACTTTTTTTCTTTATATCGTTGCTTGAGGAATCAGGATATATGTCCCGCGCAGCCTTTATAATGGATAAAATAATGCACAGGTTCGGATTGCACGGCCGCTCCTTTATACCATTGATAATGGGTTTTGGGTGCAACGTTCCGGCAATTCTGGCAACCCGTACAATGCGAAACAGGGATGACAGGCTGCTTACAATGCTTATAATTCCATTTATGTCATGCAGCGCAAGACTTCCGGTTTATGTGCTTGTAATATCAGCCTTCTTTAAAAAATTTGAAGCGCTTATCCTCGTCGGAATCTATCTTGCAGGCATTATCTTTGCTTTTATTACTGCAAAGATCCTCAACAAAACGGTTTTCAGGAATAAAGAAACCCCTTTCGTAATGGAACTACCATCATATAAAGTACCTACATTACGCAATATTATTTATCATATGTGGAATAAAACCAGCCAATACCTCAAAAAGATAGGTACAATAATAATGCTCGGCGTTATTATTATATGGGCCCTTGAGTATTTTCCGCGTGACACTGTTTGGGTTATGAATACAACACCCGGCACAGAGCAGCTTAAAGACATTAATAATAAGCAGGTTCAGGAAAATCGTGATAATAGCAGTGAATCAGAACACCTGGCAAATTCTTATCTTGGACGCTTCGGGAGATGGGTACAACCGGTTATGAAGCCTCTGGGATTTGACTGGAAAATGAGCATAAGTCTCCTTGCCGGCTTACCTGCCAAAGAGATCATAGTAAGTACCATGGGAGTCCTTTACCAAACCGAAGATGACAACTCAACGGTCAATCTTCAAAAAAAATTACAGGATGAAGTTCATACAAGTGGTAAGCTCGCAGGGCAAAAAGTATTTTCCATTCCTTCTGCGCTCTCTTTTCTCTTTTTTATACTCATATATTTCCCATGCATCGGAGTTATTGCCACTATAAAAAACGAAACAGGAACATGGAAATGGGCGCTGTTTGTAGTTGTTTACACCACATCTCTTGCGTGGCTGACAAGTTTTTTCGTATATAATTTTATGCAGTTATTTTTTTAATTTATGCTCCAGGAGATCATAACATTCATAATCATTGCTTTAGCCATAATTCTGACTGCATGGAGAATCATAGGCAGATTCCGGAGAATTAAAAAGCTGAAGAAGCCCGGCTGTGAAACGGAAGGGTCTGATCTTCCGGATAAATGTTACGATTGCCGCGAAGATTGTATTATGAGAAATGAGCTGCTTTATAAAATGAAAAATAAACCGGATTCCGGGACTAAAAAAGAAAAGGATAATAAAAAATAATACACAGGAACTACTTTCCCTGTAAATGTTTCAACTCACTTATTGTCTTTAAGGGGTCATCCGAGCCAAAAACAAAACTTCCCGCAACCAAAACATCTGTTCCGGCTTCAAGAAGCATTTTACCTGTCTCAAAATTAACTCCACCGTCAACTTCAATCAGACAGTCAGCATTGTTCTGCAAAATCATATCTTTTAGCCGGCTGACTTTCTTAAGAGTGTTAAGAATAAATTCCTGTCCTCCAAATCCGGGATTGACAGACATTAACAATACCATGTCAAGCTCCTGAAGTATGTCTTCCAATACAGCAACAGGCGTGTGCGGATTCAGACAAACACTGGCCTTAACACCCTGCTCCTTAATATAATTTATTGTCCTGTGTAAATGGTTACAAATTTCATAATGGACTGTTAACCAAGCAGCACCAGCCATAGAAAAAGGCTCGATGTATTTATCCGGATCCACAATCATCAAATGCACGTCTAAAGGTTTTGTCGCGATTTTCCTGACATGTTCAACTATCGGGATCCCAAAAGAAATATTTGGAACAAATACACCATCCATTATGTCACAGTGAATAAAATCCGCTTCACTTTCGTTTAACATCATTATGTCTTTACCCAACTGATTGAAATCAGCTGAAAGAATTGAAGGAGCTACTAAATGTTTCATAAATAATACTGATTACTGTCCGAGGTATGCTTTAAGCAATCGGTTACGATACTGATTTTTCAATTTTTTAATTGCTTTCTCTTTTATCTGGCGGACTCTCTCGCGGGTGAGTCCGAATTCATCACCAATCTCTTCAAGGGTATGAGGGGGGTATTTGTTCAACCCGAAATAATATCTGAGAATATCAGCTTCCCTCTCCCCCAGGGTCGAAAGCGACCTTTCTATCTCTTTTCTTAAAGAACTGTCTATTAATTCACTATCAGGACTGGGAGAATCTTCATTCAATAATACGTCATACATGTTGTTCATCTCCTCATCGTGTAAGGGGGCATCCATGGAAATATGGATATTTGAAAAATTCATGGCATCTTCTATCAACTCCGGCTTTGATTCAACAATTTCAGCCAGCTCTTCTATTGTCGGCTCCCTCTGAAACTCCTGTTCCAATTTGTTAATGGCTTTATTTATTTTATTTATAGAACCAATCTTATTTAAAGGAAGGCGAACTATCCGTGATTGTTCGGCAAGAGCCTGAAGAATGGATTGCCTTATCCACCATACAGCATAGGAAATAAATTTAAAACCGCGTGTCTCATCAAACCGTTCAGCAGCCTTTATCAGTCCGAGGTTTCCTTCATTGATAAGATCAGGCAGGCTTAATCCCTGGTTCTGGTATTGCTTTGCAACCGAGACGACAAAACGTAAATTGGCTTTAATAAGTTTATCCAGCGCTTCCCTGTCCCCTTTTTTTATCAGCTTGGCAAGTTCAACCTCTTCTTCTCCTGACAACAACTCCACCTTGCCTATTTCATGCAAATATTTGTCCAATGATAAAGTATCACGATTCGTGACCTGCTTGGTTATCTTAAGTTGTCTCATAATGCCGGTTTTATTTTCAAATGGGGCCAAATTTTCAAGCTAAAAATCTTTATAAAAATTCATTCGCCAAAGATAGTATCAAATTTCAATTATTGTTCTGTTTATTATAATTCATACGTATAAAATATTGTTTGGTTTGAAATTCCATAAAAAGTTCACTAAAATTTATCTTGATACGGATGCAATTAAAAAATCTTTGAACCTTTGAAAATCAACTTTCATTTCAACACTTACTTTCTCACCCTTCATAAATTCCATTAATTTTTCAGGTATTTCAACATTGCCCTTTCCTATAATAGATTCAACCGTTTCGGTAAACTTTGCAGGGTGTGCAGTTTCAAGGAAAACACCCACCTGGCCGGGCTCAATAAAATCTTCAAGAGCCTGATAACCACAGGCGCCATGAGGGTCGCACAAATACCCGGCCTGATCGTAAACTCTTTTAATAGTGTCCCTGATCTTGTCATCCGGGTAACGGAATCCCCTTATGACGGAAGATATTTTTTTATGAGAATGGCCATAAAGATCAAGAATCCTTGCAAAATTGCTCGGATCACCCACATCCATAGCATTGGCAATTGTTTCTACCGAACTGCGGGGATTATACTTTCCGGTTTTCAGGTATTCATAAAAAACATCATTGGAATTATTTGCCGCCAGAAAGTATTGAACAGGGAGTCCCATTTCCCGGGCTATAAGTCCTGCTGTCAGATTCCCAAAATTTCCGCTGGGAACGGATACAACCAAGCTTTTCCCTGCCTGTCCGTTTTGTTCGTTAAGCCTGGCAAAAGCATTGAAATAATAAAAAGACTGAGGCAAAAAACGGGCAACATTAATTGAGTTTGCAGATGTCAATAATAATTTTTTGTTTAATTCCTCATCCATAAAGGCTGTTTTAACAAGCCTTTGGCAGTCATCAAAAGTACCTTCCACTTCAATTGCAGTAATATTATTATCGAGTGTGGTAAACTGCGATTCCTGTATCCTGCTGACCTTTCCTTTCGGATAAAGCACAAAAACATGAATTCCCTCAACATTAAGAAAACCGTTTGCAACAGCACTGCCTGTATCTCCCGATGTAGCTACAAGAACATTAACCCTTTTTTCTCCTTTATGACTAAAATATTTGAGCAATCTGGCCATAAAACGTGCCCCTACATCTTTAAAAGCAAGCGTAGGGCCGTGAAAAAGCTCAAGAGAGTATATATTATCGCGGACTTTCACCAATGGACAGTCAAATGAAAGGGTGTCATTTACTATTTCATGAAGATTTGTTCCGGGTATATCTTCTTCAAAAAATTTCTTTGCGACTTCAAAAGAGATATCATTGAACGACAAATGGCGGGACTCTTTAAAAAAAACCGGATCGAATTTATTAATCCTTTCCGGCATAAAAAGTCCGTTATCATCTGCCAGACCTTTTACAACAGCCTCTCTGAGAGACACTTTCCGTGTATTCTTATTTGTACTGTAATATTCCAAAGTCAATAAGAGTTAATTTCACCGGCAAATTTAATAAATCCTTTCTATTAGCCGCTTCCATTTCATATTGATGTTTTCTCAGGCACAATATTTTTATCTCTCTTTTGTAGCTCTTTATTGATTGTCATTGCTAAAGATAAAATTTTTATCCGGCTTTTTAAAACCTGTTTGGCGATGACTTGCCCGTATCAGGATAATCAACCTTCATGACAGGCCTAAAAATTTTTTGATAAACTGATCACCATGCAGCAGGCCGTAATAACCCTCTTTCACGCTAAACTCATCATAAACGTTCACATTATCAGGCTTTTCACCGGGTTTGTAAATTATGAACGGAACAGGATCGCGTGTATGAGTTTTCAAATCACATGGAGTAGGATGATCAGGTAAAACGGCGATCGCTACATCTTCTTCAAATTCAGCAGTCTGCTCAAGTACATATTTTACAATCCTTTTGTCGAGATATTCAATAGTCCTGGTTTTTAATTCCACATCACCCTCATGGCCGGCTTCGTCGCTTGCCTCAACATGAAGATAAACAAAATCACTTCTCTTCAGGGCATCCACTGCTGCCCGGGCCTTGCCTTCATAATTGGTATCATACAGTCCGGTTGCCCCCTTCACCCTGATAACTTCCATTCCTGCATATACTCCTATCCCCTGGATAAGATCGACTGCTGAAATAACAGCTGATCTGTTTATCCGGAACATATCCTTTAAGGTTGGCATAACCGGCTTATATCCGGGCGACCATGGCCAAATGCTGTTTGCAGGATCTTTCCCTCGTTTTAGGCGATTAATGTTTACAGGATGATCTTTCAGAACTTCCTGAGAATTTATAATCAAATCATTAATTTTTCGGGCCGTATTCTCTGCTTCCTTTGTAACTGCTTTTACCATAACCTGTCTGAAGGGAGTACCTGGTTTATCATGTGGCGGCGTACAATCCAGGTATTTATTACCTTCTTTTATTATCATAAGATGACGATATGAAACGCCAGGGTAAAACTTTACGGTTTCAGTTCCCAGTTCACTATTCAGATAATCTATCAGGATGGCAGCTTCCTCACTGGATATATGCCCTGACGAATGATTCTTAATATTATCATTTTCTATAGTTATTAAGTTGCAACGCATTGCCAGGTCTGACGGGCCAGGCTCAATGCCCATACTTGCGGCCTCAAGCACTCCCCTGCCCTCATAAACCTTTTCAACATCATATCCAAGGACAGCCATATTGGCAATCTCACTGCCCGGCTGCATAGTGTCAGGGACCGTAACCAGCAGTCCGCTTCTTCCTTTTTTGGCCAGCATATCAATATGTGGCTTACGGGCCAGCTGCAAAGGTGTTTTGTTCCCATATGCAGCCAGTGGCTGATCAGCCATACCATCTCCTAAAATTATAATAAACTTCATGCATATTAATTTTTATTCTGATACTTATCAAGACCTATAGATCAATAATACACGGCTCCTTTGAAGGGCCTTTCAGATATTTGAAACTTTTATAATATCAGCAAATACGCCTGCCGCAGTGACTGAAGCTCCGGCTCCATAACCTTTAATCAGCATTGGAAACTCATGATACCTTTCTGTTGTATATATTACCATGTTATTACTATCCTGCAGGTCATGAAAAGGATGCAGTTCCCCCACTTCCTGCAATCCTATAATTGCTTTGCCATCTTCAAATCTTGCAACATACCTCCACTTTTTATTCTCTTTTTCCAGAATTGTACGCCTCTCTTCAAATCCCTGATCCAGATCCGTAATTTTACTCCAGAAATCATACTCTGAACCTTCAAAAAGAGTATCAGGAATAAATCTTTCAATTATTATATCGTTCATTTCCATGGGATATCCTGCCTCCCTTGCCAGAATAAGTATTTTTCGCGCCACATCAATACCGCTAAGGTCAGTCCTGGGATCAGGCTCTGAATAGCCCATATCTTTCGCCATTTTTACTGTCCTGCTTAACGGAATCTCAGAAGATATTGTATTAAAAATAAAATTCAGAGTACCTGAAAGAACTGCCTCAATTTTCAGCACCCTGTCACCTGAATTGACCAGGTCGTTGAGGGTATTGATAATAGGCAGGCCTGCACCGACATTTGTTTCAAACAGAAATTTAACTCCCTTTTGTTTAGCAATATATTTTAATTCGGAGTAATTACTGTAAGATGAAGAAGCAGCGACCTTATTGGCTGTTACGACAGAGATATTTGAACTCAAAATTTCCTTATATAATGATGCCACTTCATCTGATGCAGTGCAATCGACAAATACAGAATTATAAATATTCATCTGTTTCATCTCATCTACAAATCCCTTCAGACTTGAGGCTTTACCTGAACTTTCAAGTTCAGCGGACAGCGAAGCCAGATTTATTCCTTCCCGTGAAAACATCATCTTCCTGGAATTTGCCACTCCTGACAATTTAATTTTTAAATGCTTTTCTTCAAGCAGTTTCTGCTGTTGTTTCTGTAATTGTTCCAATAAATTTCCGCCCACCTGGCCTGTTCCCATGAGAAAAATGTTCAGCTCCACATTCTCTGAAAGGAAAAATGATTCATGAACAACATTCAGTGTTTTCCTCAGTTCGGAATTTTTGACCACCCATGAAATATTCAACTCAGAAGCTCCCTGGGCTATAGCAATTATGTTTATGCCATTCCTGCCTATTGTAGAAAACAGCTTTCCGGCAATTCCGGTTGTATGTTTCATATTCTCCCCGACAATTGCGGCAATGGACAAATCCTTTTCAATGTTGATCCTGCCGATCTTTCCCAAAGCAATTTCATTCTTAAATTCCGAATTAATTGCACTTTCTGCCGCCAGCAAAGTATTTTCATCTATTGCCACGCTGATTGAATTTTCAGAAGAAGCCTGTGATATCAGTATCACATTAATATTGGCCATTGCAAGGGCGGAGAAAAATCTCATTGAGATGCCGGTAACCCCTACCATGCCTATGCCCTGCAGTGTAACCAGGATTATACCTGATATGGAAGATATTCCTTTAATAGGCCTGTCTTTTCTTTCCTGTTTATGACTTGTGATAAGGGTCCCTGTCTTCTCAGGGAAGAAGGTATTTTTTATTCTTACAGGGATATCTTTCTTATACACAGGCAATATTGTTGGCGGATAAATCACCCTGGCACCAAAATGAGAAAGTTCCATTGCTTCGGAATAGGTAAGCTCAGGAATGGTATAAGCCTTACTTATAACCTCCGGGTCAGCAGTCATGAATCCGTCAACACTGGTCCATATCTCAAGAACTTCTGCCTCAAGGGCGGCTGCAATTATTGCAGCAGTATAATCCGATCCCCCTCTGCCAAGAGTCGTATATTCACCCCTGTCATTTTTTGCTATGAAGCCGGGGACCACGGCAATGCCGCTAAATCCACCCAATTCCTTTTCTATCAGGCTGTTAGTAAACTTATAATCAACTGTTGCCCTGCCAAAATTACTGTCGGTACGGATCATATCAGCAGCATCTATCCTGACAGCTCCCGGAATAAACCGGGCCAAAATATAAGAAGAAATACGTTCACCAATACCAGCAAGCCGGTCAAGTGTTTTATCAGTCAGCTCTCCCACAAGAGTTATCCCCGTCAGTATCTGTTCCAGTTCCCCCAGCAACTGCTGAACTATTGATGATAAGGGATCATTCTCAACGGACAGATCCCGTATAACCTCATCATGACGCCTCTTGATGCCTGAAAGTACATTTTTAAAATCATCACTGCCGGTGGAAGCCAGACGGGCTGCCTGTAAAATCTGGTCTGTTATGCCCTCCAGTGCAGAGACTACAACAATTATATCGCCAACCTGGCTTTCTATTATTTCTCTTACGCGTCTTATGCCGGCAGCATTGCCAACTGAACTACCACCAAATTTTAAAACCTTCATATACTGTAAATTAAAATTTGAGAATATAGATTTCGCCGGAACTATTTACCGGTGAATTCAATTATTATGTACTATATACTATTATTTCCTAAAAATACTTTGTTTATTATTTGGATATAAAAAAAACCGGATGAATCGACAGAAGCGGTTCACCCGGTAATATCTGTCAATTAAACTAATACTATTCAGTCGTTGTATCACCGGAAAGGGCTTTCAGAATTTTTTTCTCAAGTTCTTCTGCAAGTTCCGGATTATCAATAATAAGTCTGCGCACAGTCTCTTTCCCCTGTCCGAGTTTTGTATCGCCGTAACTAAACCATGATCCGCTTTTCTTGATAATACCCAAATCAACCCCAAGATCGATTATCTCACCCGATTTTGAGATGCCCTCTCCGTAAAGTATATCAAACTCAGCTTTTCTGAATGGCGGCGCTACTTTATTTTTCACAACTTTAACCCTGACATTGGTACCCATTACTTCTTCACCATCCTTAATCTGTCCTATGCGCCGGATATCCAGTCGCACCGATGCATAAAATTTCAAAGCATTTCCCCCAGTGGTTGTTTCGGGATTTCCAAACATAACACCTATCTTTTCCCGTAATTGGTTGATAAATATACAACATGTTTTTGTTTTACTAATATTGGCAGTGAGCTTACGCAGGGCCTGTGACATCAACCTGGCCTGCAATCCCATTTTGGAATCGCCCATCTCGCCCTCCAGTTCAGCCTTTGGCGTCAGAGCTGCAACTGAATCAATAACAATAATATCAATAGCCCCCGAGCGAACAAGGTTATCTACTATCTCAAGAGCTTGCTCGCCATTATCGGGCTGGGAAATTAACAACTCTTCAATATCAACACCAAGCTTTTTTGCATAATACGGATCAAATGCATGTTCTGCATCCACAATGGCAGCAATACCACCCGCCCTTTGAGCCTGCGCAATGGCATGTATAGCAAGGGTTGTCTTTCCCGATGATTCGGGACCGAATATTTCCACTACCCTGCCCTTAGGGTAACCGCCTATTCCCAGTGCAACATCCAGTGCAATTGAACCTGAGGATATTGACGGCAAATTTTCTACTACATTGTCTCCCATGCGCATTATTGATCCTTTACCATAGCTTTTCTCAATTTTGTCCATGGTAAGCTGAAGGGCTTTTAACTTCTCTTTGTTCATCTGAACTTTTTCTTCTTTTGTCATGTTTTGAAAAGGTTAAATATTTAAACTGGTTAAGATCTGATTAGTATGATCCTTTGTTTTTACCTTCCAAAAAATATCCCGGATAATACCGTCTTCGTCAATTAAAAATGTGGTACGCAAAACTCCTTCATATTTTTTGCCGTACATACTTTTCTCACCCCAGGCGCCATAAGCTTTCAAAATATTTTTTTCCGGATCGGATATAAGGTTGAACCTTAATCCGTATTTCTCCCTGAAATTTTTGTGTGAATCAACACTGTCGGGACTTACACCCACTACATCAAATCCTTTGTCAAGCCAAATATCATAATTGTCATTCAGATTGCACGACTCTGCCGTACAGCCTGCAGTATTATCCTTCGGGTAAAAATAGAGGATCAGTCTCTTACCCCGAAAATCATTTAAAGAAATTGTATTGCCGTCCTGGTCAATACCTTTAAATTCCGGCGCTTTATCTCCAGGTTTTAATGCAGCCATTTTTTTTACTTTTTATCTATTTTTCTATTCTGATCTTACAAATATACAGTATTAAAATGATAATTATCCTCTAATTAAAATTGATTAATTTTATATAACCCGGGTTCTCCTCCCGAAGCTTGTTTGAACTTTCAGGCTCTACTTATACTACCCGGCATGAATAACATATCAGTCTCCTGATAGTATGGAACAATAATTGTTATTGTATGTATGAAAAACGATTCAAGATAAAAATAGATTGCTTTACACTATTTTTGTAACTTTACAATTGAAACCTAAATAAGGTAATTTATCACAAAAGTTAATGAAGCCGGCATGATAATATTTATCAACCAGGGATATCATTATAACTCCATGTGTGTTATATATGATACATATAAAAATTTATTATTTAAATCATAAAATAAAGTCTGAAGAGACAATGTGCAGATATTTAAAAAGAATACCGGTAATAATATTCCTTATGGTTTTGATCTGGTTACAGGCAGGATCACAGGATATTTCTGCAGTGAATGCAATGAGGCTGTTTGACAAAAAGGATTATGGCAGGGCAGAAGAAATTTTCAGGCTGCTTCTGGAAGAAGATAACGATAATACCTTATTAAATTATTATTATGGAGCATGCAGGACTGAAAACGGACATTTCTCTGATGAAGATTTAAATTACCTCTTAAAAGCTGGGAAACAAGTTACACCTCAGCGCATTCATTACTATATGGGCGTTCAGTATCATGCCCGGAATGAATGGGAACAGGCGCTTAAATTTTATAATCAGTTCCGTATCAGCGCTCCTGAAGAAGAGCAAAAGGAATTGAAGCTTACTGAACTTATACAACAGTGCTATGATAGAGTCAATCCTTTTAAAGGAGATATAAATAAGGATGATTCGGGCATTGCTGAAACCCATTCAGAAAGAATTATTAAAAATATTGGGGATGTTACTGAAGTTGAAGGGCTAACAGAGGAAAAAGGACATGAAAAGTTACCTGAAGCCAAAAGAGATTTAAATCCGGAATTAGAATATAAACCTGAAAATAAACAAGATTATGAAGAAATTATTCCGGATTATGAAATAAATGAACCGGGGATTTCTGTGGATCCATTAGACGAAAACGCCGAAATTCAAAGCCCTTCAAAAGAAAATATCCCTGGTATAAAAAAACCTGATAACATAACCATTCAGAGAAGAGCGCTTCCTGATCTGCCGGGAGTAAAACCGACTGTTGATATTCCTGAAGAAGAGCCTGTTGAGTTTCAAATTAACAATCAGATTACCTATCTGTACCCGTCTCACTTTAAGACTGAAGAAGGGAAGAAACTATTTGACAGACTGAAATCTTTGCAGAAACAGCTGGATAACAGTCTGAAACAGGCAGACCGGCTCAGGGAACAGTATCTGAAAACTAATGATCGGGATAAAAAAGCTGATATCGGAGAAAAGATACTGGCACTTGAAAATATTTCATATAAATTAAAAGAAGAAATTAACAAAGTCTCAGATGAATGCAGGGAGACGGAGAATAAATACTGGCAAGGTGTCAGTTCTGCAGGCAGGGAAAATTTTATCCTTGAACTGGAAAAAATAAAAGCAGCCCGTGAGGCTCAGTTTAAACAGGAAGAATTTGAAGAGCCTGAAGTTACTCATGTTATAATTACACAGGATAATTTATTAACTGCAACTGAACTTAGGCATGAACGCACAACTTCACAAAAATCTGCTGACCTTGTATATAAAATACAGATAGGGGCATACAGCAGGGGATTGCCTTCATATATTCAAAGATTGTATAATAAGCTTTCGCTAATACGTAAGATAGAGCATTATACAGATGAAAAGGGCGTTGAAGTTTATACCACAGGTAATCTGACAACTTATGATGATGCTGTTAAGATGCAAAATCAGCTAAAGCAGGAAGGTGTTAAAAATCCACAGGTTGCACCATATTTTAATGGAAAAAGAATAACTTTGGAACGAGCTAAAGAAATTGAATCAGGAAAATGACATCAAAAGAAACTAAAAAAAAGTCAACTGGTAACAGTAAAAAAATACCAGACAAAGAATATTGGCTGGTATTGTATAATGATGATGTTAATAGTTTTGATTATGTGGCAGAAGCTTTGATGGAGATATGTGAACATTCATACGAACAGGCAATGCAGTGTACTCTTATTGCCCATAATAATGGTAGCTGTGACATCCGCAGGGGGCAATTTAAGGAATTAAAAAAAATGAAGGATGCACTGAACAAAAAAAATTTAAGCACATCAATCAGTCCTTTGCCATGACAGTATTCACTATTATCCTTCTCATAGTTCTTGGCCTCTTGCTTCTGCTCATTGAATTTGCAGTTATTCCCGGAGTAACCATAGCGGGGATAGGAGGATTTATTTTACTTGGAGTAAGTGTATATATTGCATTTACTGAATACGGAACAGGAGTGGGAATTTTAACACTTGCGTTTGTACTGATAGCCTCTCCTTTTCTCATATATTATTTTTTTAAATCAGGGACAGGCAGAAAGATGATACTCGAATCTAATATTGAAGGGAAAATAGAGAACATAAATATTGAAAAAATAAAAGTTGGGGATACAGGAAAAAGTATTGGCAGATTAGCCCCTTCAGGAAAGGTGAGGGTCAACGGGGAGGTTGTGGAAGCACAGTCAACGGGAGCATATATAGATCATAACACGGAAATAAAAGTTATAAAAATATTGTCAAATAAAATTATTGTTGAACCTGTAAAAAAATAAAAAAATGATTGAATCTATAGGTACGTGGGGATTAATAATTGGTATAATTGTATTACTTTTTATTATCCTCTATTTCATTCCAATAGGACTTTGGTTTTCAGCCCTGGTCTCAGGTGTCAGGATCTCTCTTCTGCAACTTTTCCTGATGAGGTTCAGGAAAGTACCCCCGGGAGTAATTGTCCGCGCTCTTATTGAAGGTACAAAAGCCGGTGTCCCGCTAAACCGCAATGATCTGGAAGCCCACTATCTGGCCGGGGGACATGTTGCCAATGTAGTCCACGCTCTTGTTTCAGCTTCTAAGGCAAATATTGAATTGCCATTTAAAATGGCAACTGCTATTGACCTTGCAGGACGTGATGTATTCGAGGCTGTGCAGATGTCAGTTAATCCTAAAGTCATTAATACGCCACCTGTTACAGCCGTAGCCAAAGACGGGATCCAGCTGATTGCCAAGGCAAGGGTCACTGTCAGGGCCAACATCAAACAGCTTGTCGGCGGTGCAGGAGAAGAAACAGTACTTGCACGTGTAGGTGAGGGTATTGTATCTTCTATAGGATCATCACATTCACATAAAGCGGTTCTTGAAAATCCTGATTTCATCTCCCGCGTTGTACTTGAAAAAGGACTCGATGCAGGAACAGCATTCGAAATTCTGTCGATTGATATTGCAGATATAGATATTGGTAAAAATATAGGAGCAGGATTGCAGATGGACCAGGCTGAAGCTGATAAAAATATAGCACAGGCAAAAGCTGAGGAACGCAGGGCAATGGCTATTGCACTTGAACAGGAAATGCGGGCTAAAGCGCAGGAAGCACGCGCCAAGGTTATTGAAGCAGAAGTAAAAGTTCCTCTTGCCATTGCTGAAGCATTCAATAAAGGGAATCTCGGTGTGATGGATTATATGAAATATAAAAATATAATGGCCGATACT
>CAZIOB010000062.1:0-85603 GCA_964540755.1 uncultured Prolixibacteraceae bacterium | reverse complement strand
TGAAAGATGACCGCACGCACCTGAATCCTATATATGATTTTGCCGTATCCTGGTATTCATAGCTTCTTGTAGCATTACGGATAAAATAGTTTATATCTTTCCAGGAACCTCCGCGAATAACTTTTCTTTTCATAACCGGCGGATCGTCTGTAGCAGCGTCATATTGGATTTCCGGATTTAAATCGTGAGTTATTTCATATGCAGCTTCGTAGAATGCAGTATTTGTCCATTCGGCGACATTACCCGCCATGTCATAGAGGCCGTAATCATTCGGCTCAAATTGTCCCACTTTCATGGCGGTTGTTGTAGTAGGACTGTCAGCTACATAATTGCCTCGATTGGGTTTTAGGTTTGCTACATAACATCCCTGTACATCTCTTACATAATAACTTCCCCAAGGGTAGATATTATTCTGTAATCCTCCACGGGCTGCTGTTTCCCATTCAACTTCTGTCGGTAACCGGTAATAGTGTGGCGGAATTTCATTAAGGCGTGAACTGAAATCTTCATATAACTTTGTCCGCCAGTTGCAGAAAGCTTTTGCCTGTTTCCAGTTTACGCCAACCACCGGATAATTGTCAAATGCTACATGGGAAAAGTATTTCAGTGTAAAGGGTTCATTATAGGTATAAGTAAAATCACGTATCCAGCAAAGAGTATCAGGATAAACCGGAACTGACTCATGGATTAAAAAGGAATTCCTGTTTACGACAGGAACCATTTCTCCCTCTTTGTTTGTAATTGTGCCTTCGTATTTTTGTGTTTCAAAATTATAACTGTTTTCTCTTCGGGCTGCCTGTTTAAAGTCAATATAGTGATAATCGTAAATAAGTTTACGGGGATCTGTCTCTTTAAAGAAAGCAAGACGTTCCTCTTCCGGGATGTATAATTCTTCCATTGCCATCTGATAATCAGGATCATCCCATTCTATTTTTTCATTCCAGTTGATAGTGGGGTTATCAAGGGGAACTCCGTATTTGTCTTCAGTATTTAAAAAGTCAGGATAAACCTGACCTAATAATTTTCTGGCGATTGAATCACGAACCCAGTAAACGAACTGTCTGTATTCATTATTTGTTATTTCTGTATCATCCATCCAGAATGCCCCGACAGAAATCCTTTTGTTGCTGTTATTAGATTGATCAATCTGATCGTCAGATGGACCGATCAGGAGAGAACTGCTTTTAATATATACCATCCCGAAGGGTGTAGGCTCAAACCAATTCTTCGATTTTTTTTCGCCCCCGGGAAGAAATTGCCTGATTTCATTATGGCACGAATGGAAAAGCAATCCCATAATCACAATGATATATATTAAAACTTTTCTCATTCTTACTTTACAAATTATATCTTTTTCCTTTGGCCGGTACAGATAATTAAAGGATAAAAAGGATTATCTGGTTTTAACTAACCAGGTCTGAAAACTGTTTTCAGATATTTATCAAAAATTAAATTCAATACCTTTTATCCTTTTTAAAGTTATTATGATAAAAAGGGCGAAATAATTTGTATTTAAAATTTTAATATTCCCAAAGATCCTGTTCGAAGTTAAAGATCTCTTTTTCAATTCTTTTTGATTCCAGCATAGCTTCCTTACCGCTTAAATAGGCACTGATGTCACGGTTATTGAACACATTGGATTCTTTAACTACATAACTGTTAAAGAATCTTTTTATAAATAACTCGTCGAATGACATCGATTGTGCCTGGTTGTATGGGTTTAATACCAGACTGGTTGCAAGCAGATTACGTACTTCCGGGAAATATACCCAAAAGACTTTCTGGCGCTGAATCTGATTACTTTCATCATTTTCACGCACAAATTCCCGTATTGGACAAATACCTATAATTCTTACATTAAGGGTAGAAGTCTGCTTGTCAAAATACCATTCCTCCTTTATCATATATTGTTTAACTTCGTTGGGCCTGATTTCCCCTTCGATAATCATATCTTTTCTCTCTCCCGTATCAAAATCTATAACCTGTTCCGTTTTAGACTCTGCACCGAAAGCATCCTGTACCTGCTCGAATGTCATTGGTACCTTGAAATCATCATCGAGACGGGCATCATAAGGAGTGATTTGTCCGTTTTTTATGCCTTCAAGAAGTAGGGAAATAAGATTTGTGCGGCCGCCTATTTCTTCAGTAGGATAGTATAATGTATGGTTCATTTTTTCCCGCATGTCGATAATGCGCCATATCATTTTAGACCAGAAAACATCTGCTTCCCTGACAGATGGCAGGGGTATGGGTTTTTTCTGGTAAATGTCATTTGTTTTATAAGCGCCATTCACTATTTGTGCATCAGTCTGTTTCGACTGAAACAATACTATTAGCATTAAACCTGCTACGAAATAAATAATTAACTTATTCATGTTAACGGATTTTAAAAGAAATCGGATCAATATCCCGGGATTCACCATCATCTCCAACTGCTTTAATATTAGCAATATAAACTAAACTATTAGGATTCAGTCTTCTGAACTGTTCTTTCTGATCTTCAGTAAAGCGGTTAGAGTTTGATTCCCAAATACTAACATAGCCACCGGTTCCTGATACCTGAACGTTAAACCGGGTTACGGTATATTTAAAATCAAAATCAAAATCTTCCAGCACTGCCATCACTCCTTCTTCAACGAGCAGTCGTTCTTTACGTATTTCACCACCCGACTGTCCCGCTACCTGTGCCACCGGGTCCGGAACCCTTTTCACTCTCCAGTCTGTTGTGCCAAGTAACCGCCTTTCTCCCCCGATATTTGCATAAACGGAAACTTTTGTCCGCCGTCCCATCTCATCCAGATCACTGGGTTGTATAATATAATTGGTTCCTCTTTTTAATACTTTTCCGTTTGTCATCGAGACTTCCAGGTTTTCCTGCGGGATTCCGCCACCTCCAACATCAAACGGGTTGTCAAGACCCCGGTAGAAAACATTCATCCTGGTAGCCGACATAGTAACGCTTGGTTTTGTTACCTGGTATTGTTGTCTGAAAGGATAATTTCTTATCAGCCCCTCCGGGCTTTTATATTTGATCAGGCCGCTCCAGCTAAAAACCCCCGGTTCGGTAGTTTTCACACTGTAGGTTGCTTTTCCGTCTATTACAGGGACAGAACGGTTATTAATAATTATTTCAGGTTGTTGTGTCGTATCTTCTGCTGCCAGAAAAACCTCTGCAACATATTCGTCACCCTGCAGAATAACGTTGGAATTCGGGATTACCCGGGCTCCCAGTTTATTAAAGGTAAACGATCCGGCATCAATCTGGGCAAAGAGATAGTTTATCACGGTAGCCTCTGAGTTTTTTACATCTATCTGCATTTTTGAAAGCAATGTGAGTATAGCAATTATAGGCTTATCAAGGAAATATTCAATTTCCCATGTTTCGGCTTCACCTCCCTCTTTAAGGTCAACCGGAGGATCAGAAGTGTCAAGAGCGCTTAATACCATATTTCTCAGCTCTTCATCCTCTTCGTCGATCATCTGAACCAGGGTGCTGCGGTACTCTGCAATTTGTTCCTTAAGTTCAGTTGCTTTTTTTTGGGTTATCATGAATTCCGAGGGAGAATTAAGATCATCCTTCTTATTAAGGATCAGTGTATCACCGGCTTCGGTTACTAAGTAGAAGTCTTCGGATTGTAAGGGATTTTCTTCGTTGACAGGCTCATAACCCGAATCTTTTACAAGATTTTCTTTTAATGTTGAGATGTATGAGACCATCTCGGAAGTTTTAGCCCTGACAAGATCGGCTTTTTCTTTCCATTCACCGACTTTAGCGGCGTTTTCAGCATATGCCTGGTCAAAGGAGGCATATACCTGTTCATTTTTCATGTCCACTGTTTCCAGAGTCTGTATGAGGCTGGAATCTACGACTTCAAAGGCATCCAGAACCTCTGCCGCAACATTTAATGCTAACATTGCCGTGAGAACAATGTACATCATGTTTATCATTTTTTGCCTCGGTGTTTCCGGACAGTATTTAAGGCCCATAGTTACTTGTAATTTTTAATTTTATTTCTTGTAACTCATTGCCCCCAGCATATTTCCATAAATAGTATTAAGGGCTTCCAAATGTTGATTTAAATTTTCAGCGTTTTCTTTATACTTCTTTAGTTCCTCAACAGAAGAAGCTAATATTTCATTCATTTGATTGAGATCACCGCTGAATTTACGGCTTGCTTCAAATTGGCTTTTAGTATCTTTAAGTTGTAATTCAAAGCTTTCATTTAAAGCGTTGAGATGGTTGTTAAGCTTTTCCAGGTTAGCTGAATATTGTTTGGAATTTTCTCCGATATTTTTCATTCCAGTGGAAATGGAATCGGAAACAGCATTAATGTTTGTTGCGATATTTTTACCGGCTTCCGAAAGATTTGCCGTAAATTCTTCACTACTTTTCTGCAATTTTTCAACAGAGACTATCCCTGTCTGTGAGAGTTGTTGTGAAGCAACAGAATAGGAGTTAATCAGTTTTTCTACAGAAGAGTTTATCGAATCGTTGGCGCGTTTATTTATATCTGAAAACGCATTCATCGATTCCGATGCCTGGCTGAGGTTTTTAACATACATATCGGTTGCAAGAGTTGCCGATGAGATATCACTTATGCCCCTCGCGGCAGCAGATAATTCATTCAGGCCCTTACCGACTTTCTCAATCAGCTCGGGTGTCAGCTCATTTGATGACAAGATCTGATCAAACCCTGATCTGTTTTTTGGTTTTAGTTCGTCCAGTTCCAGCATTTCATAGTCTTCGCGAAGTTCCGGATAAACTTTTGACCACTCAGGCATTTCAAGCGGCGGTTCAAAAGCAGACAAGAAGAAAATGAAAGCTTCAGTAATCAGTCCGATAGTAAGGAACAGTCCTGAGTATTGCCAGTGCTGGAGTTTAAACAGTGCTCCCAGCATAACGATTGATGCGCCCCATCCATAGACATATCCCATGAATGTTTTCCAACGTTTTGTTTTAAATATTTCTCCCAGATTCATATTAAAAAGTATAAGGATTAGTGATTTTTATTATTTAAATTCTTCCCCGAAAGTAGAACGTACGCAACGGAATCCGATATAGGATTTAGTTGTGTCCTGGTATTCATAGCTCCTGGTGGATACTTGTGTAAAATATGCAATGTCCTTCCATGAACCGCCCCGCACCACTTTTCTTTTCATGACAGGCGGATCATCAGTCCTGGCATTATATGTAAAAGTAGGATTCAGGTCGCTGAAATAATTATAACCTGCTTCATCATATGCGGTTTCTGTCCATTCGGCAACATTCCCCGACATATCATATATTCCGTATTCGTTGGGCTCATAACTGCCTGCTTTCATTGCAGATATCCCGCCATCTTCTACATAGTTTCCCCTCAAAGGTTTAAAGTTTGCAAGAAAGACGCCGTCTTCATCACGTGAATAGTATCCTCCCCACGGATACATTGAAAATTCTTTTCCTCCGCGTGCTGCATATTCCCATTCAACTTCTGTCGGAAGCCGGTATGACTGCAAAGTAGGTTGTTTTTTTGATGTAATATATTCGGATTGTATTTTAGTCCGCCAGTTGGAGAATGCCGTAGCCTGTTTCCAGGTTACTCCCACCACCGGGTAGTCATCGAACCCGGGATGCCAGAAATAACGGGTGGCCCACGGCTCATTGTAGGAATAGGTAAAATCCCTTATCCAGCATAAAGTATCCGGATATACATGTGTTTTATCATTCATTATGAAGGCAGACCTGTTTTCAATAGGCCTTAATTCTCCCTGGCTGTCGTAAACGCTTCCTTCGTACCTTTGGGTTTCGTAATTGTAACTGTTTGAACGTTTTGCTGCCTGTTGCAGGTCGATCCACCAATAATTATATATAAGTTTTCTCGTGTCAATCTCTTTTTTACCAAAAAATCTCTCCTCTTCGGGAATATAGAGATCAGCCATAGCCATTTGATAATCCGGGTCATCCCAATCGATTTTTTCCCGCCAGTTTATTATTGGCGGATCTATGGGATTGCCCTGCCTGTCTTCTGTGATAACAAATTCGGGATATTGATCACCTAACATGGTCCGTGCTATGGAATCTCTTACCCAGTTGACAAACTGGCGGTATTCATTATTGGTGATCTCCGTATCATCCATCCAAAAAGCCTCCTGGGACACAGTTTTTGTAGGAAGGGCTGACATTGCCGGATCCTGGTCATTCGGACCGATATTAAAACTGCCCCTTCTGACATAGACCATCCCATATGGTTGTGATTCACTCCATTTAGGCCTTTTCTGGACACCAACAAGCTCCCCGTTGCCTGATTTGTTACATCCTGCAAAACTGAGAAGTAAGATTATGGCAGCAGTTGTAAGAAGTTTTTTCATCTCATCAAAATTATTTAATTTTATCAGTATGAGACGGAACTCGCATAAGCTTTTATCATTTTAATCTGTGACTCTGCAATTATGCTCGTTTCATAGCTCAATAAATATGGCTTAATTTTATAAAAATCTAATACTTTTATATTTTTTACTACGATCACGTTCCAGGTCTATTGAATAACTCACAAAAAGTTCGTGGGAAGCAAATCCGTAATATCCGATAGCCGAGGTTACCAGATCAAATGAATATCCTACCCTTAAACCATTAAACATTTCAACTCCCATTAAAAGAGCAACGGCATCATTGAAACGGTATGAAATACCTCCCCAAAACCTGTCGTCATAAATAATGTTCGCATTTACGTCCATTTGCCATGCAGCAAGGTCAGTTTTAAACAAAACTGATGGCCGTAATTCAAATAACGGATTAGTTAATTTAATATTGTATCCCCCCATAAAATAATAATGTCTTGACAAATATGTACTTACAAGTTCTGCATATTTTATGGCAGCCTGATTAATGTGAGTTACAGAAAGGCCCATAAAGTATTGGTTTGAAGAAATATACACACCTCCTCCAATATCAAAGGCCATCTGGCTTGTTTCACCCTGTGGTATTGCAGGGTCTGATGTCACCGGAGTATATATTCCATAATCGTCTTCCGGAATTGTCCATTCCCCGTTAATATTTTTATTTATTACCCCCAGGGACAAACCAAAACCTAAATTACCAAGGCTCATTTCAGTTTTGTATGCGTAGCTGGTATTTATCATTATATTTTTTTCAAATCCCAATTGGTCATTTACAATATTAAGACCCAGACCTCCGGGCCTTCCAAAAATATTTAATGCTGCATCAACACTAAATGCCAATGTTTCAGGAGCCCCTCTTATTCCTTCCCACTGGTAACGTTTTAATATTAATCCGCTGATCGCGTTTTCTGCACCTGCATAACCCGGATTTACCCCTAATTTGTAATGCATATTATTTGTAAATTGCGGATCCTGCTGGCTATATGCAACCAAACTGAATATATTTAACAAATATAGTAAAGAAAATAATTTTTTCATACTTACTGATGCAGGGCATCTTAATATAAAGTTTTCAATCCAGGTTAAAGAAACAAAAAAAATAGTATTCTTAACAAAATTTTTTTTGTCCCGGTTTGCAAAGAACGAGTGGATTTTCTTATTATTTTGATATTGCGTCCATTTTTTGGACAAATTTAAGCCATTTATCCGGAATTTCGTTATCCGCAGCCTTAAAATATTCATTTTCAGTACAGGCTATTAGTTTTTTTTCACCTGAGACGGATTTTATTTCAAACCACCAACGGTTAGATACCGGTTCCTGTAGGAATATAACCGGATTTCCCAGTCCGCTTATTTCTACTTTATAGACTATTTTTTTATTATAATCAGGTTTATAAATAAAGCCATCGATAAAATACCATATTATTTCTGCCGCGAGCTTTGCAGTTATATTTTCTTTATCATCAGTTGTATTTAGTTCAAAAAGACTGAAAACTTTTAGATTATCGCTCATTCCCGAATATCTTGCCAGCCGGCACGCCTCTTCTCCACGCAGCCCGTTCGGATTTTTCTGACAGGTACCCGGAGCATCGCTGTAATTGATCACACCAAGATCCATTGATACTACATCTGCATTTCTTAGCAGAGGCTCTGAATGTGCAAAATTATCACGTAACTGTCCAAGTCGCATCCTTTCGCCGTAATTACGTATTTTGTTTATCAGTTTTTCTCCGACAAGGTGATTTTGATAGCCTATAAGATTGAACTGAAATAAATTGGGTAATGATTTAAATATATTTGTCAGATAATTGGAGGAACTAAATTTTTCCACTCCCTTTTTTATATCAAGAACAGCATCTATATCAGAAAGAGTGAAATATTTTACATTTTTAAATGCTTCACATATGCCGGCTGTCAGATCCTGGCTCCCCCCGATAAATATTGTAGTTATCCCGATATCTCTTAGATATTCTGTTATGTCTCTGACAGCCAGCAAGGTACCTTTAAAGCTTTTTGTTGGTTTGAGATTTCCGAAATCGACAATATTAATTTTCTTGTCAGCTCTGGCCAGGCTGTATAAATGATTTCTTATTATATCAGGCGGAGAAGAGCCTTTTTTTATATATTTCCTATTTTCCATGGGTATTCCCACAATTGCCATATCATATTCATGGATATTGGAATCACTCAGCCTTTTTGTTGATTCTGCAATATCATGTCCGATTATATATTTTCCCTGTACTGAGCTACAGTTTTTAAAATATGAAAAATCGACCGGATCAAAATAATCAGGAAAATTCATTGTCAATTATTTAATAAAGGCGATTTTATTACTTGCCTTTTTGATTTTTTCTTTTTTTTGTCTTTTTTGTTTTTGCCGGTGACTCCTTAATAATTATTTTGCAATCATCTAATGTCAATTCTTCGGCTTTAATGTTTCTGGGTATTTTATAATTTTTTTTACCATAAGAAATGTATGGCCCCCATCTGCCATTAAGTATCTTTATCGCGGGATACTCATCAAATGTTTTGATAAAAGCTTTTTTTTCTTTTTCCCTTTTGGCCTCTATCAGTTCAATTGCACGTTTGAGGCCAATGGTAAAGGGATCATCCTCTTTCCTGATGGAAACGAATTTATTATTATGTCTTACATATGGTCCGAATCTGCCTATATTTACCGTAACTTTTTTATTTTCATATTCACCCAGTTCGCGGGGCAGTTGAAACAGGTCAAGTGCTTCTTCCAATGTTATTGTTTCCAGTCGTTGTCCCGTCCGCAGACTTGCAAACCGCGGTTTTTCATTATTATTATCTTCTGAAGATGATGTTCCCAACTGGGCAACAGGTCCATAACGGCCTATTTTTACTGAAACCTGTTTACCTGTCTCCGGATCTTTGCCAAGCACTCTTTCGCCTTTGGAACGTTCAGAATTTTTGAGTACTCTCTCAACCTGTCCGTGGAAAGGCTTGTAAAATTCATCAATCATTTTATTCCAGACCATATCACCTTCCGCAATGACATCAAAATCTTTTTCCACCCTGGCTGTAAAATTGTAATCCATGATCTGTTTAAAATTTTCCATTAAAAAATCATTGACTACCATTCCAATATCCGTAGGGAATAATTTTGATTTTTCTGTTCCCGCAATTTCAGTTTTCTTCTCTGTTGAAATTTTCTCTTTTGTTGCTGTTATTATATTATATTCTCTTTCAAATCCGGGTTTGTCTTCTTTTACAACATAATTGCGGTTTTGGATTGTTGTAATAGTGGGTGCATAAGTTGAGGGCCTGCCAATGCCAAGTTCTTCAAGTTTTTTTACCAGGGAAGCTTCTGTATATCTTGGCGGCCGTTGGGAGAATCTTTGCCTTGCAATTATAGATTCCATATCAAGTGAATCATTAACTTTAAGAGGAGGGATAATTTGTTGTCCGAATTGGTTATTATCCTCCGTATCATCCTGTGACTCAAGATATACTTTAAGGAATCCGTCAAATATTAGTACTTCACCGGTTGCAGTAAATTTTTCAGGTGAGTTTGAGATATCAATATTTACAGTTGTTCTTTCGAGCTTTGCATCTGCCATTTGTGATGCGATTGTCCTTTTCCAAATAAGTTCGTATAATCGTTTTTCCTGTTCGGATCCTTTCACTGTTTCCTTATCAGGATATGTCGGACGAATAGCTTCGTGTGCCTCTTGCGCACCTTTGGACGTTGTTTTGTATTTCCTTATTTTAAGATATTTTTCACCGTGAGATGAGATGATTTTTTGTTTTGTTGCATTTATTGCAAGGTTTGAAAGATTTACTGAATCTGTTCGCATATAAGTGATTTTCCCGCTTTCATAAAGCCTTTGCGCAAGTGCCATAGTCTGGGAAACCGAGAATTTGAGTTTACGGCTTGCTTCCTGTTGAAGGGTTGAGGTGGTGAAGGGCTGGGAAGGGGATTTTTTAGCAGGTTTTTTTTCTGTGCCGGATATGGTAAAAGAGGCAGACTGGCATTTTTTACAAAAATCGTAAGCTTCTTTTTTCGTTGAGAATTTTTTCGAAAGTTCGGCCTTAAGATTTGAAATTTTTCCCTTACTATCCTTTAACAGAAAACTTCCGGTCACTTTATAGTAAGATTCGCTTTTAAAATTTATTATTTCGCGTTCACGGTCAACTATTAACCTGACGGCAACAGATTGAACACGGCCTGCAGACAAAGAAGGTCTTACCTTTTTCCAAAGTACGGGTGAAACTTCAAATCCTACTATTCGGTCGAGTACGCGACGCGCCTGCTGTGCATTAACAAGGTTTTCATCAATTGGCCGAGGATTCTTAATGGCATTTTCTATTGCATTTTTAGTAATTTCATGAAAAACAATGCGTCTGGTTTTAGATTTATCCAAGTTAAGAACTTCTTTCAGGTGCCATGCAATTGCCTCTCCTTCACGGTCTTCGTCAGAAGCCAGCCAAACAGTTTCAGCTTTTCCGGAGAGTTTTGTCAGTTCGGTTACAATTCTTTTCTTATCATGGGTGATAACATATTTGGGCTTGTAATTATTTTTTATATCAATGCCAAAATCTTTCTTTTCAAGGTCACGGATATGCCCCATACAAGAGGTAACCAGATATTTTCCCCCCAAAAATTTCTCTATGGTTTTTGCTTTTGCCGGGGACTCCACGATAACAAGGTTTTCCTGCATACTGTTTTTTTTGATTATAAAAATTTTTGCAAATTAAAAAAAATGAATTACTATGATCAAATTATAATTTATTTTATTGTGGTAATATTAATATAATATATCATCAGATCAAATCGTTTTAAATGATGTTAACATTGCTAAAACATATATATTTGTTGCAATTTAAAGATTATTATTCATGTCAGGGGAAAATAAAAAAAGGTGGAGAAGATATATTAACTGGCTATGGGTGTTTTTTATTACAGGCATAGTGGCAATATTACTGTTGTTTTTTCTCATAGCTAAAGGATTTTTCGGATTCATGCCCACTTTTGAAGAGCTTGAAAATCCTCCAAATATACTTGCTTCGGAAATTTATTCGGCTGACGGCAAAATACTGGACAAATATTTTATACATGAGAACCGTGCTTATATTGGATATGAAGATTTGCCACAGCATTTAATTGATGCCTTAATAGCTACTGAAGATGTCCGTTTTTATCGTCATTCTGGTATAGACCTCAGGGGGCTTGTCCGCGTTTTTAAGGGAATTTTAACGGGTGACACCGGTTCAGGAGGAGGAAGTACCATCACCCAGCAGCTTGCCAAGATGTTATTCCCCCGTAAAAATTTTTCGAATAATCTTGAGCTGGCTATGCGTAAGTTTAAGGAATGGGTTATAGCAGTGAAGCTCGAAAGAAGTTATACCAAAGAGGAAATTATTTTAATGTACCTTAATAAATATGATTTTTTAAATCTTGCTGTAGGCATAAAGTCTGCTGCAAATGTATATTTTAGTGTTCCTCCCGAAGACCTTCAGCTTCATCAGTCGGCAATGCTTGTGGGTATGGCCAAGAATTCATCCCTTTATAATCCTGTCCGTCGTCCCGAACTTGTTAAAAAGCGCAGGAATATAGTAGTTAATCAAATGAAAAAATATGGCTATATTACTGCAGCCGAATGTGATTCGGTTAAACAGCTTCCCCTTGATCTGGATTATAATAAGGTAGATTACAGAATTGGCCCTGCTCCCTATTTCAGGGAATATTTACGGCTCATTCTTACTGCCGGAAAACCGGACAAAAATGATTATGCCTCCTGGCAGACACAGAAATTCAGGGAAGATTCAGTTGAGTGGCAGACTAATCCATTATATGGATGGTGCAATAAGAATGTAAAGCCTGACGGGGAAAATTACGATTTATATTCTGACGGATTAAGAATTTTTTCTACGATTGATTCGCGAATGCAAAAATATGCAGTTGAGTCAGTGCAATATCATCTTAAGAATAACCTTCAGCCGGAATTTGACGGTGGAATGAAATATTTGAACAATCCTCCTTTTGCAAATAACATGACCCCTGACCAGGTTGAGGAGTTGATAAATCGTGAGATCAGGCGAAGTGAAAGGTTCAGGGTATTAAGTGAAAGAGGGGGAAATTTCAGGGAAATAAAGGAAAATTTTAAAAAACCTGTGGAAATGACCATATTTTCATGGGATGGTGAAATAGATACTATTATGTCGCCTCTGGATTCAATCAGATGGTACCTGCGATTTTTCCGTTCTTCTTTCATGGCTATGGAACCCGAAACCGGCAAGGTCAGGGCTTATGTCGGCGGTCCTGACTACAAGCATTTCATGTATGATATGGTGACAGGAGGCAAAAGGCAGGTAGGCTCCACAGTTAAACCATTCCTTTACACCCTTGCAATGCAAAACGGACTGACACCTTGTACAAAAGTTCCCTATGTCAGTCAGCAGTTTCAGCTTCCCGACGGTACTATCTGGGAACCAAAGGATGCTGAGAAAGATGAGGAGAATGAAGGTAAGCTGGTTACTTTAAAATGGGGCCTTGCCCAGTCGCGTAATAAAATTACTGCATGGGTAATGAAGCAGTTTACTCCCCAGGCTGTAGCTGAAATTATGAAACGCATGGGAGTATTCAGTCCTATTGATCCTGTCCCTTCAATGTTTCTGGGAACTTCAGATATTACTCTTTATGAGATGGTAGGCGCCTTTAACACTTATGTCAACCAGGGTGTTTTCGTAAAACCCTATTTCCTGACCCGGATAGAAGACCGTTATGGTAATGTTGTTGCTACTTTCCGGCCTGAGCAGCATGAAGCTATTGACGAACAAACGGCCTATCTGATGATCAATCTTTTACAGGGAGTTGTTGATGAGGGGACAGGTATCAGATTACGTGTCCGGGAGGAGTATGGCCGGTTTAAAATGCCTATAGCCGGCAAAACAGGGACGACTCAAAATCATTCTGACGGCTGGTTTATGGGCATAACACCAAAACTTACTGCCGGTGTGTGGACAGGTGCAGATCTGCGTAGCATTCATTTCCGGACCATCAGTTCTGGTCAGGGAGCCAATATGGCACTTCCCATCTGGGGTTACTTTATGAAAAAAGTACTTGCTGATGAATCTCTTGGTATCACTGAAGATATGGAATTCAAAAAACCTGATGGATTCAAAATAAACCTCGATTGTGATGATGAGCTGGATAAGGTGCCGTCAGATTTTAATGATTTTTTTTAGCGAACACATAAATGCGGATTTTTTTAAATTGAATTCATTATAATATTTGCCCGGATTCTGGTAATTATTTTTTATTTCAGTCCGTTTCTTTCAAGCAGTGCATCCACAGTTGGTTCCTGTCCGCGGAAACGCTTATATAAAATCATTGGATGTTCCGTTCCCCCTTTTTCCAATATATTCTTACGAAAAGAGTTTGCTATCTCCCTGTTGAATATACCTTTTTCTTTAAAGAGGCTGAATGCATCAGCATCAAGGACTTCAGCCCATTTATAGCTATAATATCCCGCAGCGTAGCCACCTGCAAAAAGATGGCCAAATTGTGTGGACATGCATGTTTCATTTACAACAGGAAATATTTGTGTTTTCTCCCAGGCTTTATCCTCAAAATTTTTCACATCTCCCCTGAACGGCTCATTTTGTGTATGCCAGGCCATATCGAGATATCCGAAACTAAGTTGCCTTAAAGAGTTATAGCCGGTAAGGAAGTTTCTTGATTCTTTAATTTTTTCAACCAGGTCTTCGGGGATTTTTTCACCTGTTTTATAATGTTTTGCAAAGCGGTCAAGAAATTCTTTTTCCACCGCCCAGTTTTCCATTATATGTGATGGCAATTCCACGAAATCCCTGTAAACATTAGTTCCGGAAAGGCCGGAATAGGTAGCATTGGCCAGAATACCGTGCAGGGCATGTCCGAACTCATGCAGGAAGGTTTCTACTTCGGAAAAAGTAAGAAGTGCCGGTTTAGATTTTGTCGGACGGGTAAAATTCATTACTATAGAAATATGGGGCCTGGAATCGGTTCCATTTTCTTTCCACTGAGCCTTAAAATCATTCATCCATGCTCCTCCCTGTTTTCCTGGCCGCGGATGAAAATCGGCATATAACACAGAAAGAAAAGACCCGTCATTGTCGTAAACCTCATAGGGCATCACTTCTTCATGATAGATTGGTATTTTTTTATTGAGTTTGAAGGTGATTCCATATAGTTCGGTGGCTAATCCAAAAACTCCATTAATTACATTGTTCAGTTCGAAATATGGTTTCAGTATTTCATCATTAAGGTCATATTTTTCATTTTTAAGCTTTTCGCTAAAATAGAGCCAGTCCCATGGCATAATTTTTTCAGTGAATCCATGATTTTTTGCAAATTTCTCTATTTCGGTTTTTTCTTGCAGTGCAACTTTATAAGAGGCATCGTAGAGCTGGTCAAGAAGTTTATAAACTTCGCCAATATTAATTGCCATGCGACGTTCAAGGACATAATCGGCATAATTCTTATATCCAAGCAGATTAGCCATCTTCAGTCTGAGATTAACAATACGCTTAATATTTTCACGGTTGTCGAATTTGTTTCCCTTAAACGATTTGGAATTGTATGCTATATAGAGTTCTTTTCTTAAATCGCGGTTATCTGCATATTTCATAAAAGGCATATAGCCGGGAATCGTTATATCAAAAATCCATCCTTCCTTGTGCTCATCATGTGCCCTGGCAGCTGCAGCTTCCAACGAACTCTCCGGTAATCCTTTAAGCTGTGTTTTATCAGTTATATGCATTTTATAACTGTTTGTTTCCTCCAGTACATTATCCCCAAACTTTAATGTAAGCTTTGATAATTCAGTGCTGATATCCCTGAATTTTTGTTTATCTTCTTCAGAAAGATTAGCGCCCTGACGTACGAAATTTATGTATGTATTTTCCAGAAGGGTATGCTGTTCCGGGGTTAAATTTAACTTTTCCTTTTCATTGTAAACACTTTTTATCCGCCTGAAAAGAACCGGATTAAGAGTTATGTCATTATGATATTTAGTCAGCAACGGAGACACTTCCTGTGCAATTTTCTGCAACTCATCATTTGTTTCCGCATTAATAAGGTTAAAAAATATGCCTGCGGTACGATTCAGAAGGCGGCCGGAACGTTCCAGAGATTCAATTGTATTCACGAAAGAAGGCTTATAATCATTTTCTGTAATTTTTTGTATTTCTTTTTCACCCTGTTTTATTGCCTCCCTGAATGCAGGTATAAAATGTTCATTTTTAATTTTTGCAAAAGGGGCTGTTTCATGAGGTGTGTTGAATTTTTCCAATAATGGATTAGTCTGGGCATTTAACATGTTGAAGATTGTTATTGTCATTAAAATCAATAAATTAAATTTTATAACTGCCGAAACAGGATTAATTAATATTCCGGTCTTACACTGTATTGTTGTCATATATAAAGGATTAATTTTCAGGATCTCTCCAATCGCCGTTTTCCCTTATAAGGAGTTCGAGCTCTTCCACGGCATCTTTGTAGGGTATGTGTCTTTTTACGGGCTGGAGACCTTTATATAAGGTTACTTTATTTTGACCGGCTCCGACAAATCCGTAGTCAGCATCCCCCATTTCGCCGGGACCGTTTACTACGCAGCCCATGACGGCTATTCTTAAATTTTTGAGATGTTTGAAATGATTTTTTATCTTGAGGGTAGTTTCATGCAGGTCAAAAAGTGTTCTTCCACAACCGGGACAAGAAATGAATTCTGTTTGTGTCATTCGCATCCGGCCTGCCTGGAGTATTTTGAAACTCATATCTTTCAATTCGGTAAAGGTAATTTTATCATTTTCGTTAGATATACACAAACCATCTCCGTAACCATCAATAAGGAGTCCGCCCAGATCAGCAGAAGCTTTTATCTGAAGATCCTCGCGGTTAGTCTCATTATATTTCCGGTAAAGGATTACAGGAACTTTCCAGATATGTGTTTCAAGGCTCATAAAGAAAGCCCGTAGTTCTGCAAGAGGATTTTTATTAAAACTTTCAAGGATAAGCACTGTTTTTCTGGTCTGTTTCAGTTTCATGATTATTTCCGGATTTTTTTCCATAAAATGATCGAATTCCATTTTATTTGTCCGGATGAATTTCATCCTCCCCCACCTGGTGCTTTCAAAAAGATATTCATCGAGTGAGATCACGGGATAGCTTTCGAAGTTTATATTAAGTATTTTATTTCCTGAGAGAAAATAATCAGGTACCAGATTCCCCCGCACAGGAAGCATCTCCTTGAGACTGCGGTCTTCCAGATCTGCGATGACCACGGGTTGTTCTTTACCCCCCATATTCAGGACAGGCCTGGTTGATCTCCGTTCATATTCAAAGGGATTAGTCTGAGCGAAAAGGTTGGCGGTTATCGGTTCATGATTTTTATATGATTTAAAATGATCTATAAGTTTTTTTGCTACGGGAATTTCATTAACCGGGTCTTCTGTAAGAGATACTCTTATAGTGTCCCCGATACCGTCTGCAAGAAGAGATCCAATGCTTACAGCTGATTTTATGCGTCCGTCTTCCCCTTCTCCTGCTTCCGTAAGCCCTAAATGTACCGGATATAACATTTCCTCAAGTCGCATTTTATAGTTAAGGAGCCTTACGGCATAGACCATCATACGTGTATTGCTCGACTTTAAGGAAACAATAACATTCCTGAAGTTAGCCTTTTTGCATATACGCAGAAATTCCATAACTGATTCAGACATTCCTGTAGGAGTATCACCGTAACGACTCATCACACGGTCGCTCAAAGAGCCATGATTAGCGCCTATGCGCAAAGCAGTTTTGGTTTCTTCCAGTTTTTTTAAAAAGGGTATAAATTTTTTTTCAATCTTTTGAAGTTCTTCCTTATATTCTTCGTCTGAATATATTTTAGGTTTATTTTTTGATTTTTTGTCATAAAAATTACCAGGGTTAATGCGTACCTTATCTACATAATTTGCTGCTATCTCCGCGAGGGCGGGATTAAAGTGGATATCAGCGACCAGAGGAATGTTATATCCTCGTTTTTCCAACAGTCCTGTAATGTTTTTCAGGTTGTTGGCATCATTGGTTCCCATTACGGTAACCCTTACAATTTCAGCGCCTGCCCTTGCGAGCGAGATAATCTGTTCAACTGTGGCTTCAGTGTCTGAAGTTTGGGTA
Source organism: uncultured Prolixibacteraceae bacterium (assembly GCA_964540755.1). Lineage (GTDB taxonomy): Bacteria > Bacteroidota > Bacteroidia > Bacteroidales > Prolixibacteraceae > JAAYJR01. The sequence continues at coordinate 68,058 of CAZIOB010000062.1, read as the reverse complement.
TCGGTCATTGACTGTATGCGCACAGGATTATCTCTTCCTACAGCTACATCCCCTATCATTACTTCCCAGGTCTTTTGGCGTTCATGACGGGTCAGGTCTTTAATATAATTAAAATGGCGGTCTTTCATAAAAAATATATTTAACAAGTCACAAATTTACTTTAAAGGTTTAAATTTAAAAAGATTAAAGTATTTTTGTTGATAGATAAAAATATATGGATTTAATAATCAGAAATATAACTAAATTATTCGGAAAACAGATAGTTCTGGACAAAGTTTCTTTTTCTGTTACAAAAGGTGAGCTTCTTGGATTTCTGGGTCCTAACGGAGCAGGTAAATCCACTTTGATGAGAATTATTACAGGATTAATACCTGCCTGTTCGGGTGAGATATGGCTGGGTGATACAAGTATCTCATCAGATAATGTAAAAATACGAAATAATATAGGGTACCTTCCGGAAAATAATCCACTTTATCCTGACCTTTATGTTAAGGAGTACCTTGAAATTTCCTCTGGTTTTTACAGTATAAAAAACAGAGGGGCACGGATAAGGGAGATGATAAAAATGACAGGGCTGGAGAAAGAACAGCATAAGAAAATAGGAGCTCTTTCCAAAGGTTACAGGCAGAGAGTCGGAATTGCGCAGGCTCTTATTCATGATCCCTCTGTATTGATTCTGGATGAGCCCTCAACAGGTCTGGATCCCAATCAGCTTGAGGAAATCCGAGAACTGATAAGAAACATCAGTAAAATGAAAACTGTAATTATTTCATCTCATATAATGCAAGAGGTGGATGCAATATGTAACAGGGCTGTTATCATTAATAAGGGGAAAATTGTGGCTGACGGGAGTATTTCTGATTTAAAAAACGGTAAATTTCAGGTCAATCAGACAGTTTTGGCCGGCTTTGGAAAAATTGTGGATCCGTCATGTTTGCTATCAATTCGCGGAGTTAATAAGGTAGTTCCCAGGGGAGAGAACTATGAAATTGAATCTGACGGCAGCGTTGACATACGCAGTGAGATTTTTCATTTTGCCGTAGAAAATAATCTTACCATTCTTACACTTATCGAAAAACAGCAAAACCTGGAAAATATTTTTCAACAATTAACATCCGAAAATTGAAGATATTCAAATAATAATTTTTTTTATTCCGGTAAAGAATGTTATTTTTGAACCCGCTACGTGGAAAGATTTGAGATTGATTGCAACCACATGAAAAAATGCTAAAGCAATCATGCTTTTTTCAATTTCTTCAATCCCTTAAATCCCCGCAGCCATTATAAATATATTTTTTAACATGCTAATTTGTTTTAGCTAATTTAATTAATTATGAGTTATTTATTTACAAGTGAATCAGTATCAGAGGGCCATCCTGATAAAATTTCAGATCAGATTTCCGATGCCCTGCTCGATGAATTTTTAGCATACGACAGAGACTCTAAAGTGGCTATCGAAACTTTGGTAACAACCGGACAAGTGGTTGTTGCCGGAGAGGTGCGGTCAAAAATGTATGTCGATGTTCAGGAAGTCGCCAGGCGTGTTATTAACAATATTGGATATACAAGGGGAGCTTATCGTTTTGAGGGAGATTCCTGCGGGGTATTGGTGGCTATTCATGAACAAAGCGCTGATATCAATCGCGGGGTTGATAAAGCAAACAGGAATGAACAGGGAGCAGGCGACCAGGGAATGATGTTCGGATATGCATGTAAAGATACCGATAATTTTATGCCCCTTCCGCTTGAGTTGTCTCATGAAATTTTGAAAGAACTTGCAGCTATTCGCCGGGAACGCAGTATAATGACCTATTTGCGTCCCGATTCTAAATCGCAGGTGACTGTTGAGTATTCAGATGATAATAAACCGCTGCGAGTCCATACAATTGTAGTCTCAACTCAACATGACGAGTTTGATACAGATGAGTCAATGCTGAAAAAAATAAGGGAAGATGTGATTAATCATTTAATTCCCAGAGTAAAAGCCAAACTTCCGGAACGATTGAAGCAACTTTTTGGGGATAATATTAAATATCATGTTAATCCGACAGGAAAGTTTGTAATTGGCGGACCATATGGTGATACAGGAGTGACAGGCAGAAAAATTATTGTTGATACCTATGGTGGCCGGGGAGCACATGGCGGAGGTGCATTTTCCGGGAAAGATCCGTCCAAGGTGGACCGGTCTGCTGCCTATGCAGCAAGGCACATTGCAAAAAATCTTGTGGCTGCGGGTGTTGCCGATGAAGTGCTTGTTCAGCTGGCTTATGCCATTGGAATTGCTGATCCTGTTGGAGTACATATAAATACATACGGTAAAAAAAATATTGGCATTTCTAATTCAAAGATCTCTGAAATTGTCAGTTCCATTTTTAATTTGCGGCCTGCGGCAATCGAAGACAGGCTTAAGTTGAGAAATCCGATATATCTGGAAACATCTACATACGGGCATATGGGAAGAAAACCGGAGAAAGTAAAAAAAATATTTGATTCACCATATATGGGCAAAGCTGAATTCGATGTGGAGCTTTTTACATGGGAAAAACTTGATTATGTGGATAGGATCAGGGAGATTATGATGTGAGAAAAATCTGTTTTTATTATTATCTCAATCATATGTTAACTGTTTTTCACCGGTAAAAATGAAACTTCTTACTTCAGGATAACGAATAAAGTAATAGAAATAATGTTTAATTAAAAACCTGAGAATTATGAATGGAAAGCTTGTTACACTTATAACGTTGCCATATTCCAAAGCTCAAAACCTTAAAATCAGGTTAGAGGCAGAAGGGATAAATAGCAAACTTGAAGATATTCATCTGATGGAAGGAGCAGCTAAATCTTTTGAAGTAAAAATTCAAGAAGAAGATATGCATATGGCTGTTGGCATTCTTGAGGAATACCTTGGCCAAAAATCTGATTTTAAAGGAGAAGAGCAGAAGGCCGATCAGCATCTGCTGGTTCCTGTGGATTTTTCGCCTGTTTCTTTAAGCGCAGGTAAAATGGCTTTCAATCTTGCCATACATTTAAATTTAAAACTGGTTTTTATGCACTGTTATATTAATCCTGTTGTCAGCTCTGTCCCGTATGCAGATGTTTATGTTTATGATGCATCCCTGTTATCAAGAATGGATAATGCAGAAAAAACTGCCAATGAAAATTTTTCAAAATTTATAACTGAATTGGTCACTGATATAGGGATGTCGAGATGGGAACAAATAGAAGCAGAGTTCATCATTAAATCAGGATATCCTGATGAAGATATTCTTGCTTATACAGACAAAAACAATCCCCGTATGATTGTAATGGGTACGGGTGGAAAGCCGGGGAGTATCATGGGAAGCGTAACAGCAGATATAATATATAATGCAAAATCGCCTGTGCTGGTGATACCTGAAAAGTATCCTGAAAAAGAGGTGCATGAATTTAAGAATGTTTTGTATGCCACTAATTTTGATGAAAAGGATTTTATGGTAATGGATAAGCTTATTGAGCTTTTGAAACCTTTTGATGTAAAAGTTTTTTGTGTTCATGTAGGCAAGAAGGAAAGTACCGACTGGGATGAGGCAAAGCTGAAGGGCATGATGGATGTATTTAAAAGCAGATACCGTGACAGGTCTTTTGAATGCCGGTTGATTATCGGGGATGATATATTACAGTCGCTTGAAAAATTTATTTTGGATGAAAAAATCGATATTTTATCACTTACAACACATAAAAGGAATATGATTTCCCGGCTTTTTAATCCGAGTATAGCACGAAAAATGGTGTTTCATAGTAAAATGCCACTATTAGTCTTTCATGGCTGAAAAATATTTTTCCGTGTCTTTTTCAGGAACTTGGCAAATATTATCATTTCAGGGGTATCTTATGAATGATCCATTTCCTGTTTAAGGATTGATGTTGTATGATTTATTGATTCGTGAACAGGTGTATATTGAAAATCCAGATATCTTTTAATTTTGCTTCCGTCAAACTTTTTAACAATGTTAGAAGCGGCGGCTGTTTCACGGGTGATACCCGGGGAATTGCCTGTTATCCATCCATGAAATGCAGCAAAGCGCCATGCTATACCAAGCAGGAACCTTGAAACGCGGATAGCAGGTTTTTGTTTCCCAAGGTTAACTGCTATTTGTGAGAAGATATCTTTGTAGCTAATATTTTCAGAATTCAGCAGGAATTTTTGATTTCTGCATTTATAAAAATTTTTATCATCCATTAACAGGATCATGGCATGAACCACATCCCTCACATCAACAAAACCGGTAACTCCTGATGTATAAAATTTCATGCCATCCCTGATGGTTTTAAACAATTTTGAACTTCCCGTATTCCAGTTCCCCGGGCCCAAGACAATGGAAGGATTGACAATTACAGCATTTAATCCTTCTTCTATTCCTCTCCATACTTCAGTCTCAGAAAAAAACTTGCTTTTGGAGTAATAAGTTACTTTTTTAGAAGATGTCCATTTAGTCTCCTCATCTGCCATGTAATTGTCCGTAGCATTTCCGAGAGCTGACACAGAACTTATATGACAAAATTTTTTTACATTATTTTCGAGAGAAGCGTTTATCATATTTGCAGTGCCTTTTATATTGTTTCGCATCATATTCCGGATATCCTTCGGGTCAAAGGATACAATTGCCGCGCAATGATAAACTTCCTTTACCCCTTTTAATAGTTCTTCCAGTCCTTCATAATCAAGAACATCACCTTCAACCCATTCAATTTGTCTAAATAGCTCGTGGTGATTTTCAGAATAATATGAAAATATTTTTTTAACCTTTTGAATATTGCTGGTTTCTCTTCTCAAAGCGCTGACTTTTTTACCGGAAGAGGTCAGCTCATATAATAAATGGGCCCCTATCAGGCCTGTTCCACCCGTTACGAAAACCATATTTCTAATTTTGCTGCAATAAGGATTTTTAACTATTCCAGGGTGTAACCGTATTTTTGCCAAATTCCCTGGCTGATATTTTTTTTAGAGGAAATTTTATTATCTGTTCTATCTTGTTTCTCTGTTCAATATTAATAGTTCCTATCGTTGTTTATAAAATAATTGCCCTGTTTCCGAGTTTATCAGACAAAAATTTTTCTACTTTTTTTAAGTTGATATATTTAGACTGTTCCTCAATAATACGCTCGAAATCATTTTCTTTAGAAGCGGATTCAATATCTTTCTCGATATCTGACAGCATAAGTTTGATCCGTCTCAGCTTATATTCATATATAATTCGTGGAATAAGAAAATCGAGTATCTCCTCCTCCTTCTCCGTAAAAGCGCCAGCTTTGGCCCATCTCCTGCTCTCGATGAATTTTTCAGAGAGCAGGTCTGTAGCTATACTGCTTACACTTGCATCCGGGTGGAATACAAAGAATTTCCATGGATCGAACTGTTCAGTGGAAAGATTATTTTTAATGTCATAAAAAATTTTCCGGAAAAGTTCATTATCAGGTACGAGGTCGTCTTTCTCCAATTCATCAATCATGTATTCACCAACCTTTATCTTACGGACTTCATGTGTGGTTTTATCTTCTTTTTCAAATAGAATTGTATTACAATACTTTAGCAAAAAACGTAGAAATTCTGATTCTTCTATGAGCAGAACAGGAGAATCGGATTCCTCTGATTGTAAATGATTTATAGATTTATATGTAACATTTGCATTTTCCCGGAATTCTTTTTTCCGGAAATCCTCGACCTGTTTTCTTTTTTGTTTCCTGACTTCATCGTATAAGATATTTTCGTTTACGTTTAGCAGCTTACTACACTCTCTGATATACACCGACCGGGTGATCGAATCAGGTATTACAGCAACCGATTTAATTACGTCTGTGATAAGACGTGCTTTTGCTATAGGATCGTCTCCTGCTTTTTTCAGAAGGAGCCGGGTTTTAAACTGAATAAAATCTGTTTCATTCTTCTTTATATATTCGATGAAGCCACTGGAACCGGTTTTTTTTGAATATGAATCGGGGTCCTCACCATCAGGAAGAGGTAGAACTTTAACGTTAAGCCCTTCTTTCAATACCAGGTCAATACCCCGTAATGATGCTTTTATCCCTGCCTCGTCACCATCAAAAATAATTGTAATGTTATCGGTAAATCTTCTTATTAATCTAATCTGTTCTGTAGTAAGGGATGTGCCTGAAGAGGCTACTACATTGGTAATACCTGCCTGATGCAAAGCAAGTACGTCAGTATAACCCTCTACCAGATAAGCTTTTTCAGAATTAGCCATTTCCCTTTTTGCATGGAATATTCCATAAAGGATTTTACTTTTGTTATATATCTCTGATTCCGGGGAGTTAAGATATTTGGCAATCTCAGTGTCGCTTTTCATAGTTCTTCCCCCAAAAGCGATAACACGGCCTGCAAGATTATGCACAGGGAAAATAATCCTTCCGGCAAAGCGGTCGCGTATCCAGTTATCCCGTATGATGGAGAGGCCTGTTTTTTCAAGGAATTCAAGTTTATAACCTTGTTTTTGGGCGGCTTTGGTAAAAGGTGCTTTCCCGTCAGGCGCATATCCTACATCAAATTTTTTCAGGACGTCATCGCGGAAACCCCGTTCTCTGAAATATTCCAGTCCTATTTTTTTCCCTTCATCTTCTTCCCAGAGAATCCTTGTAAAATATTTCTGGGCATATGCCGATACGATCATCAGGCTTTCCCGTTCATTTTTCAGCTGTATCTGCTCCTCGGTCTCTTCTTCCTCGACAACTTCTATGTTATATCTGCGGGCGAGCCATTTGACAGCCTCAGGGTAGGTAAGGCTTTCATGCTCCATAATAAAATTGACAACATTACCCCCTTTCCCGCATCCAAAGCATTTATAGATCCCCTTTGAAGGGGAAACAGAGAAAGAGGGAGTTTTTTCATTGTGGAACGGACACAACCCTATCATATTTGTCCCTCTCCGCTTTAAGGTTACAAATTCAGAGATAACGTCAACAATGTCTGCCGTATCAAGAATACGTTGTATCGTGGAATAGTCTATCACAGTTTTACAAATGTAGGAATTTTGATCGTAGAAATGCCAGTGAAAAATGATCTGAATAAAAATTTCTGAAAAATTATTTTTTTAGGTTATCTTTAACCTGAATCTTAAGGTTTAGTAAATTAGTTGTTATCAAATTATTATAAATCAACATGTTATATTGAATTCAGACTAAACATGGTATAAAATTTTTATAGCCGGAACTTTAAATTTATTTTCAGTATGATTAAAAAATTTTTATTTGGGGTATTATTTGTGCTGTTGGCCCAATGGGTTTCGGCGCAGCGTTTCGATGGCGGCATGCTTGCAGGGTTCAATGCTTCCCAGGTCAGAGGGGACAAATTTGACGGATATCATAAACCGGGAATACTGGCTGGATTTTTTGTTCAGACTGACCTGGCACCGGCTGTTTTTGCCGGGATGGAGATCAAGTATTCACAAAAAGGATCACGTAACCGGATAAAACTTAAGGACCCTGATCCGAAAAAATATATAATGAGGCTCGGGTATATTGATTTGCCTTTGTTTGCAGGATTTCGAACCAGTGAGAGGGCAGCGGTTATTGCTGGTTTGTCTGCCGGATATCTCATTCACGGAAAAGAGTTGGATGAATATGGAGAATTTGCTCCCGAAGACAGGCATGCCTTTAATAATTTTGATCTCCAGCCATTCGCAGGATTTCAGTTTGATATGCTCGACAGGATAAAGCTTGATTTACGTCTGGCTTATTCAATAGTTCCCATAAGGGGACAGCCGGGTGGTGATGACGCTACAAATTACTATTGGGAGAACCATCAGTTCAATAATGTTATTTCACTTGCTTTGTATTACCGGTTCGATTAAACAAATTAATTTTCCTGCGGGGGGAAGATAAGTGATGTTTTTCATTTTTGGAGAAGTTAAATCAGACAGGCATCAGCAGTGAGAATATAGTTACACAGTGGTCATTAGTGAAAAGTTTATAAGTGATTTACAGGTTAAAGTGTTTATTAGTGTCGGAAGTTTGGTATTTATGAAACGGAAAATTATTATAGGAGTTACAGGCGCCAGCGGATCAATATACGCAGGCCTGCTTTTTAAAAGGTTGCTTAAGATAAAGGAACAGATAGATGAGGCGGGTATTATTTTTTCTGATAAAGCAAGAGATATATGGCAATACGAAATGGATGAAAAATTTGAGCACTTTGATTTTTTTCATCTCTATGAGAAAGATGATTTTTACGCACCTTTTGCTTCCGGCTCTTCCGGCTTCGATACCCTGATTGTCTGTCCCTGTTCAATGGGAACTCTCGGAAGGATTGCTTCTGGAACTTCAAATGATCTGATCACACGTGCAGCAGATGTGATGTTAAAGGAAAACCGGAAACTTATCCTGGTTCCCCGCGAAACACCTTATAACTTAATACATATTAATAATATGAAAACAGTTATTTTAGCAGGTGGAATCATTTGTCCGGCCAACCCGTCCTTTTACACAAGGCCTAAAACAATTGAACAACTTGCAGGCACTATAGTTGAACGTATTTTAAAACTGGCAGGCTTCAATATAAATTCCTATTCCTGGGGAAGTTAGTCTTTATAACTTTTTCGGAAATAGTAATAATTTCATCTCAGATGTCGGCAAAAGCCAGTGTAGCAATGCTTATTTTTACATTGCCGAGTTTTAAAATTTCATGAGCACAGGCTTCAAGTGTTGATCCTGTTGTAACCACGTCGTCAACCAAAAGTATATGTTTTTTACAAAGACTTTCAGGTTTTTTTATTTCAAAAATCCCCTCGACATTTTTCCATCTTTCATAACGATTTTTTTTTGTCTGGGATGAGGAAAACTTTTTTCTGCAAATATTATTGATCAAAACAGGCTTCCTGAGAATATCAGCGATACCTTTGGCAATATATTCACTCTGATTAAATCCCCGCTTTTTTTGTTTGCGTGGGTGCAAAGGAACAGGGACTATTATATCTGCAGAAGAAAAATTTTCTGATTGTAAAAGAGCTGATCCCAGATGTTTACCCAATTCGATGCCAAGCTCTTTCATCCCCCGGTATTTAATAGAATGAATAAGTTTCTGGTATCTGCTTCCTTTTCTGAAGTAGAACAAAGAGGTGGCATTTTCTATCTTTGCTCTGCCCCAAAAAAGTTCTGACACACTGTTTTCAGAATTTAGATGGAAATTGGTGACAGGAAGGTCAGACCAGCATTTCATGCAAAGATAATTCTCCTGTGACATAAGACGCTCACCGCAAGTTATGCAAAGAGCGGGGTACAGCAATTCTCCGAAATCATTCAAAATGCTCTTCAATGGATTCATATAAATAAAAATTTACCGGTTTGGGGTTATTGAATTTCAAATAATCTAATCGCGCAAATTAATTATATCTTGTTGAGCCGGATAATTTGACTGTTTCTAAATAAGCTATAAAAATTCAAAACGCAAATTATTACTATTATAAATTATTATTTTTGACATTTTCTTGTAATAAGAGTCTTCCTGAATAATTAAAGATAGAAAATGTTTAAAAGGCTTTTTGTATATTTTAAAAAGAGGGTGTTGTTAATACTTTTAACCGGATTTGTGACAGGACTTATATTCACAATTCTTTTTAATAAATTAATGGATTACACCTCAACCAATGAATCTTGCGAGATATGCCACGTTCATCCACATGTATTTGATTCCTGGAAGTTATCCACTCATTATGATAATCCATCCGGAATGCATATAGGCTGTGTTGAATGCCATCTTCCCCCAAAGGGGCAGGGTTATCTGAAAGAAAAGATAATAACCGGGACAAGGGATATTTACGGATATTTATTTAAGGACAGCGCCGATTTTAACTGGGAGGCCAAGTCAACTCTTGAATATGCCGCCAGGCATGTATATAAGGAATCCTGTATCCATTGTCATGAGAACCTCTTTCCTCTCACTTTGACAAAGGATGGCCAGGATGCCCATCTTTATTATACCCAGAATGAAGATGAGTTGCGCTGTATTAACTGTCATATTGATGTAGGGCATTATGATCCTAATATCACTCATGCCGTGAATGTTGAATTTGGAAGCACAGGCGCCGGGGAGATGACTCTTTACGAGGCCGCAGTGGAAGTTAATGAACATAAGGACTTTACAGAAACTGTTCCTGGTACAACCATTTCATTTAATATGAAGGCTATTCCCGGAGGCAGTTTTGAAATCGGAAGTCCTGCAGATGCCCAAATGAGCGACCATGACGAATATCCGGCAAAGACTGTCAGGGTGAGCCCCTTCTTTATGGCAGAAATTGAAGTTACATGGGATGCCTATCTTGCTTTTTACAGCGCTACTGCGGCTGAGGGCCGGACTACCGACACCGAGGGTACCCGTACCGAAACTGATGTAGATGCTATAACAGGACCGACACCTCCCTATGGCCAGCCTGATCAGAATTGGGGTCTGGGTGACAGGCCTGCCATTACAATGACACATCATGGCGCCGTTACATTTTGCAGATGGTTGTCGCAGGTTACAGGGAAAACTTATCGTCTGCCTACCGAGGCTGAATGGGAATATGCCGCAAGGGGAGGAACGCAGACCCCTTATTTCTTTGAAGGCCAGCCTAAAGATTTTGTTGAAAAAGGATTTATCGGAGGGTTGTTCAGTAAGGGAAGTGACCTGATAGATCAATATGTTATATATGAAGGCAATAGTCAGCAAAAAACAGAAACCCCGGAAGTTGTTGAGCCCAATCCTTATGGATTAATAAATATGTTGGGTAATGCGGCTGAATTTTGTTCCGACTGGTATGCAGAAGATGCTTATGAGCAGTTGGAGGACGGGGTTCTGGATCCAAAAGGACCTGTTGACGGGGAAGAACGTGTTATAAGGGGAGGATATTTCAGAAGTCCGGCAGGCGATGTGAGATGTGCATCGCGTGACTATACCAAGAGTGTAGAATGGATGAAAACTGATCCCCAGATGCCAAAAAGTATGTGGTGGTTTTCTGACTGTAATTTTGTAAGTTTTCGGGTTGTTTGTGAATTTGATGAAAAAACAGGAAAAAATAATTAAATTTATAATCTTGAATTAAACTAATACATATTATTATGAGAAAAAATAATTTTTCACGACGTGATTTTTTAGCCGGCGCTGCGGCAATAAGTGCTGCAGGCGCTATGGGAGTGGGGGCATTGTCATCTTGTAGTAAAGGTACCGGAATTTCGGGTGCAACCGGTAATTTCGACTGGATTCCCAGAGAATTAAATTTACCTCCGATGCTGGATCAGGTGCCGGAAGGCAAAGAATTAAAAGCCGGTGTTATAGGATGCGGCGGACGCGGATCAGGAGCAGCTGTTAACTTTTTAGATGCCGGTCCCGGCCTTTCAGTGATCGCCCTGGGAGATGTTTTTCAGGACAGGATAGATAGTACAAGGAAGAAATTAAAGGAGCAGAAGAATGTCGAAGTACCGGAAGAGAATTGTTTTGTTGGATTTGATGCCTATGAAAAAGTAATCGATTCGGGTGTAGATGTAGTAATTCTGGCAACACCGCCAAAATTCAGGCCGGAGCAGTTTGAAGCCGCTGTTAAGGCACGTAAGCATGTATTTATGGAAAAACCGGTTGCGGTGGATCCAACAGGAATCAGAAGATTAATTGCTGCTTCAAAAATGGCCGATTCACAGGGGTTGAAGATAGTAACCGGCACGCAAAGAAGGCATGAGCATAGTTATGTCAACCTATTGAAAGAACTGAATAGTAATGCTATAGGACAAATTGTTTCGGCTAATGTTTACTGGAATGGAGGTCAGTTGTGGTACCGTGAAAGAAATCCGGAATGGAGTGAAATGGAATGGATGATACGCGATTGGGTAAACTGGTGCTGGCTGTCAGGAGATCATATTGTTGAACAGCATGTTCATAATCTTGATGTAGCTAACTGGTTTTTTGATGCACATCCGGTTAAGGCTCTTGGTTTTGGTTCAAGGCAGCGACGTGTAACAGGCGACCAGTATGATAATTTTAGTATTGATTATGAATTCGAAGACGGACGTCAGATGCACAGTATGTGCCGCCAGATAAACGGCTGTACAAATGGTGTTTATGAGATTTTTCACGGGACCAAAGCAATCGCAACAACTGTAGGTCACAAACCTCAGATCATTGATTCTAAAGGTAATCAGTTGTTTATGGCAGAAGGATCGGAGACGAGTCCGTATGTACAGGAGCACAAAGATTTGGTGACATGCATAAGGAAAGATATACCATTTAATGAAGCAGAACAAACTGCAATTTCAACTTTGGTTGGCATCATGGGACGGGTATCTGCTTACACCGGGAAAGAAGTTACCTTTGAAGAGATGATGAATTCAGATATGAAATTAGGTCCTGAAACCTATATCATGGGTGATATCGGGTATATTGATAATGCTAAAGTACCTGTTTCCGGTACTGCAGAGAAAAAATAACTGAAACCGGATCTTTACTGAGCCCACGGTCATGATAATCCTTATTGGATATTATCCCCGGCAGGTAAAATATGTCAATCAGTTTGGTAGAAAGCTGTCCGCTAAACCCGGACAGCTTTTTTAGTGATTTAATTCATCAATAAGAATTGAAAATTTTAAAACTCTGACATATGAAAATAATCATAAACATTTACTTTTGTATCCTTGTATATCAATACATGCAAAAAAGAATAACAGATCATGAAAAGATCGAAAGTAAAAGACATTATTTTTGATGGGCAAACCGGGGCCAGAATATTGGTAAAGGGATGGGTCAGGACAAAGAGAAGCAGCAAAAACGTAAATTTCATTACTTTAAATGATGGATCTTCAATACATAATTTACAAATAGTTGCTGATACTGATAAGTTCAGTGAGGAATTTTTACACAGAATAAATACAGGAGCCGGGGTTGCGGTTGAGGGGACTCTTAAGGAGTCGCCCGGTACCGGTCAGAATGTAGAACTGGAAGCAGAGATAATTGATATTCTCGGTTCTGCTGATCCTGATAAATATCCCATTCAGCCCAAGAAACATTCACTGGAATTCCTGCGGGAAAATGCGCACCTGAGATTCAGGACAAGCACATTCGGGGCTGTCTTTCGGATTCGCCATGCCCTGGCATACTCAATACATAAATATTTCAATGAAAAAGGATTCTATTATTTGCATACCCCGATAATTACTGCCAGCGATGCTGAGGGGGCGGGACAGATGTTCAGGGTTACTACGATTGATTTGTTAAAACCGCCTGTTACCGAGGACGGGAAAATTGATTATAGTGTGGATTTTTTCGGTAAACCGACAAATCTTACTGTTTCAGGACAGTTGGAAGGTGAATTGGGGGCTCTGGCGTTGGGAGAGGTTTATACATTCGGGCCAACTTTTCGTGCAGAGAATTCTAATACTACACGTCATCTTGCTGAATTCTGGATGATTGAGCCGGAAATGGCTTTTTATGATCTAAAAGATAATATGGACCTTGCTGAAGAATTTGTCAAGTATTTAATTAGTTATATCCTTAATAACTGTGCGGATGATCTTGATTTTTTGGCAAAACGACTTGAACAGGAGGAAAAGAATAAACCTAAAGAGCAAAGATCAATGGGCCTGATCGAAAAATTAAAATTTGTTCTTGAAAGTCAGTTTGTTCGTATTACATATACTAATGCAATTGAAATATTGAAAAATTCAAAACCATACAAAAAGAAAAAGTTTGAATTCCCGGTTGACTGGGGGGTTGATTTGCAAAGCGAGCATGAACGGTATCTTGTGGAAAAACATTTTAATTGTCCGGTTATTATAACAGATTATCCGAAAACAATAAAGGCTTTTTATATGAAGCAAAATGATGATAATAAAACAGTCAGGGCAATGGATGTCCTCTTTCCCCAGATCGGTGAGATAATTGGCGGTTCACAGCGTGAAGAGAACCTGGAGAAACTGGAAGTGCGAATGAAGGAGATGAATATACCTTCTGAGGAGATGTGGTGGTACCTTGATACCAGGAGGTTTGGGAGTGTGGTTCACAGTGGCTTCGGACTGGGTTTTGAACGGTTTATGCTGTTTGTTACAGGAATGGGGAATATCCGTGATGTTATTGCATTTCCACGGACACCTAAGAATGCAGAATTCTAGGAACGAATGGTTGAACTACTTTGAAAAAGTAGTAAATTTACATAGTCTTGAGAATAGGATATGGAACAGAAGCTTTCTATACAACAAAAGTTGCTACAGAAGCTTTCACCGCAGCAAATTCAGGTGATTAAGCTTTTGGAGATTCCTACTATCCAGCTGGAGCAACGAATAAAAAAAGAGTTGGAGGAGAATCCTGTATTGGAGATGGACTATGAAAATCCGGTTGATAGTGAACAGGAGGATAATCAGCTGGACCAGGACGAGATTGATATTGAAAATGAAGAGTTTTCATTTGATGATTACATCAATGAAGAGGATGAGATCCCTACTTATAAAACTACTACACAAAATTATTCAAAAGATGATAAATATACCGAAATTCCCTTTTCTGTTGGAGTTACTTTTCATGAAAATCTGATCGATCAGTTGGGAATGGTTAATCTTTCCGAAGAAGAAAGAAGACTTGCAGAATATATTATTGGCAATATTGATGAAGACGGCTATCTGCGCCGTGATCTGTTATCTGTTGTGGATGATCTGGCTTTCAGCATGAATATGGAAGTTAAGGTGGAAAAACTTGAAGGAATACTGGATGTGATACAATCATTTGATCCGCCTGGAGTCGGGGCGCGTGATTTGAGGGAATGCCTTTTATTGCAGCTGGACAGAAAAAAAGTAAAAAAAAATAAACTTGCATATTTAATTGTTCAGGATTATTTTGAAGAATTTACAAGAAAGCATTATGATAAGATCAAGAAGAAGCTGGAGCTGACAGACGAAGAGCTAAAAGAAGGAATCGATCAGATTTTGAAGCTTAATCCCAAACCAGGCAGTTCTTACAGCAATCCTCTTAATAAATCGAATTATCCGATTGTACCTGATTTTATACTT
Source organism: uncultured Prolixibacteraceae bacterium (assembly GCA_964540755.1). Taxonomy (GTDB): domain Bacteria; phylum Bacteroidota; class Bacteroidia; order Bacteroidales; family Prolixibacteraceae; genus JAAYJR01. The sequence goes on along the minus strand of CAZIOB010000062.1, from coordinate 53,046 downwards.
GATAATAATGAGGGAGAACTGAATCTTTCATTGAACCAGCAAAATGTACCTGATCTGAAAATTAATGATACATACCTTGAAATGATGCGCGGCCTGGCCAGGCAGGACAAAAAAAAATCCAGAGATCAAAAAGAAGCCCTGGTTTTTGTGAAACAGAAGGTTGATTCAGCCAGATGGTTCATTGATGCAATAAAACAACGTAACCACACTTTGTTGCTGACAATGTCTGAAATAATTAATTTCCAGAAAGAATATTTTAAGGACGGGGATGAGACTAAATTACGGCCCATGATACTAAAGGATATCGCTCAGAGAACAGGGCTTGACATATCTACCATATCACGGGTTTCAAACAGTAAATATATACAAACCCATTTCGGTATATTTCCCCTTAAATATTTTTTTTCTGAAGGGTTGCAAAAATCAGGAGGAGAAGAGGTTTCTACCAGGGAAATAAAGAAAATACTTCAGGAGTGTATAGATAAAGAAGATAAGCATAAACCATTGACCGATGAAAAACTGGCGCGGATACTAAAAGAAAAATCCTATAATATTGCACGGCGTACAGTTGCTAAATATCGTGAGCAACTTAATATCCCTGTAGCCCGCCTGAGAAAAAAGTTATGATTTTATAATTGATTTGTCGTGCATTGGGTATATATTCCTGAGATATCCCCTGTTTATGTGAGGATTTATTTTTATTAACAGATTTTTAGTCCGGTTTTTTCTATTTTACAAATTTGTAGCCTACTCCCTTAAGTGTTTTAATGTGGTCATTGCCTATTTTTTCGCGTAATTTACGGATATGAACATCTATTGTACGATCGCCAACAACTACATTTTCTCCCCAGACCGATGAATAAATTTCTTCCCTGGTAAATACCTTGGAAGGCTTTGAAACAAGTAAAGATAACAGCTCAAATTCTTTCCGCGGGAGTATCATCTCCTCATCGTCTATCCGTATAAGGTAACGTTCTTTATCAATGATTAAGTTCCCGATACTAAGGGTTCCTGAGTCTTCTGCAAATGAAACAGGCCCGCTTTCGCCGGAACGTTTCAGCAATGCTTTTACACGACTTATCAATACTTTGGGTCTTATGGGTTTAGTTATATAATCATCAGCGCCCGCTTCAAATCCCGCAATCTGGGAATAATCCTCACCCCGGGCTGTAAGAAAAGCAATAAGTGTATTGTTCAGGGACGGGATTTTCCGTATCTCTTCGCATGCTGTAATTCCATCCATCTCAGGCATCATCACATCCAGAAGAATAAGATGAGGCTGATGTTTTTCTGCGAGTTGAATGGCATCATTTCCGTTAGTAGCTGTATAAACTTTATATCCCTCTTTTTCCAAATTATAGCTGAGAAATTCAAGGATGTCTATTTCATCGTCAACCAGCATTATTTTAAATATGTTTTCGTTCATCTGATAAAGTATTTCAGTTCTTTAATTATATATTATTTTGCTTGTAAGCGTGAACAAACCATTAAAAATAATAAAAATAACAAACATAAATCATAAATTACTTTTTTATGACTTTGCTTTTTCCAGTGTGAAATTGAATGTCGTTCCCTGATCAAGAACGCTTCTGACATTAATCGATTGATTATGAGCTTCGATTATATGTTTTACGATAGAAAGTCCGAGACCGGTACCACCCTGTTCTCTTGATCTGGATTTATCAATCCGATAAAATCTTTCAAAAATACGGGGCAGGTATTTTTTTTCAATTCCTATACCATTGTCAGTAACTTCCACGATAATATTTTCTTCCAGGTCATGAAAGGAGATGTGGACGAATCCCGACTTCTTTCCATATTTTATACCATTTACTATCAGATTGGTCAATACTTCCAGGATCCGGTTCCTGTCTGCTCTTACTAAAACGGGTTTTGAAGGCTTATTTATGATTTCCAGGGCAATATCCCTTTCTTCAGCCTGCCACTGCTCCATTTCTATAACCTCCTGAACAGCTTTTACAATATCAAAATTTGTCATCCGCAGTTTAAGTTCGCCCGATTCCAGTTTTGTTATCGATTCAAGATCATTAACAATAGAAATCATCCGGTCAACACTCTTTTCAGTCCTTTTTAAATAAAGGACATTAATTTTGGGATCATCTATACCCCCTTCCAGCAGGGTGAGTATGTATCCCTGGATATTGAAAATGGGTGTTTTTAATTCATGTGAAACATTGCCAACAAATTCTTTTCTGTAATGTTCAAGATATTTTAATCTTTCAATTTCTTTTAATTGTGTTTTTGCCCATTCTTCAACTTCAAATTTTACATTGGAAAGCAGATTGGTAGAATCAGACGATTTTTCTTCCATTTTTTTTCTGCTGAGAGGAAGATCCTTGATAGTTTTATATACAGGCCTGATTTTATCTGAAATATATTTATTAATTATATATTGCACGTAAAAAAAGGAGATCAGAAAAAATCCTGTAATGAACAGCGTTAAAACTACTGTGCCGGGTGAAAATTTCCATGTCAATATCAACAGCAGGGCAGCAAGTGAAGTTAAAATTGCTGATATATATATTGTTAATTGCCTGGAAGAGTATGTTTTCATAATTAAAATTTTTTAATTATCTCTTAATAAATCAATTAAAGTCATTGAGTTTTACATGCCAAATTTATGAAAAATATACTTGTTACTGATTAACAGTAAATTTATGGTTAGTTAATGATTTTTTAATATTTTAGTTGATCATAAAAGTTTATTTCGCATTTAATTATTTTTCCTTAATTATTAAAAATGGAGAATTTCTATCTTATTGTTGTAGTAATCCTTTTTGCATTGGCTATTTCGGATTTAGTAGTCGGAGTGAGCAATGATGCCGTTAATTTTTTAAATTCAGCTTTTGGTTCCAAAGCAGCGCCAAAGTGGCTTATCTTTATTATGGCGGGAGCCGGGGTCCTTTTAGGAGCAACTTTTTCCAGTGGGATGATGGAAGTTGCCCGTAAAGGGATCTTTCATCCCGACATGTTCGTTTTTTCGGAGATTATGGTAATTTTTCTGGCAGTGATGATTACGGATGTTATTCTGTTGGATATGTTCAATACTTTTGCAATGCCTACCTCAACAACCGTTTCAATAGTATTTGAATTGTTGGGATCGGCTGTTGCGGTATCTCTTGTAAAGATTGTCAGACAGGGGGAATCATTAGGCGGGTTAGCACATTATATTAATTCTGAAAAAGCGCTTGCAATAATCGCAGGAATTTTACTTTCAGTAATTATTGCATTTACTATTGGCGCTTTGGTTCAGTATGTTGCGCGACTGATTTTCTCTTTTGATTATCAAAAGCCGATGAAATATTTTGGATCTATTTTCGGAAGTGTGGCTATTACTGCGATTACCCATTTCATCCTGATAAAGGGGATGAAAGGATCATCATTTTCGGAACTGGAAGTTGCCGGGGGCCAGAAACTCGGTGAATGGGTCGTTACACATACGCAAATAATTTTACTTTACAGCCTGGCATTCTGGACTATTATTTTTCAGTTATTAAGATGGATATTCAAGATTAATATTCTGAAATTAATTGTATTGGTGGGGACATTTGCCCTGGCAATGGCTTTTGCGGGAAATGACCTGGTGAATTTTATAGGAGTGCCTGTTGCAGGATTTAAATCTTTCCAGGCATGGTCAGCCTCAGGCGGTATTTCACCCGATACCTTTTCCATGGAGATGCTGCGGGACAAGAGTGCAACGCCTGTATATATGCTACTTATTTCAGGATTAGTGATGGTAATAACCTTAATAACTTCCAAAAAAGCCCATTCAGTTACTGAAACTGAAATCAATCTCGGCCGCCAGTCGGAGGGAATTGAAAGATTCGGTTCATCTTTTATAGCACGATTGATGGTCAGGAATACAGTTAAATTCAACGACTTAATTGCCAAAGTTCTGCCCTTCAGAGTTAACTATTCGATTCAGAGAAAATTTAAGCCTCTTCTATTTAACCCACAGGATGATTCTGATGCCCCTGCTTTTGATAAAATCAGGGCATCTGTGAATCTTGTCGTTGCGAGTATTTTAATTGCTTTTGGAACTTCCCTGAAATTGCCATTATCAACAACTTATGTCACTTTTATGGTAGCAATGGGAACTTCACTTGCCGACAGGGCATGGGACCGTGAAAGTGCTGTTTACCGTGTATCGGGTGTGTTTGCAGTTATAGGTGGATGGTTTTTAACTGCTTTTATTGCTTTTACCGTGTCGGGACTGATCGCTTTGATAATATTAGTGGGTGGAAGGTTCATGGTTTTTGTCTTTATTGCCATAGCTGTTTATATGGTTATACGCACACATATTTTCTTTAAGAAAAAGAGAAGAACAGACCTGGAGGAAGATGAGGAAACAATTACGGAAAAGGATGAGACTGACAAAGTTTTGGAAAAATGTAAAAAACAGGTATCAAAAACATTCAGCCTGGCAAATGAAATTTTTTCCGAAAGCATAAAGGGTTTTACAAATGAAAGCCGGTCAAAACTGAAAGGTTCTGTTAATATTAAAAATGATTTTAACATAAAATCTAAGAAAAAGAAAAACAAAGTACTGAATGTTTTGACTAAAATCGAAGATAATATCGATTCCGGTCATTTTTATGTACAGGTAGTCGATTATCAGAGAGAGATGGCTCATTCACTGAATTTCCTGGTTGAGCCTCTTTATGAACATATTAATAATCATCATAAACCTTTTATTAAGGTTCAGAATGATGAACTGACTAAACTCCGGAAAGAAATCGATGATCTGTTTACCTTTGCCTTTGAGATTGTAGAGGAGGAGAAATTCGGAAAGATCGATGATCTTATTAAAAGGCGGGATGCAATATTACAGACGCTTGAGGAAATGGAAGTAGCACAAATTAAGAGGATTAAATTAAAAAATGTTAGCACCAGAAATTCGATTTTGTTTTTTAATACACTTACAGAAACAAAAAATATGCTGCTCCATGCCATAAACCTGATAAAAGCATACAGGGATTTTATTTCGGTTACCTACGAGGCGAAATCATGAAACAGAATTTTTTTGCCCGGGATTTCTCATAATTCCAAATTGCCTGTTGTGACCATTTGTCATGGTAATTTGCGTAATAGAGCAGTTACAGGACAGTATCTTAGGCTGTGAGATTGAGAAGAAGGATTGTTGACAACAATTCATGAAAAATGATTCAGACAATAAATTGTATATGAGAAAGTTAACATTAAATTAATTTTCCTCTGAAAGCAAAGTCCATCCTTCTATCCAGTTGTCTTCTCCAAAGGCTCCCTTAAAATCGACTTTCTGAAACCAGGAGGAAGGATATTCGCTCATCAATCCTGATATTTTTTCCTTCGGCACGAAATCACCATTTTCAGAATCTATCCCAGGATTTTCTATTGTATTATCTGCGGAGTAAAAGTAGTTTTCCCATTCATTGGCCATTTCAGAGTTAAAAAATCCCGTTAGCCGGAATATAGGACCATTGTCAGAAGCAGCCACATTGAAAAAAAGGTTATTTTTTATTTCGAGATTTTTGTTTTTCCACTGGCTAAAACTGTCATGCTCTGTGTCTGTTACTTCAAGTAACACCCCTTTACGGCTGTTCAAAAAAATCGAATTTGCAATAACACCCCCGGCAAATGAAGAACCCAGCCTGTATTCATCTGCCAGGTTTTTTTTCAAATATCGTTTGCCCCAGATATTTTCCTGTAGTTTAAACTGTTTCAGGCTGATTAATCCAAATTCAACACTCAGCTGCTTTTTGGAATACCTTAAATATGCATTTTTAAAATAGGCATATCTCCTTATCTTTGAAAAAGGTGAGAGATCGTCAGGGCTTCCGACATCCAGGTTTATTTTTGCATACAGTTCAGGAGTGAATGTATAAGCATAGCCAAGATATCCCCTGTCAAGTTCAAAGGCTGCCTCATCAAGTGCATTTCCTGAAATACCCCTGTGAAAGTTCGTGTAAATAACGGCAAAAGTTTCTCCCGAAGGTTCAAACTCTTTCTGCTGCCCACAAACGCATGTACTGATTAAAAGCGAAAAAAGTAATATCAGGACAAATTTCATTTTTAATAAAATATAGTAAAGCCACAAATATATATTAATGACATTTAATATTTTCGTAATCGTTTTGTAATATCTTTGATCTATATATACAAATATTATTAGATTAATAAAAATTAGATATTTTTTGTTAATAGCATTTTTGCATACAGACAATTAAAGAAAAATGGAAGGGAACTACCGGATACTTATTGTTGATGATGAAAAGGATCTCTGTGAGATCCTGCAGTTCAATCTTGAAAGCGAGGGTTTTAATATTGACATAGCTAATTCCGGCGAGGAGGCCCTTAAGAAGCCTCTGGAGGAATTTGATCTAATTTTACTGGATGTGATGATGGGAGGTATTTCAGGATTCAAAGTGGCAAACGTAATTCGAAAAGAGAAGAAACTGGCAGTGCCAATAATTTTTCTCACTGCAAAGGAGGGTGAAAATGATCTGCTTACAGGATTTAATGTTGGCGGTGATGATTATATTTCAAAGCCGTTTTCAATAAAAGAGGTAATTGCACGGATTAAGGCAATCTTAAAAAGAGGAGATAAAGCAAAGGATGAAAAAAATTTTATTTATCATGAAGATTTGAAAGTTGACCTTAAGAAAAAAGAGATATCAATTGGAGGTAAAAATATCAATCTTACACGTAAAGAGTTTGAGATACTTGCCTTGTTGCTTAAGAACAGTGATCAGTATATTAGTCGTGAAGAAATATTGAAGCGTATTTGGAAAGATGATGTTATTGTTACTGAAAGAAACGTTGATGTTAATATAGCCAGGCTAAGGAAGAAGGTTGGCAAGTACGGTGAGAAGATAAAAGGTAAATCGGGCTATGGATATTGTTTTGTGGAAAAATAATTTTATTAAAAATGTGATTAACAGATCTTTCAGAGGTGAAATATTTTTTTATTTTATCATTATTTTTTTCTTTTTCACAGGAGCCATACTTTCATTTCAGTATTTGCGTGAAAAAAGTTACCGGACCTCCCAGTTGGAAAATACGCTTGATAATATAACAGAAATTACCCATAGTTATATTGAAAAAAATGATCTGATAAAAAAACAGGATCTTGACCGTATTGAAGAATTTGTCAATATCCTTCCTCCGCCACTAATCCGCATAACAATTATTGATAATGGCGGGAAAGTATTATTTGATAGTTTTGTAGAAGAGTATCATTTGATGGAAAATCACCTTGACAGGCCCGAGGTTCAAAAATCATTTCACCATGAGAAGGGATCAAATATACGGAAGTCCGAAACCACTAAGCAAGAATATTATTACTACTCGAAAAAATATCCGGGATATTTTGTAAGAACAGCTGTAGTTTATAATGTACAGATTAAAAACTTTCTTAAAGCCGAAAGTGTCTTTATATTTTTTATAGCAGGGATTTTCGGCATTATTGGCATAGTACTTTATTTTGTTACCGGCAAATTATCTGAGGCAATTACCAAATTAAAGAATTTTTCGGTAGAGGCCGCCAAAAATGAGCTTGTTCACCCCGACACCTCTTTCCCTGAAAATGAATTAGGAATAATAAGCAGTCAGATAATAAATATATATAACAACCTGAAAAAGGCTAAGGATGAGATATCCAATGAAAAGGAAAAGCTGTTTAATCATCTGAATGCTTTGAATGAAGGAATCGCCTTTTTTTCTCCTTTGAAGAAAGTTACATTATCAAACAGCCATTTTATACAGTTCATTAATTTTATCTCGAAGAACACTGTTAATTCTCCGAATGATATTTTTAATATAAGTCAGTTCAGAAAGCTAAATAAATTTCTTAACCGACAAGTAAAAAGCAAAAGTGAGATTAAATCCGGAGATCTGCCTCAAATGGAATATATTGTTTCAAGAGGCGAGAAATATTATAAAATTAAGAGTATTATTTTCTGGGACAGAAGTTTTGAGGTAATGATAACTGATATTACAAGGTTAGAAAGAAGAAGGCTTATGAAACAACAACTTACATCCAATATTGCACATGAACTCAAAACTCCCCTGGCTTCAATAAAAGGTTACCTTGAAACATTAATTGATAACCATCCTGTTCCCGCGGAAAAGCAAAAATATTTTCTTGAGAAGGCCTTCCTGCAGTCAGAAAGACTAACCAGTCTGATTAACGATGTCTCTTTGCTCAATAACATTGAGGACGCAGGTGAATTATTCAAATTTAACTCTGTCGATTTAAAGAATATTATCGATGAGGTTTATGAAAATTTTGCAAACCGGATGCAGGAAAATAATATTGAATTTTTTAGTAATGTCAGAGAAGGTACCGTAATTAAAGGAAATGATTCACTTTTATTTTCCATTTTTCAGAATTTAATCGAAAACTCTATTAATTACGGAGGCAGTAACATTCTGATCAATATAACTACTTACCACGAAGATCAGAATTATTACTTTTTTTCATATTCAGATACCGGTGCAGGCATACCGGAAGCTCACCTTCCCAGGATCTTCGAACGGTTTTACAGGATTGATCACGGACGTACAAGGGAAATGGGGGGTACCGGTCTCGGACTTGCAATAGTTAAGAATGCTGTTCAGCTTCATAAGGGTGAAATATCCGTCAGGAATAAACCGGGAAAGGGTATCGAATTCCTGTTTTCATTATCAAAAAGCTAACTTTGTTCAACGAATCCTTCTGCATTCCTTAATTTAATGTTATCCGCAAATATTTTCCCTGACTTTTATATCTGACGTCAATTTTATTCAATGTCTTATTTGAAAAGACTTCCGGAGATATTACAATTTTATTAATTAATTGTAACAACAGCTTAAAAAAATAGTAACCGGGATGTAATATTAATGGAGTTGATTCGCCCCTGAAATACTAAAAGATTTGAAAAATTGTATGAAGATTGTTAAAGCAGCCATTAAGTCCCGGGAATACAGGAATGACTATTTGATCCGCGAGGTATATTTCTCAATTTTCAAAATAATGAAAATTAATTTGATGAGAACCATCATTATTAGTTTACTGCTGATTTCTGTCCTTTTTGTTAAAGGACAGACAGGAACTATCAGGGGAACGATAACAGATGCGGAAACGAACGAATCACTTATAGGCACTACAATTCTTATAAAAGGCACTACTCAGGGTACGATTACTGATTTTGACGGTAATTTTATTTTATCCGGCCTGAAACCGGGAAATTTAGATTTAGTAATTTCTTTCATTTCATATGAAACGCAGGAATTAAATGTTGAAATAACAGAAGATAAAGATACTTTCCTTAATATAGCATTAAAGCCTGCAACTCTTGAAATTGGCGGGGTAGAAGTTGTTGCCAAAGCAAATCGCGAATCTGAGAAAATATTAATGGTTGAACGAAAAGAGGGGACAAATCTGGTTCAGTCAATTGGTGCCCGTGAGTTAGCAAGGGTAGCTGCAGATGATGCTGCAGAAGGATTGAAAAAAGTGGTGGGACTTTCTGTTCAAAGTTCAAAGTTCCTGGTAGTAAGGGGATTAGGCGACCGGTATAATGCAAGTACTTTAAATGGATTCCCGGTAGCTTCCCCGAATCCCGACAGAAGGGTTCTTCCTTATGACATCTTTCCATCTGATGTTATTGAAAATATTGAGGTTACAAAATCTTTTAATCCGGATTTTTATGGCAATTTTTCGGGAGCTTCGGTTGATATCTCTACAAAGCCCTATCCTGAAAGCCATACTCTGGAAATATCCCTGGGGACATCCATGAACTCCCGCAGTTCATTTCAGGATTTTCTAATTGATCAGTCGAAGAGAGATGATGTTTTTGGCATTAACCGGGTTCGCGAAATTCCCCTGAAAGTCATTGAACAGGATTATAATCCCGATCTTAGGTTCTTTGATTCATTCCGGGGAGAGGGTTATAACAATAAGAACTGGTTCACCACAAAATTTGATCCGGAGAGGAATACAGCCCCATTAAATAAAAGTGTATCCCTGAAGTACGGTAATGTCATTGATCTCGAATTCATACATCCCGAGTCAAAAGCAGGATATCTGATCAATGTTAACTATGGTACGGGTTATTCACTTGAATACGGTCAGATAGCAGCGCTTCAAAATATTCAGGGTCTGTTAAGGTACGACTACGATTTTGAGGACTTTATTTTTTCTTCTAACACATCCGGGTTAGGTAATGTCTATTTTCAGCTTAATAAAAACCATAACATTAATTATAATTTTCTTGCAACTGTGCTTACGGAAAACAGTGTTATGGAGACCGACGGAAAATTCTTTGATTTTGATGACTTTATTTATTCCCGCAGGATCACCTATAAGTTAAATTCACTTTTTGCACATCAGGTTAATGTTACAAACAAATTCTTTCATGATAAGCTAAGTCTTAACTGGGGATTCAGTCTTAGTGATGCTTATGCCGATGAGCCCGACAGAAGGCAGGTTGCGCTACGCTATGATCAGGCGCCTGATCCTGAAACAGGCCTGATAATTTATGAAATGAGTCCCCAGGACAATGCTGACCACCACAGGTTTTTTACTGACCTGGATGATAGAGATATGGCAGGAAAGTTCCATTTTAAGTGGAATATCATTGAAGATAATCAAGGAAGCGAAAAACAAGTAATATTATCCGCAAATGGTGGTGTTGATTATCGTAGTAAGACCAGGGATTTCCGGCTAAGGCAATTCAATCATCAGATCAGGGGTGCTTCTGTTCCATTCGATGATGTTTACAGCATTGACAGTTTTTTTAACATTGAAAATCTTGGAGACAGGGAATACAGGATTCTTGAAGGCACCCAGCCATGGGATATTTATTATGCAGATATGGAAATAACGGCCCCGTTCATGAATGCTGGAATTATGGTGATTCCTGATAAACTGACTCTTAACGTGGGGGCAAGGCTTGAAATGTCGGAACAGTTCATCGAATATAGTGAAAATGAGAACCAGCTAAATGGAAGTGAACCAAAAGTAAAAAAAATAATAAAGACCCATGATTTTTTCCCGAGCATCACTGCAAAGTATAATATAACAGAGGATTTAATATTAAGGGGATCATACAGCAGAACCGTTTCCAGACCTGATTTCAGGGAACTTGCACCTTTTGAATACAGGGAGAATTTCGGGGCATTCCGGACTGTTGGGAATCCTGATCTTGTAAACGGATATAATAATAATTACGACTTAAGGATCGAACATTATGACAGTGAAGAAGGATTGCTGGCATTGGGTCTTTTCGCCAAGGATCTGAAAAATCCGATTGTACAGAATGTTGCTGCCGGCGCCAATCCGATTAAGAGTTATCAGAATGGTTTTGAGGGCAGTGTTTATGGTTTTGAGGTGGAAATCAGAAAAAACTTGAGTTTCATTACAGAAAGATTAAAAAATCTGACTTTAAATTCCAATTTAAGCCTTCTTACTTCTGAGATCATAATAGATGACCCGGCAGATATATCGGGATCTACAACCCAGACTAATAACAAAAGAAAGCTGGAAGGGGCATCCCCTTATCTGGTAAATGTTGATTTAACCTATGGGAAGAGTCTGACAAAATACAGATACCATTTTACTTTAGCTTTCAACCAGTTTGGGAAAAGGCTTTCGAATGTAGGTAATCTTGGGGTCGGTGATATTTTCGAGATGCCCTGGGGAACTTTAAATTTCAGTACATCATGGGATATTGGTGAAGAGCGGAAATTGGGTATTAAATTATATACGATAAATCTTCTGAACCCGGAAATAGATGTTATGCAGGAATTAACCCCCGGATCTGATGAAGAAATCGGGCTTAATAATTTTAAAAAAGGAATAAATATGGGCTTAAGCCTCACATATAAGGTATTTTAAATTCAATTATCAATTAACAAATTAAAATTTTAAAGCAATGAAAAAAGTAAAAGCGATCCTTTTTAACCACTTCGTATCAATATTTGTAGTTGTGGTTTTGGTTTCAGGATTTCAGTCATGCGAAAAAGAAGAAGAAGTCCTTCTTCCTCCGTCATTCTCAGTAAACGCTACTGCTGAAGTACAAGTAAGTAATTCTGTCGAGATAAATGTCAGCAGTATTTCCGCTCCCGGTCTGGTGCAATCTGTCACTGCTTCAGTAACTTCCGGTGGTGGAAGTGTTTCTGTAAGCGATGTTCCTGCAGGAGAATCAAATGGCAGCGCTAAGGTAACCTACTCTGCGCCGGAAGATGCAGGTGTTGCAACGATTGACATTACAGTAACTGACCAGGAAGGTCAGTCGGATACAAAAACTGTGGCTGTTAATATTTCGGCTGCACCTGTAGCAACAGTTGCCGATATTACCGGCATCACTGTCGATCCGTCTGCTGATGGATTTGCCCTCTCTAAAGCAGTTAAAAATGGTGTGGATGTTATCAAGCTGGTAGGTGACATTGACAGAGATATAACCCTTAGCGTACTGGATGGTTATGAGTGGCTTATTTCGGGCTCTACCTTCATAAATGATGAAGCGACTCTTACGATCGATGAAGGGGTTAAATTATATTTTGACGCTGAATCAAGTGCTACCTCATTTCTCGTAGTTGCCCAGAATGCTGAGATCCAGGCAAACGGTACATCTTCTGCTCCTATACTGATGACTTCAAGCAACGAGCTCGGTAATGCTCCTGTTGATCCTGACGGGGGCGACTGGGGTGGATTCGTTCTTAATGGTCTGGCTGATATCAATGTTGGTGATAGTGCTGAAGGTGAAGGCGGAACAGGTGTGTATGGAGGGAATGATGACGGAGATAGTTCAGGTTCTATAAGTTATGTAATTCTAAAATATGCAGGACGTATTATAGGTGTTGACAATGAGCTTAATGGTTTCTCCTTTAATGGCGTCGGAAGTGGTACTAATGTTGATCATATCCAGTCATATTATGGTGAAGATGACGGCATTGAATTTTTTGGCGGAGCAGTTAATGTTAAATATGCAGTTTCTACGGGGTCAAAGGATGATTCCTTCGACTGGACACATGGATGGAGAGGAAAAGCTCAGTTTATAGTTATTGAGCAGACCAATAATCGTGGCGACCGTGGGTTTGAATGTGATAATCTTGAAGGTAATTTTGCTGCTGAACCATACTCAAATCCGCTTATTTCAAATGTTACCATAGTCAATTCAAATGGTAATGAGGGTGAAACATATGGATTCAGACTGAGGCATGGAACGAAAGGAAAAATATATAATGCCCTGGCAAATGGTTCTGACGGAGGCTACCGTGGTATAAGAGTTGATAAAGGTGATGACCTGACTGACGAACATATGAATGACGGATCACTTGTTGTTGCAAATTCAATTGTATGGGGTTATAGCGATACTAACTGGAAAGATGCGGAGGTATTCGAAGTTGATGATTCTAATTCAAGCACGGATCCCGGTGTATTGACGGAAGCAGTTGGAGTAGTTACCGCAGGAGCTAAAGATGCTTCAACAATTGATACATGGTTCGATCCTGTTTCATTCATCGGCGCTGTTGATCCTTCAAATAACTGGTTGTCGGGCTGGGCTTTGAAAACAGACGGAACAACTACTTACTAAAATTGAAAGAAAAGTAATATCATATTTAGTAATTTAGAGGCTGTTTCAAAAAGCTCTGCATCCTGAAGTTGACCGGTTAAGAATGAAGTCGGTATGGCGGTATAAATTGTGACTTTGTTCTGGTGTAAGCTTCCCATGTTGCTTTTTGGGACAGCCCTGATTTATCATGGACATGAGACGGAAAGCTGTTATAATATTTTTTTTGATGGGACTTTTTCATGTTACCTGCTCAGATACAAAAATGAAAAACCAGGCTGCCATTGAAGATCGGGTGAATATGTACATGACAAGTCCTGAAAATTCACCCGGTGTTTTTAATTATACCCCTTTAAGTTTCTCGAAATTATCTTCATATAAAAGCGAAAAAGGGAATTCAGATACAAGTTTTGTAGTTGAACATGAATATAAAGGATTCAACGTGGCTAATCGTGAGGTGAAAAGGAAGGCTGAAATTTATTTTGACAGAAATTACGAGGTTATCGGATACAGGAATATATTTTATTATAATCCTTTGAATAAGGATTCACTTAAATCCAGATACCGGACAGAAAATTAAATAATTTAAAAAAAGTTCTGATTTTCAGGTTTTAAAAAATAATAAAGTGTTTTATTTGCCTGTTTGGGAGGGCAGGTAAAGGACGAAAAAATAAAAACAGATTACTTATGAGCAAGTTATTGATGGCAATCATCGGGATATTATTATCTGTTTCTGCAATGGGACAGGATTTGAAGGAAGTTGAGGGTATTTATTACAATAATTCAGGCCCGTTCACAGGTACTTATAGTACATACTATGAAAACGGGCAGAAAAAAGTTGTTATGAAATTAAAGGAAGGCAGAAAACATGGTAAAATTAAAATATATTTCGATAACGGCCGCCTGAATGAGATCAGATCATATAAAAATAACCTGATGCACGGGAAATGGATCAAATATAATCGTAACAATATTAAAGTCTCGGTAGCCCGTTATAAAAATGGCAGGAAAGACGGGACATGGTTAATTTGGGATGACCTTGGAAATCTTTTATATGAGCTTCATTATCAGGACGGAGAGAAATGTGGTACGTGGATAAGATATAATCAGGAGGGAGAGATTATCAATGAAAGGACATATTGATATTATGCCTGAATACCTGAAGAAATGTAATAAAACTGTAATATTTCTGTAATTGCGGTTTAATGGTACTTCCCTATTTTTACATAAAGAAATATTTGAAGTTTTGGTTCTTTATAAATTTCTGTCACTATTTAGAAATCAAAAAATTTTAATCATATGAAAAAATTAATTGTCGGATTTCTCTCTGTTATGCTTGCGATAACTGTTGCAGCTGAAGGTAAAGATGTAAGTAAAACTGTTGATTCGGACAGCAATGCAACTGTTGCAGTCTCCGGGACTATTTATGACTCAGAAACAGGCGAATTACTGGTTGGAGTTGAGGTTTCAATCGACGATCTGGACACAAAAACCTATACTGATCTGGATGGAAAATTTTCATTTGAAAATATTAGACCGGGAGAATATAAACTGGTGTCCGATTATATTTCTTATGAAAAAGCCACCCAGGTTGTTAATCTGAATACAAAAGCTACTGAATTAAAAATTACAATGGAAACTTCCAAATAGCTAAGTATTTCTTTAATTTCCTTATTCCGTCATTTCCAAGCCGTTTCTCATTTTAGAAGCGGTTTTTTTATTCCCATATGCCGGCAACAGGAGCACCGCAGAAGCTGCATTTTCCATCAGTAATATGATTTTGTAATATTCTGTATCCCCGGCGTTCGATCAATACTTTTTTACAGGCCGGACAAATAGTGTTTTCCGCATCCAGTCCCGGAACATTGCCGATATAAACATATTTTAGGCCTTCCTCCAATGCAATTTGCCGTGCATTTTTAAGAATATTGACAGGAGTCGGGGGCAATTGGGTTAGTTTATAAGAAGGGTAAAAACGGCTGAAATGCAAAGGAGTTTCTTCAAAACCATTTTTCAAAAGCCAGTTGCACATCCTTCTTATCATATCCATGTCATCTGTCCATGAAGGAATCACAAGGTTTGTTATTTCAAGCCATACACCCTGGTCTTTAATAGTTAACAGGGTATTCAGCACAGGTTGAAGTTTACCGGCATTTAATTTCAGATAAATTTCATCGCTGAAGGATTTTAGGTCCACATTGGCTGCATCTATCACTTCACACAGCTTCAGTAAAGGATCCCGGTTGACATAGCCGGCTGTTACTATAACATTTTTAATGCCTGCCTGATGTGCAAGTACAGATGAATCATAAGTATATTCATAAAAAGTTATAGGTTCGGAATATGTATATGCGATTGACCTGCAATTATTTTCTATACATGATTTTACAAGTTTATCAGGAAGAAGATCGTAGTTTTGGGTTTCTTCCGGACTTTTCTGTGAGATTGTCCAGTTCTGACAATTAAGGCAGGCAAGGTTGCATCCTGCTGTTGCCACCGAAAAAGCATTACTTCCCGGCAGAAAATGCATTAGTGGTTTTTTTTCAATCGGGTCTATATGGACAGCGCAGGGATTTCCATAAGCAATAGTATATAACTTGCCATTTTTATTTACCCGGTTACGGCAGTCACCTCTCTCCCCTTCTTTAATATCACATTCATTAGGACAAATCTGGCACCGTATCCCTCTTGGGGTTACTGTATAAAACATTGCTTCCTTTGTCCATTTTTCCCCAACTTGGGAAGAAAAAATATTTGACATGGAAGAGTTTACAGGAGAAGAGAAACATAATCCCCCTGCCCCCAGAAATGCTGTCTTCAAAAATTGCCTTTTCTTCATCTGTTTAATATTTATAAATCTCTGATCACATAAAACCGCAGGGTTCTAACGTAAAATTTAAATTAAATCATATTCGTCATAAAAACCGGTTTTCTCCTTGAGAAAAATGCTGTTAGTCCGCTTATTAAATTTAAAGCACAGATAATTAAACAAGTATAAAATAACCCTGTTACAGGAATTAAAAAAATTGCTGTCAGATAAGCCCCGAAAGCTGAGCCCGCCAGATCAACGCTGTAATTGATACCTGATGTTTCATTATATGCTTTTCTTTGCAATTTTGATGCCAGGTTAAATTCTGAGCCTATGCCAAAAGCAAGTATAAAGACCAGAAGGAAGAAAAGTATTTGAATTATAAAAATGTACCCTGAAATTAAACCTGCTGTCCTGATCAGCAAAGGTAATACCAGGGCAAAAAGACCAATTAAAAATTGTAAGCTGTAATAGCTCTTTACAGGATTATTCTTTACCAGGTTGTAACTTTTATAGCTTCCCGCAGCCAGGCCTCCCATAAAGGCAGTAAAGAAAAATGCCGTTGCAAGATAGATGCTCCCTGCATAGATCTGATATGCAAGCATTAAAGTGATTTCGAGAGAAGACGCAGTGAATCCCCCTGTGTATAGTCCTGCCGTCAATGCATTCTGCCTGATAAAGAGCAAGATAAAAAGTAACACAGGGATTATTATTAGTAATTTGTAATTTGTATCGAAATGACTGAGCCAGTGATAAATTTGTTTAATAAAAATGTAAGGGCGGAAATCATAGTTTATTTCAGCGTCAGGATTAAACCGGGATACTATATCATTGCTGCGCATCTTCAGCAGTTCATCATCCAGATAATATCTGTTTGCATATTCTGTTTCAATACCTTTTTTTTCAATGCATTCGGTAATATTGGAGGGAATAGGACTGCCGGAAGCCAGGAAGTAATTTTTTTCTCCCTGTATAAAAGATAAGTTACTGAAATTTATTCTTAGGGTTTTCCAGAGTGAAGAATTGACGTCCAAAGCATTTTCCTCGGCATAATTAGCTGTCGAAGGAAGAGATGTGCTCACAATGGTTTGTTTGTCACAGTGCTTTTTTATTATATCAAAAAATTCATTTGTGTAGAATCTGTTATAATTTAATGTTGACGGTGGCGGCAGGTTAAAAATAATAACATCATAAATATTATCTGTCCGCTTTAAAAATGTCCGTATGTCGGATTTTACAATATTGACATTTTCAAAATTCTCTCCTTCCTGATTTTTCCAGTGGAGGAAAATTTCAGGATTGTTTTCCAGATAGGTAATTTCTTTCACCTGATATTTCTTTATCTCGTCTGTCATGCCAGCAATACCCCCTGATACCAGCAATATGTATTCAGGATTTTTATGGCGGGCCATTGCAAAATGAACAGCTTCCTCATTCATTATCATGTTCTCAGTATAAAACTGAAGGTTATTATTTTCGTAAAAATTATATTGACCGGATTGTTCTGTGACTAACAGGTTCCCGTAACGTGTGCTGTGGTTAAGGACAATTTTTTGATTAGGGACCAATAATTTTTTTATTTGAGTGTCAGGTTTTGTGGCAAATATTATTATTGGCAGTGACAAACCGGCTGACAGGTATAATACCATCTTATATTTATTAGTATGAAAATGTATTACTGCACCCGTGATCAGAGCTGTTGCTGTAGTCAACCCGATTATCTGGACCGAATTGAAATATTTTCCCAGAACCAGGCTGAAAAGTAAACTTCCTGCCAGGCTGCCAAAAGATTCTAATGCATAGGATCTGCCAATCAGGTTTTTATTTTGGGATTCAGAATAAAGAGAGGATAAGGCTGTAAACAGATAACCGGAGACAAAACAAACGGGAAATAGCAGAAGGAATGCTCCTGCCATTGTAATAGCAATTCCTGCTACAGTACCGGGCGGAAACAGTAAATATTTCAGCCAGTATAAAAGGCCGGTCATAAAGGCAGGTATAATGGCGAGGAAAGAGAGCATAGTCACTCCTCTGCTAATGCTGAAAGCTTTAGAAACATTTTTTCTCCCTGTAAATGCACCCCATCCGGTTAATATCATCCAGTTTGCCATAACAATGCCCATTATCAGTTCGTTGCCTGATAAAACACTAATGAACTCTCGGATAAAAACGACCTGGTTTATTATAGCTACAGCTCCCAACAGAAGAAAAAGAGACCGGAATTTAACAGGAGTCCCGACGACTGTTTCAGAATAAATTTTTTTTGAATATTTATATTTATGAATTTTTAACCGCGGAAAGTAATAAGAAAAATTTGTAAAAAGGTGAAAAAATGAGATGAGAGCCATTGCTATACCAAAATTTACATGCCATCTGAGAAGTTGTTCATATCCCGGGATGTCAAGCTTGTAGTTAATTTTTACAACGCTGATAAGACCGATTATCCCGGAAATCAGGAAAGTGATGAGTAATATATAATTCCAGAATTTAAGATGATCTTTGTGTGGAAAAATTTTCCACACTGAGAAAAGCCAGGTAATAAAATAACCGGTAAATATTATAAAAGAAATAGTTATTAAAGGATAGGCTGTATCCATTTCAAATAGTTTTTTTGCCCTGCCTGGAATTTTTAACAGATGCTCACCAAATGAAAAGAATTGTGCAGGCGGTCCTGCTATTAAATAATTTTCTGATCTGATTATATTTCGAATGAGTCAACTTCCCTGTAAGCTTTAATAAGGGCTTTTTCTCCTTCAATCCCCTTCATTGAATTTCCATGCTCCATGCCCATGACCCCTTTATATCCTTTGTTGTAAATATATTTGAACACATTTTTATAATTAATCTCTCCGGTAGTAGGTTCTTTTCTTCCGGGATTATCCCCAATCTGGAAGTAAGAAATTTCATCCCAGGTGAGCTCAATATTATTAATCAGATTACCCTCATTTTTCTGCATGTGGTAAATATCGTACAAAATTTTACAGGCCGGACTATTCACTGCCTTGCAGATCATATAGGTTTGTTCTGAGGTACGCAAATAGAGATCAGGAGAATCAGAAAGAGGTTCAAGTACCATTACCAGGCCATGCGGTTCTAAAATCTCCGCTCCCCGCCGCAGGGCTTCAATAACATTTGCGTCCTGAATTCCTGTGGGTAGTTTGCGTTCAAAACCACCCGGAACTACAGTCATCCATTTGGCATTTGTACGTTTGGCAACATCAACCGCCCTTCGGCAGCCATCCAAAAATATATCGATAAATTCGGGTTTCCCGGCAGCCAGGGTATTCGCTATATTTCCACCTTTGTCAATCACAAAAACTCCCATTGTCATATTAAGCCTGGCAAGTGTTTTACCAATTTTCGACTGCATCTTTTTGTCTCTATTCATCATCCCGTTATCCTCAAAAGCAGTAAAACCCTGATCAGCCATAAATTTTATCTGATCGATTAAATCCTTTCCGGCGCTGTTTGCGAACATACCGAAATGAGGAGCATACTTTAATTTGAATTTAGTTTCGTTCGGAGCAACCGTCTCCAAAGCACCCACGCCAAAAGCACTGCCAATTCCGGTCACTGCAATAGAGCTGGCCGCAGCATTTTTAATAAAATTTCTTCGTTTCATTTTTTAATATATTTTTTATTTTTTTGGTCTAAATTAGTAAAATGTTACTAAAATCCATCAAAGTTTTATGCTGTTCTTTTGCATAAGTTTTTGCTTCCTTACAAAAGAGTTGTAATTTTAAAGCATAAATTTTCTGAATCAAAACAAAATATATTATTATGAATAGAAAACTTCGAATGGGAATGGTTGGTGGAGGAACCGATGCATTTATAGGTGCGATCCACCGTTTGGCCGCATTTATGGATAACCAGATTGAACTGGTTTGCGGCTGTTTTAGTGTGAATCCTGAAATTTCAAAATTATCAGGGAAACTTTATTATCTGCCGGAAAGCCGGGTATATGAAACTTATCAGGAGATGTTTGAAAAAGAAGCACTTCTTGAAGAAGGAGAACGTATGGATTTTGTTTCGATCGTAACGCCCAATTTCGTTCATTTCGGTCCGGCAATGATGGCGCTGGAGAATGGATTTAACGTTGTGATTGACAAACCAATTACTTTCAGTCTTGATGAAGCTCTTAAATTAAAGGAGAAACTTGAACAAACCGGACTGACATTGGCATTAACACATACTTATTCGGGTTATCCGGCTGTTAAGCATGCAAAGAAAATGATATCTGATGGTGAATTTGGCGCAATCCGGAAGGTATATGTTGAGTACCCCCAGGGCTGGCTTTCAGAAAAGGTAGAAGAAGCAGGGAATGCCCAGGCCTCCTGGCGGACTGACCCCAAGCGTTCGGGGAAAGCAGGATGCATGGGGGATATAGGGACCCATGCACATCATCTGGCTGAATATATCACCGGATTAAAGGTTACAGAGTTGTGCGGGGATCTTAAAATTTTTGTACCTGGCCGTTTGCTCGATGATGACGGAGCAGCATTGCTTCGATTCGATAATGGCGCCAGGGGAGTGCTAATGGCTTCCCAGGTAGCCGCGGGGGAGGAAAATGCCTTAAAAATACGGGTATATGGCGAAAAAGGAGGGATAGAATGGTTTCAGCATGAACCTAATACATTGATTGTTAGGTGGTTGGATAAACCGGCCCAGATTATGCGTACCGGGACAAGCCTGAACAGCGACATTGCAGCTCATAATACTCGCACTCCCGGTGGCCATCCTGAAGGCTACCTTGAAGCTTTTGCAAATATCTACCGTAATTTTGCAATGACATTAATGGCAAAAATGGATGGCAGGGAGCCCACAGCGGAAATGCTGGATTTTCCCGGAATTGAAGATGGCATAAGAGGTATGCACTTTATAGATACCATTATAAAAGCAGGTTATGATGATGAGGTTAAGTGGGTAAAATTCGAAGAGTAGATTTTTAAAATTTAAAATTAAATATTATGTCCAGACCAGTAACAATTTTTACCGGACAATGGGCCGATCTTCCCATTGAAAAGATGTGTCAAAAAGCAAAACAATTCGGCTATGATGGTCTCGAACTCTGCACATGGGGTGACCATATGGAGATTGACAAAGCTGACCAGGCTTATTGTGATGAAAGGAAAGCACTTCTTAAAAGGTATGATCTTAAACTGTTTGTTATTTCCAGCCATCTTGTTGGACAGTGTGTTTCTGATCCTATTGATGATCGTCATAAGGGTGTGTTACCCGGTTATATATGGGGAGATGGTGATCCTGAGGGTGTGCGTCAGCGGGCAGCTGAAGAAATGATCAAAACAGGTAAGGTGGCCAAAATGCTGGGACTTGATACTGTTGTAGGTTTTACCGGGAGTCCTGTATGGAACATGCTATACCCGTTTCCTCCAACACCTTCCAGCATGATTGAAGAAGGTTATAAGGATTTTGCAAAGCGCTGGCTCCCGATCCTGGAAGAGTACCAGAAAATGGGAGTTAAATTTGCACTGGAAGCCCATCCTACAGAAATAGCTTTCGATATTCATAGCGCTTATCTTACGCTTAAAGCGCTGGACAACCATCCGGCTTTTGGTTTTAATTTCGATCCCAGCCATTTTAGTTATCAGCATGTCGATTATATCCGTTTTATTTATGAATTTGCCGACCGTATCTTCCATGTTCATATGAAAGATGCCTATTGGAGTGACAAACCTGAGAGCATTGGGGTTTTCGGGGGCCATTCCGAATTTGGCGATAACCGGAGGTACTGGAATTTCCGGAGTTTGGGCCGTGGTAAAGTTAATTTTGAGAATATTATCCGCGCTTTGAATGACATTGGATATACAGGACCCTTGTCTGTTGAATGGGAAGACAGCGGAATGGACCGTGAGGCCGGCGCTACTGAGGCATGTGAATTTGTAAGGAGGATAGATTTTGCCCCCTCGGCTGTGGCTTTTGATAAAGCTATGCAGAAAGAGTAAGAAAATTAAAATTTTCCTTGTTGTCAGTGAACCCGGTAAACAGCAGCTGGCTGCCACTGAGAAAAATCGGAAAAAAAATTAAATCTACTCATATAGGAATTGCTGCTAATACTGCAGGGTCCTGCTATCAGGGCAATATGTCTATTAAGACCGGCAGAGGCGTGAGTATCGGTATTCGGATAGCAGAAAATTTGCAAATGATGAGGAAGATAATAATAATAGGTGGAGTGTTGCTTATTCTTTTTTCCTGTAAAAATAATGACAGGGGAGATGTGAATCCTGTTGAACTACAATGGGATTTTGAGGAAGATGCTGAGGGATGGACCGGGGATTTTGCCGATTACCCTGTTGGGGAAGAAGAAAGCTTTGAATTGCAATTTAGTTATGATACTCTTCCGGAGCCGCTTGACCAAACAGAGGGGGCATTAAAATTATCCGGAAGCAATTTGAGTGACGATCTTTTTATGTTCTTAAAAAAAGAAGTAACAGGATTACAGCCAAATACCTCTTATAATATTACTTTCAACGTTGAATTTGCATCAGATGTGCCAGACGGACTTGCCGGTATCGGGGGTAGCCCGGGAGAATCAGTGTATATTAAAGCAGGAGCAACCCGGACAGAACCGGAGAAAATAGTTGACAATGATGATTATTACAGAATGAATATAGATAAATCCAATCAAAGTTCGGGTGGTGATGATATGCTTGTGATTGGTGATTTTTCCAATGACACCGATGAGGATATTTATGTACTTAAAACTGTATCAAACGGATTGCCTTTTAATATATCCACCGATTCGACCGGCATTCTCTGGATTATTGTCGGTACCGATTCAGGATTTGAAGGAAAAACCACTATATATTATAATTCAATACATGCAGAGATGTATTAATAATCAGCGGCAGGGCAAATAAATATTTGTTTTTATAACAAAATTATTTTGTAGAGAGTAATATTCCGATTTTAATTCAATTAAACTGGTAATATCATGAATTATATTCCAAAAGATAGTCGCTATAATGAAATGGTTTATAACCGTTGTGGCAGATGGGGACTTCAACTTCCTGCAGTTTGCCTGGGATTATGGCATAATTTTGGAGGCATCGACATTTTTGAAAATGGCCGGGCTATGTTGCGTAAAGCGTTTGATCTGGGTATTACGCATTTTGACCTCGCCAATAATTACGGCCCGCCACCGGGATCGGCTGAAGAGAATTTCGGGAAGATATTGAAACAGGATTTCATGCCTTACCGTGACGAGCTTATAATATCAACCAAAGCAGGATATGAGATGTGGCCGGGGCCTTATGGTGAATGGGGAAGCCGGAAATACATACTTGCCAGTCTTGATCAGAGTCTGAAACGCATGGGACTTGATTACGTTGATATTTTTTATTCTCACCGGCCGGATACAAATACGCCTGTTGACGAAACCATGATGGCCCTTGACCAGGCTGTAAGATCAGGGAAAGCATTATATGCCGGCATATCAAATTATCCTGCCGGCATGACCAGGGAAGCTTCACGCATACTAAAGGAACTGGGCACTCCCTGTCTTATTCACCAGCCCAGATATTCAATTCTTGAAAGGTGGGTGGAAGACGAACTGCTCGATGTATTGGAAGAAGAAGGTATTGGTTGTATGGCATTTTCTCCTCTTGCGCAGGGATTGTTAACAGACAGGTATCTTAAAGGAATACCGGTGGGATCGCGTGCTGCAAGAGAAATATTTCTTAAAAAGAACGACGTGGATTCGGCTTCTGATATAATTTTTAGACTTAACGAGATGGC
Source organism: uncultured Prolixibacteraceae bacterium (assembly GCA_964540755.1). Taxonomy (GTDB): domain Bacteria; phylum Bacteroidota; class Bacteroidia; order Bacteroidales; family Prolixibacteraceae; genus JAAYJR01. The sequence goes on along the minus strand of CAZIOB010000062.1, from coordinate 28,929 downwards.
CCTTGAAAGAGGACAGTCCCTGGCTCAGATGGCGCTGGCATGGGTTCTCAAAGACAGGCGTATTACCTCGGTCCTTGTCGGTGCAAGCTCTCCAAAACAAATTGAGGCCAATATTGAGATGTTGCAAAATCGTTCATTTACCCGGGAGGAGCTCGACAAAATTGATGCTATAGTGAATGAATAGTATTGGGAAATTTTTCCCGTACTAATGTTATCAATTTAATCAGATCAAAGCCCGAAAAGTATTTTTAAACCCCAAAAGAGGACAAAAATGATCATTACTCCTGCAATTGCTCCCGCTGCGAGAGATAAAAGTATATTTACAGGGATTTTTTGTTTTTCGTCTTTGGTACTTGTTCTGATAATAATTTGATTATGATTTCTTTCTGTTTCCATTGTTTTCTGTTTTTGTTTTCTGCCATAATGTTATTCTCCTTTGGTAAAGAGGCTGACATGCTTTCAAATAATTTCAGTGGTGGATTATTTTTGGCATAAGAGGTTAAAATTGTTTCTTTCGTTTTCTGTAGTGCAAATATATTTCTAAAAATGTTAAACCATAACAGAAATCATTTCTGTTAAATTACTATTAATGAATTAATAAGGTTAAATGGTGGAATTGGTATTATTTTTAGTATTACTCATAGTGAGCAAAAAGCATATAAGGGAGATAGAAATGTTATTTATGGCTCATCAGGAATTTGCTGAATATATTATCTTTTCTGATTTTCGGGAAGGGGTGAGCTATTATATGGCAGATGCAAATTGCCTTAAAAATCGTATATCATTTTCGAAGAAATGCCGTATATCCTTGATACCGTAAATTAACATAGCAATTCTTTCTATTCCCATGCCGAATGCAAATCCCGTATATTTTTCCGAATCAATTTTACATGCATCCAGTACATTGGGATCAACCATACCACATCCCAAAATTTCAAGCCAGCCGGTATATTTACATACGTTACATCCTTTACCATTACATATTGAGCAGCTTACATCCATTTCCGCACTTGGTTCTGTAAAAGGAAAATAGGATGGCCTTAATCTTATGCGGGTTTCTTCTCCGAAAAGTTCTTTTGCAAAATATAACAATGTTTGTTTAAGATCAGCGAATGACACATTCTCGTCAACATATAAACCTTCAATCTGATGAAAAATGCAATGAGACCGGGCTGATATTGCTTCGTTGCGGAAAACTCTCCCCGGGAAAATTGCTCTTATGGGAGGAGGCGTTTTCTCCATAACGCGGATTTGGACACTTGATGTATGTGTTCGCAGTAAAACATCAGGATTCTTTTCAATGAAGAAAGTGTCCTGCATATCCCTTGCGGGATGTTCATGAGGAAAGTTCAATGCAGTAAATACATGCCAGTCATCTTCGATTTCCGGTCCCTCGGCAACAGTAAAACCAAGACGTCCGAAGATGTTTATTATTTTATTTTTAACAATTGCAAGCGGATGGCGGGTTCCCAGTTCTGCGGCTTCCCCGGGCCTGGTAAGGTCTGTCACTGATTTGACTGAACTTTTTGTATCAAAGGAGGCACGCAAATTATTTATTTTTTCTGTTGTGAGGTTTTTCAGATCATTAATTGCTTTGCCGACCTCTTTTTTCTGGTCTGCCGGAACATGTTTAAAGTCTGCAAATAAACGGTTTATAATTCCTTTTTTGCTTATATACTTTATCCTGAGTTCCTCAACTTCCCCGGGGGATGAAGCTGTCAAATTTTCAACTTCCTGCTGTAAAGTTTTTATTTTATCTAACATTAGCAGATTGTTTAAAATAAACGACAAAGATAATCATTCCTATAGAAAAAAGCGGCATCTTTTTAAAAGACGCCGCGGGAATTAAAAGCCATATTTAAAATATGGCTGGAATTATATAGTACTAACTGAAAGGTCAAATACCATAGAAAACTTTTTCTGTTAAAAAATAACAAATAATATGCCAAAGTTATTAACAGGTTGATTTATAAATAGCCCGGCAAAAAGGGGATAATAAAAACAGGAAATTTATTTAAATTCAGAAATGGTAAAGCGTAATAAATTAATTACATTTTTTACATTTTCATTAAAAACTTTCAGAACTTCTTCCCAGGAAACGGGTTCTTCTTCCGTTTTCCAGCAGTCATAATCAGTGCTTACAGCTATTGCCGAATAAGGTATTTCAAGTTCATTAGCCAGAATACACTCAGGAGCGGTGGACATATTTATAATATCTGCTCCCCATGAGCGGAACATATCAGATTCAGCCCTTGTCGAAAATCTTGGTCCCTCTATTGTAATGACTGTCCCGCTGTCATGAAATTTCAGACCGAGTTTTTTTGTTTTTACAATTATTAATTGGCTTAATGCTTCATCAAAGGGACTTGCCATCTGATAATGTTTAAGATTGCCACCTTCAAATTTTTCAAAAAAGGTAATTTTACGGTGCCGGGTGAAGTCAATGAACTGATCAGGAATGACAATATCTCCTCTGTTTATCTCTTCCCTGAGACTGCCGCATGCAGTTGTGGCTATTATATGCGTACATCCCAGTTCTCTGATTGCCCATATATTAGCCCTGTTATTAACCTGGGATGGCGGAATGGAATGGTCTCTTGCATGCCTTGAAAGAATAGCGACCTCAACACCTTCAATTCTGCCTGTTCTGAAAGAAGAAGATGTATCTCCATAAGGTGTCTGAATATTTATTTCATCGGGATTTTCAATGATATCGGGATCTTCGAGCCCGGATCCTCCTATAATTGCAATTTTATTCATAACTGACTGTTTATAATAAATAAATTAATAATCTGAGAATATGTGGAGCCCCTGCTTTGATAGCAAAATGCAAGCGAAACAATTTTTGTTTTTCACATATTCATTATAGCTGTATAATTTTGGTGTGTTGTTTTTTCTATCATAGAAAAAAAAATATTTGTTAAGATATTTTTTTCTCAGGAAATAAATTTAATATGCTGTTTTTATTGGCTTTGCATATTCCGCGCTCTGTGATTAATCCTGTGACCAGGCGGGCAGGAGTCACATCAAAGCCGTAATTCAGCGCACTGCTTTTTTCCGGGATAAGCCTGACGCGTTCTATTTCCGATCCCGTCCAACCCTCTATCTCTGAAACTTCAACAGGGTCACGTTTTTCAATTTTTATTTCTTTTAATCCGTTTTCAATCGACCAGTCAATTGAAGTAGAAGGTAAAGCTGCATAAAAAGGTATTCCGTTATCTTTTGCAGCAAGCGCTTTTAAATAAGTTCCTATTTTATTGGCCACATCCCCGCAAACTGTTGTGCGGTCGCTTCCGACCAATACCAGATCCACCATCTCATTTTGCATCAGGTGGCCCCCTGTATTATCGGCAATCACCGTATGTCTTATGCCCTCTTCCCCCAATTCAAAGGCAGTCAGCCTTCCTCCCTGGTTGCGGGGCCTGGTCTCATCTACCCAGACATGTATCGGGATCCCTTTCATATGAGCTTTATAAATGGGCGCTGTTGCAGTCCCCCAGTCTATAGACGCCAGCCACCCCGCATTACAATGAGTTAAAATGTTAACAGTGTCATTTTTATTGTGGTATATATTTTCTATAATTTTTAATCCGTAATTACCTATTTGGTCTCCGAACTCTATTTCTTTTTTTTGTAATGATTCAACCTTTTCAAAGGTTTTATGCAGTATTTCCGGACAGGATTTTTCACTGACGATAAAATTAAATATTTCATCTATGGTATAAAAAGGATTAACTGAAGTGGGACGTGCTGATTTCAGGTAATTTGCTGCCTCTGTTAAGCGCAGTAAAAGGTTTTTATTTTTATCCTTATAACCTGCCAATGCGAGGTACATTCCCCAGGCTGCAGTAATTCCAATCAGGGGAGCTCCACGCACAGCCATGTTCTTTATGGCGTAAAATGCATCATCGACTGTAAACAGATCAAGCATCTCCAACCTGAATGGCAATTTTCTCTGGTCTATTATGCTAATAACAGGAGGCTCTCCCTCTTTTGCCCGAATAGTTTGATAATGTTTTCCACAAATATGCAATGCCGGTTTTTTATTCGTTATATTAGTAATATCTAAAAATAGAAAAAATTGTAAACAGTCCGTAATCATTATCGAAAGATTATAGATATGAATAATATTTTTGTGATTAAAAATAATGTAAAATGGCATATATAATTAATATAGAGACTTCCACTGAAGTTTGTTCTGTGAATCTTTCGGAAAACGGGAAATTGCTGATTGAGAGGGAAAGTACCGAAGGCCTTAACCATTCAAGGTTGTTGTCTTTATTTATTAATGAGATAATTAAGGAATCGGGTATGAACTTGAAAAATGTCGATGCAATTGCCGTAAGCAAGGGGCCCGGGTCCTATACCGGTTTGCGTATCGGGGTTTCTATGGCAAAGGGACTTTGTTATGCTCTTGATAAACCTTTAATTGCTATTGGCACACTTGATGCAATGGGTATATATACCGGTAAAAATTTGGAAGATTATATTTCCGGAGATATGGTGAAAAATAATATTCTCTGTTGTCCGATGATAGATGCGCGTCGTATGGAAGTATATACATCAGTATATGATTCACATGGAACCCAGCTTGAGCCGGTGTCTGCAAAAATTATCAATGAAAATTCTTTTTCCGGTTATCTGAAACGAAACCATATAATGTTTTACGGGAATGGCGCTGTAAAATGTAAATCCCTGCTGCATCATCCGAATGCTTTGTTTGAAGGGCCTTCAAATACTTCGGCACGATTTATGCTTCGGTTGGCTGAAGAAAAGTACAGGAACAGGGATTTTGAGAATGTTGCTTATTTCGAACCTTTTTATTTAAAGGATTTTATAGCAACAATTCCTGTAAATAAGGTAATAAAATAATGCAGTCTGCTCCCTGTTGCATGCAAATGAAAATGTTTCTGTTATTTTGGCATATTTAATTTTTTTCATTAAAAATTAATAAGCAGATTTAACGGGCATGATTGTAAAATCAAATAAGAGTATGATTAAAACTTATGCGGTTTATGTATGGTACCTTTGAAAATAATTAATTTTAAACGAATGAAAAAGATAATTTTAATATATATAATAGTGTTCGGATCTATCGGGAATATTGCTGCCAGAAAAGAAAGCATATTTTTTAATCTGAAATTTGGCTTTGTAAAGGGGGGTGAAGCTCAGTTAGTAATATCTGATACTATTTTTAATAATAAAAAGGCAATTCATTATAATCTCGTAGGTCGTACAACAGGGCTTACAAATACACTATTTGGTGTTAATGATGTCTATGAGACAACTGTAGATGCAGAAACCCGGTTGCCTCTGAAATCCATCCGGAATATAAAAGAGGGTAGATATCGCTGGTATAATGAAACTTTATATTATCATGAAATCGATTCCATTTTCAGCCGGAAGTCAGGCTGGAGGGAAGCTCCCGATAATCTTCTTGATATAATTTCTGTCTTTTTTTATTTCATTAACAACTATTCATTAGACAATTTGGAGCCGGGAAGAAGATCAACTTTGCCAACTTTTCATGCTGATAAAATTAATGATGTTTCAATAATTTATATGGGTGAAGAAAAGGTGGAAACAGGATTGGGAGAAATAGACTGCCATGTGTTATCTCCTATAGTCGATAAAGGAAAATTATTAACGCGTTCTGACGGATTGAAATTTTTTATATCCAAAGAGACCAAACTGCCCGTTCTTCTTGAATTTGATATGCGGATAGGTGCCCTGAGGGCAATAATTGAGAATTATGAAGTATCCGGAGAGGAACAAGCCGTGAAATAAATATTTTTTATCAAAAATTTGTCGAATATCTTCATTTTTAACCGATTTATTTATTTTTGCAGGCATCATTAATACTTAAAAAAAATTTATGGCCACAACATCAGATTTTAGGAATGGGATGTGCATAAAATACAAGGACGAGATTTACTCAATAGTTCAGTTTTTGCATGTTAAGCCAGGTAAAGGACCAGCTTTTGTCCGTACAAAACTTAAGAATGTAGTAACCGGCAGGATAATTGAAAATACTTTCGCATCAGGGTTTAAGGTAGAGGAAGTAAGAGTTGAACGTCGTTCATATCAATATTTATATAAAGATGATATGGGATATCATTTTATGAATACTGAAACTTTTGAGCAAATTCCAATCCCGGAGTCAATGATTGAAAATGCCGATCTGATGAAAGAGGGCCAGATAGTGGAAATTAATTTTCAGTCTGAAACAGAAACCCCCCTTACTTTGGATATGCCTCCTTTCGTTGAGCTGGAAGTTACCTTTACGATTGAAGGAGAGAAGGGAAATACAGCAAGTTCAACTGCCCTGAAACCTGCCACTCTTGAAACGGGTGCAGAAATAATGGTACCCATGTTCATTAGTCAGGGCGAGATAATTAAGGTTGATACGCGTGGCCGTGCTTATAGTGAGAGAGTCAGACAGTAAAAAATAAATTAGGCTTAATTTTCCTGATTCGTTGTATGAATGCAGGATTTTTATTTTTTTACATCGGACAGGGATAAATTTTTATTATTCCGGGAGTAAATATCAATAGCAACAATGATGGCTGTAAATCCCCAAAAAGGTACTGATAATTTGTCTGTATCAAGAAAATTATTAAGAAATCCATGTACATAGTAAGATATCAATCCTGTTAAGGCTGCCATTAATAAGGACCTCATTTTTGCATTTTGTAAATTAAAGTAAGTTCTGATGGCAGTATAACATACAACAGTAATTAATAGGATAAAGGTAATTAATCCCGGTAACCCTGACTCGGAAAGGACTCCTAAGTATTCGCTGTGCGCATTTCCCAGGTCGCCGGCATTAGTGCTTATTATTGTCCTTTCTTTATTCAACTGATAAGGTGCATATTTGAACATATAGGTGCCGGGTCCGTATCCGAACAGAGGCTTATCCTCAAACATCCTGACAGCACAACTCCATCTGTTAATACGTTCCAGGTTTGATGCATCGGAAGAAATATTGGAGATAGAATACACATGTTCCATAAGATTGGACGATGACTCTGCCGGGTTCCCCTTGATAGTCGTGAGGATTTTATCCTGAAATGTAAAAATCAAACCGAAAAGAAGTATAATGCTTATTATTATTGTTCTGAACTTTATCTTTATTTTAACCGCTGACCAGAATAGTATTGCAGGTATAAGGCTTACCCATGCAGCGCGACTGTATGATAAAATCAATCCTGTTAAAAAAATGAACAGAACAATTGATGACATAAGCCTTTGTCCTGCAGTATAATAACTGCCGAATGAGAATAATGCCAGAAAGGGAAGGAATATTGCAAGCGCTGCCCCATAGGAAGTATGATCATTATAAAAGGGGGATACAACGAAATGTGCTGCTTCTTTATCCCACAAGCCATAACCAATATGACGGTATGTTGAATAAAATATTACAAATACAAAAGGTATCAGGTACAACCAAATGTATTGTTCCATTTTTTTTCCATCGGAAAATATTTTGGCTGTTATTAAATATAAGGCCACAATGAACCACACTTTTGCTAAAAAAAATTTAAAAGAAACTAACGGTATGGTGCTTGTAAAACAGGTGATCAGGATCCAAAAAAGGTACAGGTATATAGTTAGAGAAACAGGGTGAATAAGTATTCTTCTGTCAAATTTTCTTTCATGTACAACCTTTAAGATAAAAATGATTAATACAATAAACAGTAAAGGCTCTGTTGGCAGATACATATCAAAATTCAAACCGGGAACCAGTTCTCTCAATGGAAGTGAAAGCGGGGTCAGGGAAACAATAAACCATATAATTTTCTCGAATGAAAAAATTATTAGAAGCAAAACTCCAAACAACGCAGGCAGTAAATTAATTATGAATAAATCTTTTTTTATTATGAAATATAAATTCAATAAGAGAAAGCTTACTGAGACAAAATAAAAAAGGGTGATCTTTATGGTATTGTTTTTAATCAAAGTTCAATCAGTTTTCCTGTAGTCGAGAACCAGAAAAATCAATAATGCCAGAAATAGTGCGGAGAAAGTTGTCAGCGTCACTATAAGCCAGCGTACCGGATATGATTTTTTATCTGCCGGCAAAGGATATTCAACAACATGACAATAAGTTATATTTTTTTCATATTCTGACATGTAGAATTCATATTGTGTTGTCAGGGAATCTATTACATTTATTAAAAAATTAAAGCGCGACTCGAGCCAGAAAGCTTCTGAACCTTTGTCTGCCAGATTATTATATAGTTTTTTTATCTCTTTGGTGCTTCCCGGGGAATTTGTCCCCTCTGCAAGTGCTTTCATATAGCCTTTAGTGACTTCTTCTACCTGACTTTTAAAGTCCAGAATGCCATATTTTTCTCTTACTGTGTCAATTTTGGTAATTAACGTATCCAGTTCTGCATATTTTCTTTTTAATCCTTTCTGGCTTATTTCAACCATTTCCATCTCCTTTACTTTATGCATATCCCGTACTTTTTTATTGTAAAAGTGAATTATGGAATCACACATATCGCTCGCACGCTGTGGATCATGATCAAAAACTTCTATTTCAACGGTTTCAAAATTTGTTTTACCGGTTTTTACATTTTCGTTATAGATATCAAGAATATAAGTCATAAAATGTGGATCATTCCGGGCTATTTTATAAATTTCATCCAGATTGAAAACATCAATTATTTTGAGCTTGATATCCCTGGAATTAACTATTTCGAGCATTTGCTCGGTCTCTGATTCTTCGCTTAACACCCAAAGGTTTGTCGGGTATATCCGGGCAGTTGATTTGAATTTTGGTTTTATAAAAAAAGGACCTGAAAAAATGACTGCTAAAATAGCAGCGATTATTCCAATAATTATAAAATGAAGTTTGCGTTCCCAGATTAAATCGAGAATTCGCCGGTTATCAAAAAAATCATTCATAAATATGGTTATAATTTGATCGCATTAATTGAACGATACCTGAGCATTTTTAGTATTTATTTGAAAAGAATTTAGAAATGTTTATTCAGCAACCAGCAGAAAATAATTTTTTTTACCCTTTTGCACCAGGATATACTTGCCGCTTATTAAAAAAGTCTTTCCGACAATTAATTCTTCATCTGAAACTTTTTCTTTATTGATGCTCAAGCCATTTCCTTTGATTGTCCTGCGCAATTCACCTTTTGAAGGAAAGGCAGAGGTTTTTTCAGTGAGAAGGTCAGTCACCCCGATTCCTTCATCTATTTCTTTTTTTGAAATGTTAAATTGCGGAACACCTTCAAATACTGACAGAAAGGTTTTTTCATCAAGCTGACGCAACTGCTTTTCAGTAGCTTTTCCAAATAATATCCCGGAGGCCGCTACGGCCATATCGTAATCTTTCTTTGAATGGACAAGAACAGTAATATTTTCAGCAAGTTTTTTTTGAAGTAATCTCAAATGAGGTGTTTTTCTGTGTTCTTTTATTAGTTCTTCAATTTCTTCTTTAGAAATAAGGGTAAATATTTTTATATATTTTTCAGCATCTTCATCTGAAGTGTTAAGCCAAAACTGGTAAAATTCATAAGGAGAGGTTTTTTGTGGATCCAGCCAGACATTCCCTGCTTCAGTTTTTCCGAATTTTGAACCGTCGGCCTTTGTTATGAGCGGACAAGTTAAAGAAAAAGCTTCTCCTCCTTCAATGCGACGTATAAGTTCTGTTCCGGTTGTTATATTCCCCCACTGGTCGGAGCCTCCCATTTGGATTTTACATCCATAATTTTTATAGAGATATAAAAAATCATATCCCTGCACCAGTTGGTAAGTAAATTCAGTAAATGACATTCCTGCCGTGGCATCTTCGCCCAGACGCTTTTTTACACTGTCTTTCGACATCATGTAATTTACAGTAATATGTTTACCGACATCTCTTATAAATTTCAGAAATGTAAATTTTTTCATCCAGTCGTAATTGTTAACCATAACTGCTGCATTGGGTAAATCGGTGCTGAAAGAAAGAAATTTACCCAACTGTTTTTTTATACATCTCTGATTATGGCGTAAAGTAGGCTCATCCAATAAATTGCGTTCTTGTGATTTTCCGGAAGGATCTCCTATCATACCTGTAGCTCCTCCGATTAATGCAATGGGTTTATGACCGGCGAGCTGAAAGTGCTTTAGCATCATTACCCCGACCAAGTGCCCTATATGTAATGAATCGGCTGTCGGATCAATACCCAGATAAGCTGTTGTCATCTCTTTTGAGAGTTGCTCTTCCGTCCCGGGCATCATATCCTGCAGCATACCCCGCCATCTCAATTCATTAACAAAATTCATCAATATCAGTTTTGAAAATTTGGGCAAAGATATAAAATGCTTTATATATAAACAGTTTTTTCAGGTTTGTTGAACTTTATCATCATTGTTTTTACCGGATTGCTTATCTGTTTCATCCCAAATATTTATAAATGGAAAAAGGGAGGGAGCAAAATTACGGACAGGTTCATATAATCTTGATTCGGCCTTGGTTTCCGGAGAGAGGATCCTCAGGTCGTTATCAATCTTATCGAATACTAAAAGAATTATGCTTAATATCAGGGCAGAACGGAAAATTCCAAAAGCCAGTCCGGCCAGTTTATTAAAAAAACCGAGCATTACAGTCTCTACCAGTTTGTTTATGGCACTACCTATTACATGAACCAGTATTACTATTAAAACAAATGTAATGATAAATGAAATGATATTAAGATGATCATTATTTATATTAAAATTCTCCCTGATGAAATCTGATGTTATATAAGAGAATTTTATTGCCCCCCAGATCCCTAAAATCAGAGCTGCAAGAGAAGCCAGTTCAACAATAAGGCCTTTTCTGAAACCATTGATGGCAGCAAAAACCAATAGTAATCCGATAATGATGTCTATGTAATTCATATTTTACAATTCTGAATAAATAAAATAGAAATTATTTTGTGAAGTAAAGGAAATAAATAATTTCTAACTTTGACTCAATTTTAAAATTAATAAATGTCACTTTTAAATTCAGTAATAAACTGGATAAATTTTAAACGGATATACCAGATTCAGTTGTATCGTGAGCATCCTGTGGATATTCAGAAGGAAACTTTTCTGGATTTGATAAACAAGGCTAAATATACCTGGTGGGGAAAGAAATATAATTATGATAAGATATTATCGATCAGCGATTTTCAGAAGGCAGTACCTTTGCAGACTTATGATGATATCCGTCCGTATATTGAACGCCTACGTGAAGGAGAGCCTAATCTTTTATGGCCGGGACAGGTAAAATGGTTTGCAAAATCATCCGGCACCACAAGTGATAAAAGTAAGTTTATTCCTGTAACTAAAGACGCTCTTGAATATTGTCACCTGAAAGGCCCAAAGGATGTTTTTGCTATTTATATAAAAAATAATCCTGAGACCAAGGTGCTAAAAGGAAAAACATTAATTCTCGGCGGCAGTCACCGAATCAATAATTTGAATAATAATTCTTATTATGGTGATTTGTCTGCTATTTTAATTGAGAATGTTCCTTTCTGGACTGATCTGATAAGGATTCCTCCTGCCGAGATAGCGCTGATAGAAGAGTTTGAAGAAAAAATAGAAAGAATTATTGAGACCACCCTCGACCAGAATGTTACCTCGTTGGCCGGTGTGCCGTCATGGTACCTTGTTCTTTTAAAGCGTATAATAGAAATAACAGGAAAGAAAAATATTTTGGAAGTCTGGCCCAACCTGGAAGTTTTTACTCATGGCGGAGTTAATTTTGAACCTTACCGTAAACAGTTTAAAAAGTTGATCCCTTCAGATGACATGAATTATATAGAGACCTATAATGCCTCAGAAGGTTTCTTCGGCATACAGGATGATCCCGCCAGCAAGGATATGCTGCTTATGCTTGATTATGGAGTTTTTTATGAGTTTATATCAATGAATGAATTTGGCAGGGAAAATCCGAAAGTCCTTACTCTTGAAGAGGTTGAGTTAAATGAAAATTATGCAATGGTAATATCGACAAATGCCGGCCTCTGGCGTTATATTATTGGTGACACGATTGAGTTTAAATCCAGGTATCCCTATAAATTAAGAATTACAGGCCGGACAAAACATTTTATCAATGCCTTTGGAGAAGAAGTTATAATTGATAATGCTGAAAAGGCTTTGCAGGCTGCATGTAATAAAACAGGTGCAATTATCAATGAATATACTGCAGGCCCTGTATTTATGGAAGATGATAATACAGGATCACATGAGTGGATAGTTGAATTCTATGAAGAACCTGATGACCTGGAGCAGTTTATAACTTATCTTGATGAATCTCTCAAATCACTGAATTCTGATTATGAAGCAAAACGCTATAAAGATATGACTCTTGAAAAACCTCATTTGATAGTTGCTCCTAAAGGAACATTTTACCAGTGGATGAAAAGACGTGGAAAAATCGGGGGACAGAATAAGATTCCCCGTTTATCCAATGATCGCAAATATCTTGATGATCTTGAGAAAATGTTAAAGGAATAAATGTTATTTTTACTTTGATAATTTAACCGAAAATATTATGCATATAGCAGTGGCCGGAAATATTGGCTCCGGAAAAACGAGCCTTACTGAATCATTGGCAAAGCATTACAATTGGACACCTCACTATGAGGCTATTGATCAAAACACTTATCTGAATGATTTTTATAATGATATGCAACGTTGGTCATTTAATCTCCAGATTTATTTTCTTAACAGGCGATTTCAACAAATAATAGATATAAGGAAACTTAAGAAGACGGTTATTCAGGATCGTACTATTTATGAGGATGCGGAGATATTCGCACCTAATTTGCATAGTATGGGGCTCATGAGCACGCGTGATTTTAATAATTACAAATCGCTGTTTGATATGATGGCGAGTCTTATAGAACCTCCTGATCTCATTATTTACCTTCGGGCTTCTGTCCCTACACTTGTCAATCAGATACAGAAAAGAGGACGTGAATTTGAAATTTCAATCCGCCTTGACTACCTTAAGCAACTGAATGAAAGATATGAACAATGGATAAGTAATTATAAGATGGGGAAATTATTGATCATAAATGTGGATAAGCTCGACTATCTTGAGACCCCTGAAGACCTTAGTCTGGTTATAGATAAAATAGATGCTCAGCTTCACGGGCTTTTTTAATTCATCCGATCTATTTTATTCAGGATTTCGGGCCATATCGAAACAGGTATTTTAGCTCCCACTATTTCAACAATTTTACCTGCCACGAGTGAACCAATGCGGCCGCTCTTATCGATACTGAATCCTTTTGTAAGACCATACAGAAATCCGGCAGCATAAAGATCGCCAGCTCCTGTTGTGTCAATTGCATTAGCTCTGATTACCTCTATTTTAGTAATCTCATTACCTTTTTGTATGAGTGAGCCTTTATTGCCCATTTTTACAATGGCAATATCACATAATAAAGCAATTTCGGCAACAGCTTCTTCTGCAGCTTTGCCCGTAAATGCAAAAGCTTCTTCTTCATTGGCAAAAAGTATATCAACTTTTTCAGAAATTAGTTTTTTCAATATGTGAAGATTTTGCTCAACTACATTATAACTTGCCAGATCCAGGGCAATTAATAATTTTTCTTTTTTCGCAAGTTCAATGGCTGTTTCTATAAGTTTATGGTCCTGCAAAAGAAATCCTTCAATATAGAGAACAGAATATCCTGAAAATATTTCCCTGTGAAGTTCCTCAGGTTTTAAGTCTGCTGCTGCGCCTAAATAAGTAGCCATTGTGCGTTCAGAGTCGGGACTTACAAGGCCCATAACACGGCCGGTATCTTTTTCACTGATAATCAGGTGTGCATTTATTTTGTTCCGTTTAAATTCTTCACTGAAAATTTTTCCCAGCAGGTCGTTACCAATTTTTCCCAGATAACCACATGATATACCTAATCCTGCAAGTGCATGAATAGTATTGGCAGCAGATCCTCCCGTCGTTATTTCACGCTTGCTGAAGTAAGCTGCGCTATATATTTTTTTTGAAAGCTCTGCATCAACCAATGTCATACTTCCCTTTGCCAATCCGAATGTTGATAAAAGGGAATCATTTTCCATGATATTTATTATATCAACAAGAGCATTTCCAATTCCAAGAACCGACTGTCCGTTTTTTATATAATGATTAGTCATAATTGTCAGATCTTAAATAAGCAGGCAAAGATAATTCTATTGGCCGGACAGGGATGTTGGAATCTATTTTTCAATATAATATTTAACCTAAAAATCTAAAGTGAAAATTTATTACAGCTAAACATTGCACGCCCCTATTGAAAATACTCATTGCAAAATTTTTCATCAGAGATTACAAAAATATTACATTCATCAGAGCTTTCGGAAGGATTGCCTCAATAGCATGAAGCTATTCAGACAGGCATTCTGGGTTTTAAGATCATTTTTTTTTGAAATCAATGATTTTTTTTTTGAATTCTGTTAATTTAATTAAAAATTTAAGATCATTTTTGTAAGAAATAACATTAATAATTTCAAAAAAGCCAAGTTTTATGCCAAAACGGGGAGATATCAACAAAATTCTTATTATCGGATCAGGCCCCATTATCATTGGACAGGCCTGTGAATTTGATTATTCGGGGACACAAGCCTGTAAGGCGCTTCGCTCACTCGGTTATGAGATTGTACTTGTGAATTCCAATCCTGCTACGATTATGACTGATCCTGAAATGGCGGATCATACATATATTGAGCCGCTGAACGAATATGCCCTGACTGAAATCATCAAAAAGGAACGGCCTGATGCCCTGCTGCCAAACCTTGGTGGCCAGACAGGACTGAATATCTCTCAGCTACTGGCCAAAAAGGGTGTACTTGACAAATATAATGTAGAGGTTATCGGAGTAAATCTTAAAGCTATAGAAAAAGGTGAAGACCGTACTGAATTTAAGAATTCTATGTCGGGGCTGGGCATTGAAATGCCCCGAAGTAAAGCTGTAACATCGGTGGAGGATGCCAGACAAATAGCCGAGGATCTTGGCTATCCGGTGGTTATAAGGCCAGCATATACAATGGGGGGTACAGGGGGCGGATTGGTTTATAATGTTGAGGAATTGAATGTTATTGCTGCGCGTGGAATTGCTGCCAGTATGGTGGGACAGATACTTGTTGAAGAATCAGTACTGGGATGGGAGGAACTGGAACTCGAAGTGGTACGCGATGCAAAAAATCAGATGATAACAGTTTGTTGTATCGAAAATGTAGATGCAATTGGTGTTCACACGGGAGATTCTTTTTGCACAGCGCCCATGTTGACTATTTCGGAGGAATTACAGAAACGCCTGCAGGATTATTCCTACAGGATTGTTGAAGATATCGGAGTAATTGGAGGCACCAATGTTCAGTTTGCCCATGATCCCAGAACCGGCCGTGTAGTAGTGATCGAAATTAATCCACGCACTTCAAGGTCATCGGCTCTGGCATCAAAAGCAACAGGATTCCCGATTGCTCTTATATCGGCTCTTCTGGCAGGGGGGCTCACTCTTGATGAGATCCCGTACTGGCGGGAGGGGTCACTGGACAAATATACACCGTGGGGTGAATATGTTGTAGTGAAATTTGCAAAATGGGCTTTCGAGAAATTCGAAGGACTCGAAGATAAACTTGGCACTCAGATGAAGGCTGTAGGAGAAGTGATGAGTATAGGTAAAAATTATAAGGAAGCCCTTCAAAAAGCTATACGTTCGCTGGAAACAGGCAGATATGGACTGGGTTTTGCCAGAGATTTCAATAAAAGATCACTTGATGAGCTCATGAATATGCTGAAGGAACCAACAAGTGAGCGTCAGTTTATTATGTATGAAGCGTTGCGAAAAGGAGCACCAGTTGATAAGCTGTTTGAAAAAACATACATAAAACATTGGTTTATTGAGCAGATGAAGGAGCTGGTAGAGCTGGAGGAAGAAATTATGTCATACAGCTATACCTCATTGCCTGATGAATTATTTATAAAGGCCAAGAAGGATGGATTCGCGGATAGGTATCTAGCTAAAATCCTTGATGTTCCGGAGAAAGATATCCGTGCCAGAAGACTATCACTCGGTCTTGCCGAAGCATGGGAGCCTGTGCCTGTCAGCGGGGCAGATGCAGCATATTATTTCTCTACTTATAATGCCCCGGATAAAGTAAGTACTGATAACAAAAAGAAGATAATGGTCCTTGGAGGCGGGCCTAACAGGATAGGGCAGGGTATAGAGTTTGATTATTGCTGTGTTCATGCTGCATTTGCTATCCGCGATGAAGGATATGAATCAATTATGGTCAACTGTAATCCGGAAACAGTTTCAACTGATTATGATACATCCCACAAACTGTATTTTGAGCCTTTAACTGTGGAGGATGTATTGAGTATATATGAAAAGGAAAAGCCGGAAGGCATAATAGTGCAGTTCGGAGGACAGACACCGTTGAACATTGCCGGTGAACTGGAGGCAAACGGAGTAAAAATTATTGGTACAAGTCCTGAAACAATAGATCTGGCCGAAGACCGTGACCTTTTCAGAAAAATAATGAAAAAACTTGGAATTCCCCAGCCGGAATCGGGAATGGCCAGTAATCTGGATGAGGCTCTGGAGATTGCCGGTCAGATAGGCTATCCCCTTATGGTGCGCCCCTCGTATGTTCTTGGAGGCAGAGGTATGAAGATAGTTATTGATGAAGAAATGCTTCATCAATATGTTACTGCAGCAGTTGATGTAACACCCGACCGCCCCCTGCTCATAGATAAATTCCTTGAGGATGCCATTGAGGCTGAGGCTGATGCTGTATCGGACGGTAAAGATGTTTTTGTTCCGGCTGTAATGCAACATATCGAATATGCAGGAATACATTCGGGTGATTCAGCATGTGTGATTCCTCCCGTAATTATTAAAGATGAGTTTATAAAGATTATTGAGGATTATACCAGGAAGATCGCCATTGAGATGAATGTAGTGGGATTGATGAACATTCAGTATGCAATATATAATGACGTTGTATATATCCTTGAGGCAAATCCAAGGGCATCGCGGACTGTTCCACTGGTTTCAAAGGTTTGCAATATCCCGATGGCCAAAATTGCAACCGGCCTGATGTTAGGAAAGAAACTTTCAGATTTCAATCTTAAAAGAAAAGAAATAAAGCATTTTGGTGTTAAAGAGGCTGTTTTTCCATTTAATATGTTTTCTGATGTCGATCCGGTTCTGGGTCCTGAAATGCTCTCGACAGGTGAAGTATTAGGGCTGGCCGATTCATTCGGACTTGCATTTTTTAAATCCCAGGAAGCAGCTAAAACACCCCTTCCCCTGAAAGGGACGGTTCTTATTACTATAGCCGACAGGGATAAGGGAAAAATTATTGATACTGCCAGGAATTTCCGGGATATGGGATTTAATATAATGGCGACAGGGGGGACTAAATCCTTTCTTGATAAATATGGGATAGAATCACAATTTATTAATAAGATCTATGAAAACAGGCCCAATATTATCGATGCAATTGTAAACGGAGAAATTGACCTCGTAATAAATACGCCGGCCGGCAAGTTAAGCGAGTACGATGATTCATATATCCGTAAAAATGCAATAAAATACAATATTCCCTATATAACAACAACGGCAGCTGCTTATGCGGCAACACAAGGGATTAAAGAACCTCATAACGGTGATTATAAAGTCAAATCATTACAGGAATATCACCGGGAGATATTATAGAATATAGAATCCGGTATTTTTTCCGGGCTAACCGGAATAATTATACTATGTCAGAGGATTGTAAGGGGATAATTTTTTCTTATGATTAAAATTAATAATTTTTAAAGGTATTATATAAAACTCGCATAAGTTTTAATCATACTCTCGTGTGATTTTACAATCATGCTCGTTTCATATTATTAAATTTTTACTTTTCAGGTCAGACTCACTACAAATCTTCCTGCCACCGTTCAGAAGGATCTTTGGGAAAGGAAACCGATCTCCATGAAAATTTCAGAATTTTTGGCTGAGCAAGACGCTCAAAATCTTCATATTTCATGCGGATTAGTTCGGTGTGGGAGCCTGCATTGAAAACTATTTCTTTGTTTTCGCGGAGTACTTCAGCAACATATACCTCCATATCATATAAATGACCGAAAGGGGGCATTGCTCCTATTTCACAATCCGGGAAGTGGTACATGAATTCGGCTTCCGTGGCAAGTGTTACTTTTTTTGTTCCGAAAGCCTGGCCCAACATTTTGAAATCGATCTGATATGTGGCAGGCAAGACAGCCATTGCCATCTCTTCATCGACCTTTATTATAACCGTTTTAGCAAACTCTTTGCCCGATACATGGACAGAGGAAGCAATTTCCTGCGATGTATAAGCGCTGGAATGTTTTATTGTTACATACCTGACATCATTTTCGTCAAGGAATGCTTTTAATTTTTTAACCGGCATAGCTATTCATTTATTAATTAATATTTCTTTGGTTTTAAGGGATTTATTATTTTCCCTGAACATTATTGTACTTCTTTTAATTTAAAATGTTACACTCAATAGCTAAAGAATGATCATATCAGATCCTTTGAGGATTATTACTAAGCGGAAGGGTCAGAAGTTTTTTTTGGTATAATTTTTTTCAATTGACTTCCTGCATATATAATATCCTCTATGGCTTTTCCTTTTATAAGCCAGGAAATTCCAAATGAAAAAACAGAAACAGTTTCAAGAATGAATACATCGTAAGTGGTAATATGAAATCCGAAAATAAACTCTGTTCCAAGAATAAATATTGAAGACCAGATAATATATCCGGCTAATTTATATATACGTTTTCTGCGTGAATTAGTAGTTCTGCTGAATTTGAAAAAAGACATCCATCCCATTATAAAAAGAAATATACCTGCGCTTATCAGATGAATGCTGTTAATTACCGTGTCATTGTGTCCAAATAACGGATAAGTATTTGTCATGTTCATCAGGTTGATTTCCGGACTGTTGCTTCCGGATCCCGATGTCGGGAATATGACAACAACCAGAGCAGCAATTCCACCAATATTGGTAATGAGATTATCACTGAATCTCTCAATTTTTTTATCTTTCTCATATCCCTTATAACTGACCAGAAACAATCCGAAGGCAGTCAGAACGGAAGTAAAAAAGATAGAAGATTTGGTATAGTAGTAATGACTGATTGATGATAAAAATTCTCCATGAAAGGAAAAAACAAGAACCGGTAACGCGATACCAAGAATACCGATAATTTTTCTTATACGACAGTATGAATTAAGGATAGCGGCTTTATTGTCCATTTTTAAAGGGTTTTGAATATGTAAATTTAAAATATATTCCGGATTTGTGAAAGATATTTCTATGTGGATTTGTTGACAGGATTCATTTAATAATTTTTTATGTTTATCTTCAAATATTTTGATATTAAGATTAAAATTTCCGAAATTAGATTTTGAAATTTTTTTCTACTTATTTTGGGTAGATTAAGAATGAAAGGTAGAATTTGATTAATTAATTTCAAATCCAATTAATCAATTATAAAAAATTAGTAATAAAGGCTAAAACTAATCTATATCATGAGCAAACCTTCTTCATTAATATATGGAGTTAATGACCGGCCTCCGGTTGTTACCACCATTCTACTCGGGTTCCAACATATTTTTCTCCTTTTTATTGCTATTATTTTTCCGGTTATTATTGTCAGGGAAATGGGGGTTAACATATCTGAACATGATGGCCGGGCTTTTGTCAGCCTGTCATTATTGGCCGGCGGATTAGTGACTATACTTCAATCAGTTAAAAATAACAGATTTGGTTCAGGATATTTATGTCCTGCTCTTTGCGGCCCCTCCTATTTTAATGCTTCGCTGTATGCTGTGTCATTAGGCGGGTTACCCCTCCTTTTCGGCATGACCTCATTTGTGGGTGTCATTGAGGCATTGTTCTCCAGGATAATGCACAGGCTGAGGGGGTTGTTCCCTCCAGAAGTGACAGGAACTGTAGTGGCGCTGGTCGGCATTGTGGTTATTCCCTTAAGCGTAAGAAATTTGGTCGGGATAGGATTTAAGGATGAAATAATTGAGACACCGGAGATAATTACGGGTATTATTACTCTTGCATTTATGGTTGGATTAAATGTTTTTTCAAAAGGGAAGCTGAAGTTATTCTGTACTTTAACAGGAATGATACTTGGATATCTGCTTGCTTATGCACTGGGAATTATGGAGCAGGAATCAATTGAACAGTTAAAGAATGCGCCTCTTTTTTCAGTGCCTTATATTAAAAATATGAGCTGGAGTTTTGATATCAGACTGATAATTCCTTTTACAATTGCTGCTCTTTCTTCAACACTCAAGACGATAGGGGATATATCAACATGTCAGCGGATAAATGATTCAGACTGGAAAAGGGTGGATATGAAAACTGTCTCAGGAGGTATTTTTGCCGACGGGATGGGTGGTGTTCTGCCCGGACTTATCGGTGGGTTCGGACAGTCATCTTCCTCCTCCAATATTGGATTATCAGTAGCTACGGGCGCCACTAGCAGGGTAATCGCATATTCAACCGGACTTTTAATGGTATTTTTTGCTTTTTTCCCGCGTCTTGCAAATTTTTTCATTATCATGCCTAAACCGGTAATGGGAGCTTTATTGATATTTTCAATAAGTTTTATGATAGTGCAGGGACTGCAAATGATAATGTCACGAATGCTTGATGCCAGAAAAATTTTTGTTGTAGGGATATCGCTGATACTTGGATTAAGTGTTGATATGACACCGGAAATTTATGAGGGTATTCATCCTTATATACAGCCTGTATTCAGCTCCTCATTGTCACTGGGGGCTATTTCGGCAGTGACTTTAAATCTGCTGTTGCGGCTGGGCGTAAAAAAACATGCAGCCATTATGCTGGATATTAAAGAACCGGGATCTGAAAAAATATTTAAATTCATGGAGCAAAAAGGACAGTTATGGGGGGCACGATTGGAAATTGTATCAAAGGTATCATTTGCTATCAGTGAGACATTTGAAATGATTGTTCTTGAAAAACTCAGCGAATCACCTATAAAGGTAAATGTAAGTTTCGATGAGCTGAAGATAGAAGCAATTATGGAATATACAGGAGAGCCTGTCGTCCTTTGTGATACAATACCTGATATTGATAAACTTGGGGCTTCATCAGGTCAGCTTAAAAAGCTCTCAGGATTTTTGATCTCACAATATTGCGACAAAATAAAAATAACAGAAAATAAAGGTCTGGTCAAAATCCGTTTGTCATTTGAGCATTAATAGCATATAAGTATAACCTGACCACATCCGTCGCATAATTACTCATCTATTTTAACAATACCTCTTTTTGCGTACTATTTCAAAAATCTTCGGTTTTTTAGAATATTATGAATCCGAAAAATCGTAAATTAGCCAGAGATTTTTAAAGCCTGCATTTAATCAAACAGGAGATAATATGATATGAATATAAATGAATCTGAAAAGGATGGTTTTCGCATTATATATGTGGAGGGCAGGGTGGATGCAACACAGGTATCTGAACTTGAAAGGGAGATTTTTGATCAAATTGAAAACACGGATAAAAACCTGATCATTAACTGCAAGGAATTGGAATACATTAATAGTATGGGGCTGAGGGTTTTTCTGAACGCGCAGAAAAAAATCATAGGAAAAAAAGGTAAATTATATTTATGCGAATTAACTCAACCGGTTCTTGAAACATTTGCTATTTCTGGATTTTCAAGCATATTTAAGATTTTCGAGACTGAGGAGGAAGCTTTGGAAGATTAGTTCACTTAATAAGCATTCCACTTAGTCTGAGAAGATCTGTTTCACTGCTTTTTGCTTCAAAAACTGCATAAGCCAGGTCTGAAGATGCCTGGAAAAGTTCCTCCTGTACTTCTCTGAATCTGAGAGATGATATTACACCTGCTTCCAGTGCCTGTTTTGCTATATCCAGGTTTTTCATTGCAAGATCATAGCCTTCCCTGCTGAGAGAAATCGTTTTAAGGTGGCTCTGGTGATCGAGGTAAGTTTGTATGATCAGTGAAGTAAGTTTCTGTTCAATTTCCTTAACTAAAAGTTTATGATTTGTGATATTTATCCGGGCATTTTTAATATCGCGTTTGAGTTTTGATCCGTCATACAAAAAAATTCCCGCATTCAATCCTATCTGTGGTCCGAAGTTCCGGTTATAAAGGATAAATGATGCTTCTGTTTCATTTTCATAATAGTTATAGGAACCGGTAACAGATATTTTAGGATATTGCCTGGCTTTAAGCTGCTTAGCTTCAAATTTGCTGAGATTCATTTGACTGGCAGCGAGTTTATAACTGCTGTTCCTTTCCAGTGCAGAGGAGATCAGTTCATCCAGTGAGGGAACCGGGGAAAGGATGATTGAATCTTCAGTGACAAAATCCCTCTGAATTTCGGCAGCAAGGAGTTGATTAAGTATAATTTTTGATTTCTGGTAAGCAGCTTCCTGCAGTGTCATATCGGTCGAGTCTGTATGATATAAGACCTGCGACTGGAGCAGCTCCATTTCAGAGGCAAGACCTGCATCAAGCTTTTGTGAGGCAATCTGATATCTGAAATTGCTTAGATCCAGTCTATCCCGGCAGGCTTCCATAAGCTGCTTGTCCCTGATAATACCACAATATGTCTTAATGATATCAGCAACGACTCCTTCCATTGTGATTTTTGTCTCAAGATTGCTGATATCCCAGAGTTCTTTTAACTGACTGAAAACCGCCGATCTTCCCATGCCTTCAAAAAGTGTCCAGTCAGCTCTTACCCCTGCTGCAGAGACGGTTGATTCCGCCCCTGACTGGTCGAGTTCATTACCTGTAAAAACTTTAACTTTTGCGTTAACGATAGCTTTATCCACGGATCCTTGTGCCGTAACATTCGGCAGGTATCCTGCATTACCGCGCGTGACTTCATTCCCGGCTATTTCCGTCTCGTTTTTTGCAACATTTATCTGGAAATTATGCTCAAGGCCCTCACTTATAGCGTCATTTAATGTCAGCATCTGCTGTGCCGATAACAATGACGGAAATATAAATAATCCGGCAAGCAAAATTTTGGTCTCAGGAATAATCCGCTTATTTAAAAACAGGTTCATACATTTCATTTTCTTCCTCAGTTTCAGGCTTATACTCTTTTGATAAATAGGCATATATAACAGGAACAAGATATAGTGAAAAGAAAGTCGCAAAGATCAATCCCCCGATTACGGCAATACCCAAAGACTTGCGGCTGCCGGAAGAGGATCCCAGGGCCAGTGCAACGGGTAAAATCCCGAAAAGAGTAGAAAATGCTGTCATTAGTATAGGTCTCAACCGGGATATTGCAGCTTTCTCGACAGCCTCTATTTTACTTTCTCCCATCTTTTTTCTTTGGTGGGCAAACTCCACGATCAGGATACCGTTTTTGGTAACCAGTCCGATCAGCATGATCATTCCGATCTGACTGAAAATATTCAGGGTCTGGTCAAAGTACCATAGAGAGAGTAAGGCTCCGAATAAAGCCAGGGGAACGGTCATTAAAATTACTATAGGATCAATGAAATTATCGAATTGAGCAGCCAGGATCAGATATATAATGACTATCGCCAGGATAAATACTACCATCAGGCTTGAAGAACTTTCAGCATAATCCCGGCTTTGTCCGGCCAGGGCAGTTCTGAATGAAGGAGTAAGCACTTTACCGGCAGTTTTTTGTAATTCGTCTATGCCATCTCCGAGGGTATATCCCGGGGCAACCCCTCCTGTTATGGTGGCAGCAAAATAGCGGTCATATTTAAAAATAGTTGACGGACTGATCTCCTCTTCCCAGGTTACCAGATTTGACAGTGCTATGGGAATTCCTTTTGCATTTTTTACATAGACAGTATTCAGTGTCGAGGGAGCATTATAGAAATTGCGGCTAAACTGGCCTATGATCTGGTATTGTTTTCCGTTCATAATATAGTAACCGTATCTTTGGCCGCTTAATGCTGCCTGCAGTGTATTTCCTATATCAAGCACCGAAACCTCATACATTGCAGCTTTATCGCGATCCACGCTGATTCTCAGCTCAGGCTTGTTAACCTTAAGGTTTGAGTCAATAAACCGGAGTATTTTGCTTTTCTGAGCTTCAGCAAGAAATAAAGGAAGGATCTGCTTTAAGGAATCAAATGAAGGGGACTGGATAACAAACTGAAGTGGCTGTCCCCCGAAGCGGCTGCCAATGGTAGGTGGTTCAAACGGATATATACCTATCCCGGTTATTGACTGTACATCTTTTGCCAGCTTCAGAAATATTTCAGACTGAGATCTTTCCCGTTCCCGGGGTTCATTTAAATATACCAGGTGAATTCCTTTATTGGCAGGTTCGATATTATTCATAGAGGGTGACACAAGCGAGAGGTTTCTTGTAGCTTCCGGAATGGAATCAGCGACATACTGACTGAGCTGGTCCATATATTTTTCCATGAATTCAAAAGAAGATCCTTCGGGACCAAGTGCATTAATACGTATATTGGACCTGTCTTCGAGCGGAGCCAGTTCTTTATGAAGGGTTTTCCATAGCAGTCCGATAAAAAAAATCAGGATAACCAGGAGCGGCCAGACAGTCCATTTATATTTCATGAATCCTGCAAGAGAATAACGGTAACCACGGTTCAAACTGATGAAAAATGGTTCTGTAATTCTGTAAATCCAGTTGAAATTCAGATGATGCTGGGCTGTCAGGACCTTTGATCCCATCATAGGGGAAAGAGTCAGCGCCACCAGGGTGGAGATAATCACTGCACCGGCGATGACAATTACAAACTCTTTAAAGAGCCTTCCTGTTAAGCCCTGAAGAAATAAAACCGGAATAAAGACCATTACCAGCGTTATAGTGGTTGAGATGACGGCAGTATAAATTTCTTTGCTTCCTTTCAGGGCTGCAAACTTAGGTTTGTATCCGGCATCTACTTTAGAGTAGATATTCTCCAGTACTACAATTGCATCATCACACACCAGTCCGATGGCCAGAATCAGTCCCATAAGTGTAAGTACATTGATGGATAGACCTCCTATCCACATAATAAAGAAGGTAGCAATGATGGAGATGGGAATTGCAGCTACAGGTATTATTGTTGACCGCCAATCCCTTAAAAAGAGGAAAATGATCAATACCACAAGGACAAAAGCCATGATAAGTGTCTCCTGGACCTCTTTAATAGATTTCCTTTCGAAAGCAGTAAAATCAAAACCCACAATAGCATTGTAGCCGGGCGGCATCTCTTTTGCTATCATTTCACTTCTTCTGTAGAATTCATCTACAATTTCAATTGTATTGGCGCCGGGTTGCGGAATCACTCCGATTGCTATAGAAGGTTTCAGGAATTCTTTACAGATAGTTCTTTCATTTTCGGATCCGAGGGCAGCATGGCCGATCTCGCTGAATCTGATAATTTCTCCGTTTTCATTTTTAATAATAAGATTATTGAATGATTCAGGAGTTGCAAGCAGTCCCATTGTGCGGATACTCAGCTCGGTATTATCACCTTCGATCCTTCCGGAGGGAGCTTCCTGGTTCCCGCGTATAACAGCCTGTTGAACATCTGTGGAGGTGATACCTTTAGCCTGCATCTTTTCCGGATTCAACCAAAGGCGCATAGCGTATTTTCTTTCGCCAAAGATTTTGATTCCGGCAATACCGGGAATAGTCTGATAGCGATCTTTTAGGTATCTGTCAACTACATCATTGATTTCCATTATATTATGTTCCTCACTATCTACAATTACGAAAATAATGGGATTTGAATTAGCATCCAGCTTTTCTACTATAGGCGGATCCACATCTTTGGGTAAAAACCGGATGGCCCTTGATACACGGTCACGAACATCATTTGTTGCTCTTTCAAGGTCATCGCCGAGATTAAACTCAACAGTTATCACACTCGATTGTTCAGATGATGAAGATGAGATCGTCCTTATACCTTCAATACCGCTGATCATCTGTTCCAGGGGCTCTGTGATCTGGGCCTGGATTACCTCTGCGTTGGCACCGGTATATAAGGTTGTCACATTAACAACAGGAGGGTCCATTTCCGGGTATTCCCTGTCAGGCAGAGATACAAACCCTACTACTCCTGCAATAATCATAAGCAGGGAAAGAACCACGGGCAGTGCCGGACGTTCAATGCAGGTAGATGATAAACTCATGTTACCAGATTTTTACTATTTTAACAGGAGATCCCTGCCTGACTCTCATGAACCCAGTCATAAGAACAGTATCGCCGGGATTTATTCCGCTTACTATCTCCACTGCCTTTTCTGACCTGATACCGGTAGTAACTTTTCTTAAGTCAGCTTTCCCATTATCGAGTGCAAACACATTATATCCACCGGCTACAGGAACAAGCGCCTGGGTTGGAATAAACAGGGCAGGAGCAGGACTTGAAGTCCGGATGCTAATACTCACTGCCACCCCAGCCTTCAGACCAGGATCAGGTTTTTCCACAAGAGCGAGCACATGGTAATTACCGGTTGTTTCACTAACCGAGGGATCGAAAGCCTCAATTACCGCATTCTGGAATCCCGGGATCCCGTCAGTCCGGAAACTGACCCTGTCGCCTTTTTTAATGGTGGCTGCATATATTTCAGGGACAGTAAATTCGAGTTTGAGCCTGCTCAGGTCTTCTATAACTGTCAGAACAGTCCCTGGTGAAAGAAAAGCACCTTCACTCACATTCCTTATACCGGCGAATCCATCGAAAGGTGCACGGATATTTGCTTTTTCAATATGGACATTAAGGATCTGCTCTTCTGCCTCAAGAATTTTGCGCTGACTGACCATTTCGTCAAAGATCTGCTGACTGATCCCGCCCGAATTTAGTAATTGTATATTCCTCTCTTCGGTTTCTCTTGCCAGGTCAAGTTTTGCCTTTAGCTTAGAAAGTTCAGCTAACCATTCTGCATCATCAAGATGAAACAGCAGATCTCCTTTTTTTACTTGGTTGCCTTCCTGAAAATGAATGGAAATCAGTCTTCTTGAGACTTCACTTACCAGTTCCACTCTCTCATTTGCCCGTATTTTTCCAACGGCAGTATATGAGAATTCCCCCGGAGTATTTTCGGCAACCATACATTCTGCCTGCACCGGCTGCTGGCCTGTATTGGAAATAATTGCTTTATCTTTTCTCGTATTGGCAAATATTTTTACCAGTATGAGAACCAGGAGTATTGCACCAAGAAAAGTGAACACAATGAATCTTTTCATTACCGAAAGTTAGATCAGTTAAAAAATTTTATACATATTCCACCCATAGAGTGGCAAAAAGAAGAAAAAATTAGCGAACAACAATCAAATGTACAAAATTATGTCCACTAAAAAAAGAGAATCTTGCGTGAGTATTGTATTATTGTAAAAATTTATGTTTATAAACTATTTGCTGTCTTTTTTAATCCATTTAGATCTGTCCGGAGGTTTTGGCGGTTGAACTTTTTTTGCAGGATTTTCTTTAAGTTTTTTCAGCAGAACTTCCACGGCTTTTTCGATACAGGGATCGTTACCTTTGGCCAGTTCTTCCGGACGGTCAACTACCTCGATATCCGGATATACGCCTATACCTTCTATAATCCATTCGCCCTCTTTGCTGTAAATACCAAACCGTGGTACTGAAATACTGCCTCCATCCACCAGGATTGCATTACCCGAGATCCCTACAAGTCCGCCCCATGTCCTTGTTCCTATGAGCATTCCGAGACCTTTTTTACTGAAATAAAAAGGCAGTGCATCTCCTCCCGAAGAAGAGTAACCGTTTATAAGCATTACTTTGGGGCCATCGTGGGCGATATCCGGGGTGCGCATTGGATCCAGTCCGCCCCGTTTCCAGTAATTAAGGGTTTTGCGATCTAAAAGGTCCGTCATAATATTAGGGATAAATCCGCCTCCATTATAGCGATCATCAATAATCAGGGCTTCCTTATTATGGTAAGCATACATTCCGCGGAATAATTCCCTGTTACCTTCGAAGGATGTATTGGGTACATGAATATAACCAATTCGTCCGCCCGATAGTTTTTCTACCATATTGCGGCGTTCGTTTACCCATTCGAGGTACATGAGTTCCAGTTCGCTTGCGGCCGGTTCTATAAGATAAGTGCGGGGATCTGATCCGTCGGGGCTGTCTGAAACAGTAATCTCTGTCAATTTTCCGGCTTTATTTTCCAGTAACTTGTAAGGATTTTCATTAACATGGATATCCTTACCATTTATGCTAAGGAGATAATCTCCCTCACTGACATTCACTCCCGGTTCAGTAAGCGGTGAACGCCGTGATTTATTCCAGTTTTCGCTGTCATATATTTTTTCAATCCGGTAAAGGTCCGCTGATTTGTCTGCTGTAAGCCGTGCTCCTAAAAGTCCGCTTTCTATCTGTTCCACCTTTTTAAAATCTCCCCAGTCCACATAGGCATGACCCGTGTTTGATTCAGCAACCATTTCACTCAGGATATAATCAAGATCGGCCCTGTGTCCTACATAAGGGAGCAGCTTACTGTATTTTTCTTTCACTGATTGCCAATCGACTCCATGAAGATTTTCCACATAAAAATAATCCCGGAATATCCGCCAACCATCATTGTAAATTTGTTCCCATTCTTTTACCGGATCAATTTTCATTTCCATGTCACTCATATCGAGTTTTCCGGTTCCCTGTTTGATTCCCGGTTTTATGGCGGTTATTCCATAATCACTCCCTGACCGGTAAAGCATCATTTTTTTGTCTGACGAAACCAATACCTGGGTAACTTTTTCAAGAATTTCTGTACTTTTTTCTTTTTCTATTTCGTATTTATAGAGTTTGCCACCATGAATATATAACAATCCATCTTTTACTGCACTCAGATTCCGATAGTCTCCGGCCTTTGGGGACAAAGCAACAATCCGGTCTGTAATG
>CAZIOB010000061.1:0-16967 GCA_964540755.1 uncultured Prolixibacteraceae bacterium | reverse complement strand
TTTGTCAATCACATAACCTATAAACAAGGGTCCGATTGCATAGGTGAGCTGGAAAGCAAACACAACATACCCGTATTCCTGCTCGCTCCAGCCTATCTCGACGGTTATATACGGCGCCAGGATCCCCAGTATAACCCTGTCGAAATAAACAATAGTCGTTGAATAAAAAAGCAGTGCTACAATAGCCCACCTGAATCCTGATCTTTTTCCTGACAAATTCTTATTCATAGAGAATTACGTTTAATGAATTTTATTGGAATTATTTTTTGAACCGCAATGCGATTTTTAATGAATTCAGCCATTTCCTCTGCCATAATTTTAAAGCTGCAGGAGATAATACTTATCCCCTCACGGATAACCTCTTTCAGAGGGGTTTCATTATATGATACAACCCCTATATCCCTTCCGGGTCGCCAGTTACGGACTTTACAAGTCTTGAGAAGTTTTATCAGGTCTCCGTCATCAATGACCAGGTAAGCATCTCCTTTGATGATCTCTGCATCTTTAAGCGAATCTTCTATTACGTAAGGGATATGGTAATCACTGCAAAACTTTACAAATCCCTTCTCAAGTGTTATCGGGTGTCCGCTTTTTTCAGGGAAACTGAGATGAAACTTGTTGTATTTACTAATCCTGTCATGAGCAGCTTCCAGAGCCCGGCAGGTTCCTTCAAAGAAATCCTGCACAATGGAGTTATATTTATTTTCAATCCGGTCATCCCTTGATATTATGAGGATTTTGCCTGCGGGAATGCGTCCTATCACATTGGGGATTCTGGAATGATCGAATGAAGATATTATGAACAGGTCATAATCTTCAGAATTCCTGTTTAAAATCATTTCCAGGATTTTGATGTTATAATGATGAAAAAATATCTCAATTTCACAATCATCCTTCACAAGCTTACGGAATTCATTGTAAAGCAATTCAAGGCACGCATTCAGACTATGGATTACAAGTAATATTTTTAACTTCACGTCAGGCCGCCTGTTAACAACAAAATATCCCCTTTTCGGACGCGATTCTATAAGTCCCTGCCGTATCAGGACATTATAAGCACGGACAACTGTTTTCCTTGCAACACCAAATTTCCCGGCTGCGGAATTAATGCTGGGTATGGCCTTGCCTGTTGCTATCTCACCATTCCTGATCCATTCAGTGATAGTTGAAATAATTCTGCCCGACTTTGATGGTGATCCAAATTCGCTTACCATAAGGTGAAAGATTAATCTTGGTTTATGTCTGTGCTACATTAGTTAATCTGTGCTACTCTGTTATACTGATTAAATATATGATATATTGAATTTTAAAACAAAACAAAACTATAATTTAAAACGATTTTAAACAACAGGGGCTCATAATACCTTAATTTTACTATTTTTGTTTGTTTTAATTTTTGCACCTCTCCTTAGGATATGAAAAAAATTGATAAAAACGCAGTACTCAATTCTGACTGGCGTAAAGTCGCTTCTGCCATGTACCGGAAACCTCGTGATTCCAAAATCTATGGATCTGTCGAGATAGATATAACAAATCTGGAAGAATTCATTTCTCAAAAACGTAAGCAGGGTATCAAAACAACCCTTACTCAAGTGATCACCTTAATTGTCGGGCGATCAATAAAAAATGAAGTACCTGAACTAAATGCCTTTATAAGACGTGGAAGAGTTATTCAGCGCAATAACATTGATGCAATTGTAAGTGTTCTCCTCAAAGGTGATGAAATGGGATCTGTAAAGATTGATAATGCCGATCAGCTAACCGTTTCCGAACTCGCTGAAATGATAGCAATAAAGATAAAAGATTCGCGGCTTGGGGATGAAAACAAGGCAATGAAGTCGAAACAGGTGCTTTCGTCACTACCCTGGCCATTACGTAACTGGCTTTTCAACCTGTATAAGATAATTACTATTGACTGGGGTCTCACAATTCCGGGTATCAATCTTTCAACGGAGAGTTTTGGTTCATATGTAGTCTCAAATATCGGCACACTGGGTCTCGATACCGGTTACGCTGCTCTCCTCCCTGCTTCAAATGTGTCGATAGTTCTTATAATTGGCAAAGTTTATAAGAAACCGGTTGTTATAAACGACCAGATTGTTCCGAGAAAAATTATGCTCCTGTCGGCTACACTTGACCACAGGGTGGTTGACGGCTCACATGGAGGGAAGCTGTTTCGCCATATAAAATATCTGGTTAAAAATCCGCATCTGTTAGACAAGAAACCGGAATGATAAATTAAGAAAACTCATTAAAGATAATATTCGTAAGATTTACTGAGATACATCACTTTAGTTCTGAACTTGTTACCAAAGACCGCAAGTAAAAAACTCCTCAAAATAATTTCTTAAGATGCCTCACTCCCATTCGGCATGACTGTTTTTCCAAAAATTTTTTCCGTGTACGAACACGAAAACAGCAAAATTTGATTAATTTTGTACTTGTAATAGTATTCATTATTTTGTCAATAAATTGAAAAACAATATATTATAGAAGACAGTAAACAAATACGGATCAAGGATATTGCGGAGAAAGCACAAGTCTCTATAGGAACGGTTGACCGCGTGTTGCATAACCGGGGTGAAGTGGCAGAATCTACCCGGGAGAAAATTTTAAAAATTATCAGGGATTTAAATTATCAGCCAAACATATTTGCAAGCGCCCTTGCCTCAAAAAAATCAGCTGTTTTTGCCACACTCCTGCCGGAACCTCCCTCCACAGAAGGTTACTGGAGTAAACCGTTCATAGGTATAAAAAAAAGGATTTCCGAACTGTCGCAGTACGGCATTACTTTGACCCCTCTTACTTTTAGCCAGAATGAATCTTCCAGTTTCGTAGATGCATCAAAAAAAATACTGGAGTTAAAACCTGATGGTGTTGTTTTTGCCCCGTTCTTCAAAAAAGAATCGCTATCTTTTATAAAGGAATTAAAAAAATTAAACATCCCTTTTGTATTTATCGATTCAGAAATAAAAAATGCTGGCCAGCTGGGTTATGTGGGACAAAATTCTTATCAAAGCGGACTGGTATCGGGTAAGCTTCTTGATTATATCCTTCCTGAAGGAAATATCCTGGTAATTCATTTTGCAAAAGAAATGGACAACCAGAATCATCTTGTCCAGCGGGAAAAAGGTTTTTACGACTGGTATCTGGGAAAAAGCAAAAATGAGCACAGGCTTTTCACAACTGAAGTAGCAGATACTGATAATGAAGAGTGTATGAATAAATTGAACCAGACTATTCAGGAAAATAATATAAAAGGGATTTTTGTGACCAATTCCAAAGTGTTTATCCTCGGGAATTTAATAGAAAAGTCGGGGCTGAAAGGATTGAGAGTCATAGGACATGACCTGCTCAAAGAAAATGTTTATTACCTGGAAAAAGAGATTGTTAACTTTTTGATATGCCAGCGTCCCGAAGAGCAAGGTTACAGCGCCATAAATAAACTTTTTAAACATATTGTCCGGAAAAAGTCAACGAAAAAAGAGAACTATACTTCAATAGATATTATCACAAAAGAAAACGTACATTATTATAATTATAAAATTTTAGAGGAATGAAACCAATATCGTTTGAGGATCTCAAAGGAAAAGTATGTGTTATTACCGGGGGAGCCGGAGTTTTGGGCACTGCTATGGTAAAAGCAATGGCATCGGTAGGAATGAAGGTGGCAATTGCAGATATTAACAAGGAAGTGGCAGACAAGGTTGCGGAAGAGATCTCAGCTGAATCAGGATCCCGGATAATAGGAATTGCGGCCAACGTACTCGACAGGAAGTCGCTGGAACAGGCAAAATCAGAAATAAATATGATGTTGGGTGACATCGATATCCTGATCAACGGAGCAGGGGGTAACAATCCGCAGGCAACCACCAAAGTGGAACAAATGGAGGAAGAAAACCTTGAGAGCCTTGCCGACACATTTTACGGACTGCAAATGGAGGGCTTCGATAAGGTATTTGACCTCAATTTTAAAGGGACTGTTCTGCCTACCATGGTTTTTACACAGGATATGCTTAAAAATAAAAAGGGAGTGGTGCTAAATATTTCTTCCATGAATTCATATAAACCGCTGACAAAAATTCCTGCATATTCTGCTGCCAAAGCTTCGGTAAATAACTTTACAGAATGGCTCTCTGTACATCTGGCTAAAGTGGGCATAAGAGTGAATGCCATTGCCCCGGGATTCTTTATCACACAGCAAAACAGGTTTCTTGTAATGGATGAAATAACAGGGGATTATTCGCCAAGGGGACAAAAAATTGTAAATAATACCCCGATGGGAAAATTTGGAGAACCTGAAGACCTGCAGGGTACTACCCTTTTCCTTATATCCGATATCTCAAATTTTATTACCGGGATAGTTATCCCCATTGACGGAGGATACAGCGCTTTTGGGGGAGTGTAAACAATTTATTATTTATTATTGATTAAGAATCCCGAATGTTATAATCTTGAATATCAGAATGATAGAATGTCGAATACCTTTCAATTTATTATTGATGATTTATTATTTAGAATATCAGAATGTTAAAATATAAGAATATCGAATAGAATTTCGAATATTGGGATCGCACTATATAATAAAACTTTAGGGAGATTAAATAACTTTAAAATTTATTACACATGATACAATTAAAAGAAAACAGTAAATATGCTTTGCTGGTACCGACCAGTATGGGTGTGAGGATTACTCCGGTGAACGGACAACCGGTGCACAGTAGCAGTATGTATATGATGCAGGCTACAAGCGCTGAAACCAATGTGGCCAGCATCTCTTCATTCCTGGGACTTCCTGTTAAGGTTCTGACAACTTTTGTCAAGGGCAGCCCGATAGCAAAATATATTAAAAGTAATCTTAAGTCGCGACACATGGATTATGAAGGCCCGGAAGTGGACCAGGGAGACCCGTGGGGTTACCGCCACCAGTTTAATATTGCCGACAGCGGGTTCGGGACAAGGGGGCCAAGGGTTCATAATGACCGGGCAGGAGAGGTTGGCCGTACTCTTAATGTGAAAGATTTTGACCTGGAACGGATATTCGGTGAGGAGGGTGTCCGGATAGTTCATATATCAGGACTTATTGCCGCTCTTTCCCCTGAAACCAGTAAATTCTGCCTTGAAATTGCACATGCAGCAAAAAAATATGATACCCGCATATCCTTTGACCTTAACTACCGGGCTTCTTTCTGGAAAGGCCGTGAACAGGAATTACGCGATAACTTTACTGAAATCGCTTCAGTATCTGATATTCTTATCGGCAACGAAGAAGATTTTCAGCTGTGTTTTGGCATCGAGGGGCCACCGGCAGGCGGAGAAGGGATCGGCGCAAAAATAAATGGCTTTAAGGGAATGATAGAAAGGGTAAGGAAAAGCTTCCCGAATGCTTCTGTTTTTGCTACCACGCTGCGCGAAGTTATAAGTGTCAGTGAACACAATTGGGGCGCTATAATGCTTGAGGGTGAAAACTGGCATGTTATTGAACCACGAACAATCCAGATACTTGACCGTATCGGTGGAGGTGACGGATTTGTCGGTGGACTCCTGTACGGAATATTAAAAGGATGGGATCCTGAAAAATGGCCGCAGTTCGGATGGGCTACCGGAGCTATGGCTGCCACCTTCCTTACCGACTATGCACAACCCGCCGACGAAGAGATGGTGTGGAGCATATGGAAAGGTAACGCAAGGGTCAGGCGGTAATTTTTAAATAAAGAGGTAAAGGTAATTACGCATACCATAATTAACAATTCTTGTATGACTTACCACAGGAAATGTTAGTTATTATGCCGGCAAACCTGAAACACTGCTTTAATAAAACATGAAAATCTAAAATTTATTCATATGATTTACTATGAAAATGGTTCAATAAATAATGACCTCTCGGCTGAGGATCTGAAACAGGGACTTTTTGAAGCCCTTAAGAAGATAGGGGAAAAGCAGAAAGTCCTTGCAGTACCGCCCGATTATACCAGGCTGCCGTCACGGGCAGGGGAACTTACGGAGTTTGCATATGAGTATTATGGCGACAAACTCACGGATATACTGCCTGCCCTGGGCACTCATACGCCTATGACTGATGAGCAGATAAGTGATATGTATGGCAGTGTGCCGCGGAGCCTGTTCAGGGTGCACGACTGGCGTAATGATGTTATTACTCTGGGCATTGTGCCCTCTGAATATGTTAAGGAAGTCACGGGAGGTATCATCAGCTATCCCTGGCCTGCCCAGGTAAACAAACTACTCGTTGAGGGAGCATTCGACCTTATCCTGTCAATCGGGCAGATTGTGCCCCATGAAGTAGCGGGGATGGCAAATTATAATAAAAATATATTTGTCGGCACAGGCGGTTCAGAAGGGATAAATAAAAGCCATTTCATAGGGGCTGCATATGGATTGGAAAGAATGATGGGCAGAGCAGATACTCCGGTACGTCAAATATTTAACTATGCATCAGAAAAATTTGCTGCTGATATGCCAGTAGTATATATACTGACCGTAGTGGGTGTCAACGATGAAGGGGAGCTGCAAACTTACGGGCTTTTTGCGGGAGACAGCTATGAAGTGTTTGAAAAAGCATCTGAATTGTCGATCAAAACAAATTTTCAAATGGTTGACAAACCTCTCGAAAAAGTTGTTGTCTGGCTTGATCCAAAAGAGTTTAAAAGTACCTGGCTGGGCAATAAAAGTATTTACCGTACACGGATGGCCCTTGCTGATAATGGGGAACTGATAGTGCTTGCACCGGCTTTAAGGGAATTCGGAGAGGATAAACAGATAGATAAGCTTATCAGGAAATACGGATACTACGGCACGGAACATACGCTCAGGATGGTGGAACAGAATGCAGACCTCCGGGAGAACCTGGGAGCTGCCGCCCACCTGATCCACGGTTCCTCCGAAGGCCGTTTCAATATAACTTATTGCCCGGGAAATAAGGAGGGAAATCTGTCACGCCAGGATATAGAATGCGTGGGATTTAACTATGCTGATTTAGATCAAATGCAGGCAAAATATGATCCGGCCAAATTGAAAAACGGTTATAATATAATGCCCGACGGTGAAAAAATATTCTATATCTCCAATCCTGCTTTAGGACTCTGGGCATGTAAGGAGAGATTTAAGGATTGAGATTAAAAAGGATTATAAAAAGATTATGGATATGCATATCATTTCAATTGCATTTGCTAAAAATAAGGCTGAAAAAGAGGGAAGGCAAAAAATAATATGCACGCCTGGCAATTATTGTAAATGAAACGAGCATGTAAAATATTTACACCCAAGTTGATTATTAAAACTCATGCGAGTTCTATACTATAACTTTGAAAATAATTAATTTTAATAGTATAAAAAAAGAGGGCAATCAAAAAAATAATATACACAGCTGAAAATTATTATTAATAGTAATTTTTAAATACCTCAAAATTATAAATTTTAATCTTTGAAAAAGATAGATACAATAAGATGGGGAATAATCGGAGTTGGTAATGTCACCGAAATAAAAAGCGGTCCTTCTTTCTACAAAACAGAACACTCACGTTTGGTGGCTGTCATGCGGCGCAATGCAGAAAAAGCAGCAGATTATGCCCGGAGGCACGGAGTTCCCAAATGGTATTCCGATGCATCGGAGCTTATAAACGATCCGGAAGTGGATGCTGTTTATGTTGCGACCCCGCCAAATTCTCATGCAAAATATGCCATTGAGGTGATGAAAGCCGGGAAACCGGTATATGTGGAAAAACCAATGGGAAGGAACTATGCTGAATGTCTTGAAATGATCAAAACCTCGGAAGAAACTGGCATGCCCCTCAGGGTGGCATACTATAAGAAAACCCTGGAGGCGTATATTAAAGTAAAAGAGCTGATAGAAGGAGGCGCTATAGGGAAACCTCTGATTGCTAATATTAAACTTTATAAACCGGCAACTGAAAGAAATCTTAGTCATGATAAAATGTCATGGCATGTTTTCCCGGAAATAAGCGGCGGTGGCCATTTCTTTGATTTAGCTTGTCATCAGCTTGACTATCTTGATTTTTTATTCGGACCGGTAACCAGGGTTTCAGGAACAGCTTCCAACAACGGCGGGTTATACCCTGCCGAGGATACAGTCACGGGTGCATGGAAACATGAATCGGGCGTGACAGGAACAGGCAGCTGGTGTTTTTTAGTGGATGAATCCTTAAAAAAGGATGAGATAGAGATAATCGGGGAAAGGGGCAGACTGATATTCCCTTTTTTTACTTATGGGACAGTAATATTGCATGCACCAGGAGGAGAGGAAATAATGAAATTCAAAAAACCCCAACATATAGCGCAACCTCTCATAAGACTGATCGTTAATGAATTCAGGGGTTTTGGGGAACCGGCAAGCACAGGTGTGGACGGAGCACGAACAAACCGGGTAATGGATGAAATGGTAAAAAACTATTATCCCGAAAAACAAAAATGACTAATGCAGGAAGGATGAAAATAGTTATAGATAATAAAATACCATATATCAAAGGAGCTCTTGAGCCATTTGCTGATGTTGTTTATTTGCCGGGAGGCAGGATATCACACGAAGATGTTAAAGATGCCGATGCTATTATAACAAGGACACGGACAAAATGTAACGAAGCTTTATTAAAAGGTTCCGGCGTTAAATTTATTGCAACAGCAACAATAGGTTTTGACCATATTGACACTGAATATTGCCGGGAAGCGGACATCGGATGGACGAATGCACCTGGTTGTAATGCTGAAAGTGTTAACCAGTATATTGCTTCTGCACTTTTCTCTTATTCGCTGAGAAATGAATTTGTCCTGAAAGAAAAAACTATCGGCATAGTAGGCGTGGGACATGTAGGTTCAAAAGTAGCACACCTGTGCAGAACCATTGGAATGAAAGTACTTTTGAACGATCCACCCAGAGAAAGGAAAGAGGGCAGCAGGGAATTTGTCCCCCTGCAAAAAATCCGGGAAGAAGCAGATATAATAACGTTTCATGTGCCCCTGAACATGAAAGGCCGCGATGCTACATACCACATGGTTAACAATGAATTTTTATCAGGCCTGGGAAAAAATCCCCTGCTGATAAACTCATGCCGTGGTGAGGTGTTTGAAACTGAGCCGGTAAAGAATGCTGTTAGAAATGGGATAATATCCGGCCTTATAGTGGACTGCTGGGAGAATGAACCGGAGATAGACCTTGAATTACTGGATCTTGCTGATTACGGGACATCTCATATTGCAGGCTATTCACGTGACGGGAAGGCTAATGGTACTGCTATGAGCGTCCGTGCCGTGAGCAAATTTTTTAATCTTGGTATCGGCGACTGGAAACCGGGAAATGTGGAAATGCCTGAAAAAACGGTGATAGAGATAAAAAGGGATACAGGAGATGAATACAACATACTGGCTGACGCTGTCCTGTCATCTTACTCAATTGAAAATGATGACAAAGCCCTGAGGATCTCACCGGGAATGTTTGAAAAACTGCGGGAAGAGTATCCGGTAAGACGGGAATTTGGCGTTTATACAGTTATTATGGGGAATATGGCCAGGCAGACAAAGGAAAAGCTGGGAAAAATGGGATTTAATATCAAAGAGTCCGGCACCTTGCCTGCATGATAAACCGGCGAATGGCCACGTACGTTATTGAATATTCAATCAGTTTATTTACAGATAATTATAAAAAATGACATTAAATTAAATTATTGTAAAAGAATGATTATATTTTAAAAAGTACCGGTATTTATATCCCGGAAAAGAGTAGATTTATTAAATATACAGTAATCACAATAAAATTTAAATAAGATATGGAAAAATTAGCAGACATCGGATTAATAGGGTTGGCCGTAATGGGCGAAAACCTGGTACTGAACATGGAGCGGAACGGATATACCGTAGCTGTGTATAACCGCACCGTAAGCAAAGTGGATAATTTCATCAATGGACGCGGAGCAGGGAAAAAATTTATCGGCGCCCACTCTGTGGAGGAGTTCGTTGCTTCCCTTAAAACGCCCCGCAAAGTTATGCTTCTTGTTAAAGCAGGGAAGCCTGTGGATGACTTCATTGATCAGGTGATACCATACCTTGAGCCGGGGGATATTATCATTGACGGCGGAAACTCGCATTTCCCTGATACAATGAGGCGTACCAAATATGTGGAGGACAAAGATTTCCTGTATATCGGCACTGGGGTCTCAGGAGGAGAGGAAGGTGCTCTGCTTGGCCCGTCGATCATGCCGGGAGGATCACCGGATGCATGGCCCCACGTAAAGGAAATATTCCAGAGCATTGCTGCTAAGGTGGAAGACGGGACTCCCTGTTGCGACTGGGTTGGTGAAAACGGTGCAGGCCATTTTGTAAAAATGGTGCATAACGGCATAGAATATGGTGACATGCAAATTATTACAGAAGCCTACCACCTCATGAAAAACCTAGTGGGGATGAGTAATCAGGAAATGCACGATATCTTTAAAAAATGGAATAAGGAAGAACTGGACAGTTATCTGATTGAAATAACAAGGGACATTCTTGGTTATAAGGATGAAAACGGGGAAGAGACGGTTGAAATGATACTTGATACAGCAGGACAGAAAGGTACCGGCAAATGGACAGGGATAGCTGCACTGGATATAGGGATACCGCTTACCTTAATAGGTGAATCTGTATTTGCCCGCTGCCTCTCTGCCCAAAAAGACCTTCGCGTACAGGCATCAAAAATTCTGAACGGGCCGGCGCCAAAATTTGATGGCGACAAAAAACAGTTTATCGACGACCTTAAAATGGCGCTTTACGGGGCTAAAATAATATCTTATGCCCAGGGGTATAACCTGATGATGGAAGCAGCCAAAGAATATGGATGGAATCTAAATTATGGGGGTATCGCGCTTATGTGGAGAGGTGGATGCATCATAAGATCAGCATTCCTTGGCGATATCAAGAAAGCATTTGACAATAATCCCGAACTGCCCAACCTCCTGATGGATCCTTTCTTTAAAGAAAAAATAGAGTCCGCACAGGAAGGGTGGCGCAGGGTGTGTTCGGTTGCCCTCACCAACGGAATGCCTGTCCCGGCACTAACATCGGCTTTGTGCTACTAC
Source organism: uncultured Prolixibacteraceae bacterium (assembly GCA_964540755.1). Lineage (GTDB taxonomy): Bacteria > Bacteroidota > Bacteroidia > Bacteroidales > Prolixibacteraceae > JAAYJR01. Next base: position 5,880 of record CAZIOB010000061.1, on the reverse strand, counting down.
GACGGCGTACGGTGCGAAAGGCTCCCTGCAAATCTATTGCAGGCCCAGCGCGACTATTTTGGTGCTCATACATACGAAAGAGTTGATAAGCCCAGAGGTGAATTTTTCCATACCAACTGGACAGGCCGCGGGGGGGATACGGCATCGTCAACTTATAATGTATAGCTGCCGGGATCAATAATATACAAGATTTCAGTGCATAAATAATCACCAATTTATTGTGTATGGCTGGTTATAATTTAATTAATTAAATTTGTAACCGGCCATTTGGGTTTATCACTGCTATAAATTACATCGCATAGAGGGCAGGACCCGGATAAAAGTCAGAGAAGGAAAAAAGATCATGATAAAAACATATTAAAGCCATGAAGCTCAGTTCAAGAATGAAATTTCTTTTAACAAACGGGCTAAGGGGATTAGCCTGGCTGGCTCTTATAATGCTGGCATATATTTTTTTAAAGGAAATTGTCATTTCCAACAGCTCTGATACATGGATTGAACAATTCTATGCAAAACCGGTACTCATATACCTTATATATTTATTATCCGAATTCTTTTTCGGTATCATCCCTCCCGAGCTTTTTATGATATGGGCCATAAATAAAGCCGATCTTGTCCATTATATCTATAACATGATCTTTTTTTCCCTCTCTTCTTATATGCTCGGGTATGTAACCTTTCTGATCGGACGTTATATACATGTCAGGGTTACTTTTCGTTATATAAGAATAAGATTCCTGCAAAAGATATGGCCATTGCTTCGAAAATACGGCCTATTTTTGATTATTGTTGCAGGCCTTACCCCCGTTCCCTGGTCGGCAGTATGTCTTATAGTAGGCTCAGCCGGTTATCCCTCGGGCAGGTTTCTGAAATATGCACTTTTCAGACTGCTCCGTTTTGCGGTTTACGGATATATTATTTTCCAGACTCACCAGATATGATCGTTGAATCCGGGTAAAAAACATCAGGACTGAACTTTATGGGATTATCGTTGTTAATTTATAAACAGTTATAATTAACATGATTTTTTATAATATTTTGGTATTAATTTTTTTGACTATGAATACTTTTTCAAATAATGAGAGAGAATTAGAAAAAGTAGTACTGGGGGGAGGATGTTTCTGGTGCACAGAGGCTGTGTTCAAAGGTTTTAAAGGTGTGGTTGATGTAGTACCCGGATATAGCGGCGGCCATGTAAAAAACCCTTCATACAAGGAAGTTTGTACCGGCAAAACCGGCCATGCCGAAGTTATCCGTATTACCTATGATCCTTCTATGATCACTTTTCCGGAAATACTTGAAGTGTTCTTCATGACACATGACCCTACAACACTTAACAAACAGGGAAATGATACCGGGACACAATACAGGTCAGCTATTTTTTATAACTCGGAGAAACAAAAAGAGACAGTGCTTGAAATAATTGAAAAGATCAGTAAAGAAGAGATTTATAAAGATCCGATTGTTACAGAAGTGACTCCTTTTGACACTTTCTATCCTGCGGAGGATTACCATTACAATTACTTTGAAATAAATAAAAATCAGCCTTATTGCCAATTTGTCATCACTCCCAAACTAGAAAAGTTCAAGAAAATTTTTAAGGATAAGCTGAAATAATGATGATACCCTGAGGAAAATTACTTACCTTCAGGATAATACATTTTCAGGGAAATAATTTTAAAAATTCCCTGAGGGCAAATAAAATAAGGGGATATTTTTTTACCCTCAGGCTGGTAATGTATTTTATAATTCTCTGATCCATATATTCCTGTAGCTGACCGGATTGCCATGATCCTGCAACATAAGGCTGGCAGGGCCATGCTCTTCGACACTGTATTCCGGTATCCCGATAAATTCAGTGGGGCCGCGCAGTTTTACATGATTCAATACCAACAACCCGTTATGAATAACAGTCACTGCAGGTGGTGTAAAATATGTACCGTCATCATTAAAACGGGGAGCAGTGTAAATTATCTCATATACCTGCCATTCTCCCGGTTTTTTGCAGGCATTAACAAGAGGGGCATATTGTTTATAAATGCTTGCAGCCTGCCCGTTACGGTATGTACGGTTATCATAACTGTCGAGTACCTGTACCTCATAACGTTCCTGTAGAAATATGCCACTGTTCCCGCGTCCCTGACTTTCTCCGGAAACCTCCTCCGGCGTACGCCATTCAATGTGCAGTTGAAAATCATCAAAAACTCTTTTTGTCTTGATTCCACCCGATCCTTTGACTACCGTCACACAACCGTTTTCAACCTTCCAGCCCGGTTTACCACCGTCAGAATTCATCCATTCGTTATCAAGGTTAACACCGTCAAACAGGACAATCGCATCTGATGGTGCGTCAGCAGGTGATTCTCCCGGCGTTACCACTGCAACTTCCGGATCCCATATTTCCGTCATTTCAGGTTTCATTTTCATTGGACCCTCTGTCTGGCCCATAACTCCCAAAGCTGTCATTAACAGCAAAGAAAAAATACCTAAGTTTTTCATATTTAATGTATTATTATTAGTAAAAAGCATATCTACCCGTTCAGATTTTATCATATTCATATTACCACTTTAAGATAAATTAAGCATAACCTCCGTGAATCATTTAAGCCCTAACTCATCCATAATTGCCTCAATTTTCTCAGAGGCTTTTTCTTCAGCATCATCAAACTGATCCCTTGACTCCAACTTACCCTTAATTTCAAAGTAAAACTTAATTTTGGGCTCAGTGCCGGAAGGCCTTACTGATATTTTGGAATTATCAGCGGTAAAGAACTGCAATACATTGGCAGTGACTTTCTGGTCTATTTTTTTCTTCTCCCCTGTTAATAAATTTTTTGCTGTTAATGAAGAATAATCTTTCATCCGTTCCAATGGTGAGCCGCCTAATGATTCCGGAGGATCTTCACGAAGCCTGTTCATTATATTGCGGATCTCGTCAGCGCCGGCTTTCCCTTTCCTGATTATATATCTCATTTTTTCTTTGGAATACCCGTACTCAAGGTAAATATCCTGAAGCAGCTCATATAATGTCTTGCCATGGTCAATAGCCCATGCAGTGATTTCTGCCATCAGCGCACATGATGAGACTGCATCTTTGTCGCGTACAAAATCTGCCGGCATAAAACCGAAACTCTCCTCACCTCCCCCGATATATCTCTTTTTACCTTCCAGTTCACGGATAACCTCCGCTATAAATTTAAATCCCGTATATACGTCATAGCATTCAACATTATTTTTCCGCGCTATTTCGGCAACCATTTCGGTTGTAACAATAGTCTTGACTATATACTCATTGCCTTTTACCGCGCCCTTCTCCTTCATCATTTTAATGATATAGTAAATAAAAACAAGGGTAGTCTGGTTACCGTTGATAATGATATACTTTCCTTTATCATCCTTAACTGCCACACCAATTCTGTCACAGTCAGGATCAGTAGCCATTACAACATCTGCATCCACCTCAGCCGCCTTCTTCAGTGCCATCTCCATAGCTGCTTCCTCTTCGGGATTAGGAGATATCACGGTGGGGAAATCCCCGCTCACAACATCCTGTTCGGGGATATTGATAATATTAGTGAAGCCAAATTTGCGCAATGCGGCGGGGACAAGCCTTACGCCTGTTCCGTGTATGGGAGTGTATATTATTCTGATGTCACTGTGCCTTGCAATAACTTCAGGTGAAAGCGACACTGTTTTAACCTTTTCAAGAAATTTATCATCTGTCTCCTTCCCAATAATTTCTATCAGTTCATCAGGACCGTCAAATTTTATATTTTCAGGGCCTATCTTTTTAACTTCATTGACTATATTGACATCATGCGGAGCGACTATCTGGGAACCATCATCCCAATATGCTTTATAGCCATTATATTCTTTTGGATTATGAGAAGCGGTCAGTATAATTCCGCTCTGGCACCCCAGTTCCCTTATTGCAAATGAAAGTTCGGGAGTAGGACGTAAATCATCAAACAGAAATACTTTAATCCCGTTGGCAGCAAAGATACGGGCGCTGCTTTCGGCAAATAACCTGCTGTTATTACGGCAGTCGTGGCCGATAGCAACTTTTATCTGATCAAGACCGGAAAAATTTTCTTTCAGATAATTAGAAAGGCCCTGCGTGGCGGCGCCAACAGTATATATATTCATCCGGTTTGTACCGGCGCCCATAATTCCTCTCAATCCACCGGTGCCAAACTCAAGATTTTTATAAAAAGAATCTATCAGCTCTCCGGGATTTTCATTATCGAGGAGCCTTTTCACCTCTTTCCTGGTTTCTTCATCATACATTTCCGAAAGCCACTTTACTGCTTTTTCTCTTACCTGTCGTATTAATTCTTTATTATCCTTCATAAAATTATCTTTTTGTTATTTTTCCCAGACAAATTTTCAGACTTTCTTTCCAATAAGGGATATCTATCCCAAATGTACTTTTAATTTTCTGTTTATTCAATACTGAATAGGAAGGCCGTTTTGCTACCACCGGAAACTCCCCGGTAAGTGCCGGAATTAATTTACATTCAATTCCCGGGATATCAAAAACAGTCCAGGCAAAATCGTACCAGCTTGCCACACCTTCATTCGAATAGTTATAAATGCCCGGAATATAATTTTCGCTTTTTTCATCATACAAACGGACAATAGACAAAATGGCACGAGCCAGGTCAGAAGCATAAGTAGGGGTGCCTGCCTGATCGAAAACAACCTTAAGGGAATTTTTCGTCCGGGCCAGTTCCAGCATTTTTTTTACAAAATTTTCACCATAGCATGAATATAACCAGGAAGTCCTTATAATTACAGACCCGGGATTCTTCATAAGTGATAGTTGCTCACCTTCAAGTTTCGTCTTACCATAAACAGTCGCAGGGCCTGTCTCATCATCCTCAGAATAGGGCCGGCATGATTCACCGCTGTAAACATAATCGGTTGAGATAGTTATAAAACCGGCATTGATCTCCCGGGCAGCACCTGCCAGAAATGAAGGAGCCATTGCATTAACTTTTCTGGCGTTCTCATAATCGTCCTCAGCTTTATCAACAGCAGTGTAAGCAGCACAATTAATTATAAATCCCGGATTTTCAGCTTTGCAAAAATTGCGGACCTGCTCGTGGTCAGTAATATCAAGTGAATCAATATCAGTAAACAGAAAATCCCACTCACTGAAAGTCCCTGATATTTCCTTCAGCTCACTGCCTAACTGTCCGTATGACCCGGTTACTAATATTTTCATCTCTCAGTGTATATAAAATTCATTTCACCATTTTCAAAACAGGGAGCTTTAAGGTCTTTCTCTGATATAACAGGCTCCAGGGAACCAAGTTTCCAGTCAATTCCCAGGAAAGGATCATTGATACTAACAGATCTTTCTGCCTGCTTATTATAAAAATTATCGCATTTATATGTGAATACAGCTGTTTCACTGAGCACTGAAAAACCATGCGCAAAACCACGTGGAATATATAACTGCTTTTTATCTGTGCCGGCTAACTCAATGCCAAACCATTTTCCAAAAGCCGGGGAGCCTTTTCTCAGGTCAACCGCCACATCAAAAACCCGTCCTTCTATGACCCTTACCAGCTTTGCCTGCGAATAAGGATCCAACTGATAATGCAGTCCGCGGATAACCCCTCTCACTGATTTTGATTCATTGTCCTGTATAAACGATGCATTCAGTCCATTATCATTATACCTAATCTTCTGGTATGATTCAAAAAAATAACCTCGTGGATCTTCAAAAACAACCGGTTCCACCACAAACAAGCCAGGTATAAATGTTTCAGTAACTTTCATACTATTAAAATTAATTATTTTCAAATGTATCATATAGAACTCGGATGAGTTTTAATCATACTCTTGGGTGTAAATATTTTAGATGCTCGTTTC
>CAZIOB010000060.1:0-17504 GCA_964540755.1 uncultured Prolixibacteraceae bacterium | reverse complement strand
CAGAAACTGATAATGGGCTGAAATTATCATATGATCACAGTTTTAAAATGAAGTGGCTAAAATATCTTTCTTTTCCATGATAATTAAAAAAACTGAAATACTTGCAACCGTTGGTCCTGCTACAGAAAATATTCTTGATATACTCTATCAACACGGGATGAACGGTATCCGCATCAATAGTTCGCACGGAAGCCGCGAATTCCACCGGTCAATAATAGAAAAATCAAGAAAAGTCAATCCCAAAGGATTTATTGTTTATGATATAAAAGGGCCTAAGATCAGACTGGGGGATTTACCTGAACCTTTGTTTGTGAAGGCAGGAGACTTTATAGTTCTGAGGACTGATATTCCAAAACCGGCCGGATCAGACTATCCTTTGGTCGATTCTTTGGCCTACGGTCTGCCGGTTACTTACAGACAACTGGATCAATTCGTTAAACCCGGACATCGTCTTTTTATTGATGATGCTTTTGTCGGACTGGAGGTTATTAATGTATTGCCCGGTAGAATAACCTGCAAGGTTTTATACGGGGATATTATCCGTTCGCGAAAAGGGTTGAATCACCCCGATACAGTTGTTAATTATCCATATACAATGCCCGGTGATATACCACACCTTTCTTTTGCCATTGAAAGCGGTGTGGATTATATTGCTGATTCTTTTACAAGAAATGCTGATGATGTACATGAGCTTCGTGAACAATTAGAAGGAACTCAAATTCAGATCATATCGAAAATTGAGAATCCTGAGGGACTTTCAAATTTTGATGAGATTGTCAGGGAGACTGATGCTGTTATGATCGCCAGAGGTGATCTGGGAGTGGAAATTCAGCCATGGAGTCTGCCGGAGCATCAGAAAGTCATGATTGAAAAATGCAACAACCTGGGAAAGCCTGTTATAACAGCAACTCAAATGCTTGAATCCATGATTGATAATCCCAGGCCAAACAGGGCGGATGTAAGTGATATAGCAAATGCAATATATGATGGCACTGATGTAGTAATGCTTTCCGGAGAAACATCAATTGGCAAATATCCTGTTGAGTGCGTTAAAACTATGGGAATGATTGCAAGTTATGTTGAGAATACAGATCGCTACAGAAGGTGTAAAAAACAGGTAAATAAATTATTGCCTGCAGTAAGATGACCTTTACTTTAATAATTTTTCATTCATGACTAAACGTAAGTAGGGCGTCAAACATATATCATGCCTGATTTTCTTATAAGTCAGTGGGCGGAGGAGATCAATCCTTACTTCATCGATCAGGTATGGTATCATTACCGGTGGACCCGGGCGCCAGAAATTTATTTCTTTATAATCCTTCTCCCGGTATTTTTACCCCGCATAGGGGACAATGGCCGTCTTTTATTCTGTTCTGCCTTATGCCAAAACCGGTGCGCTCTATTAGCAGGTAGCCACATTCGTGACATATGGTGTTCATGCCATCTGCAGTATGGATATTTCCAATGTAAATATAACTCAGGCCTTCCTCCCTTCCAATTTCCCTTGCTTTTTGCAGTGTTTCCTGTGGTGTTGGAGGTATATCAGTATATTTATACGAAGGAAAGAATCTGCTTATGTGCCAGGGAACATCTTTACCCAGTTCCTTTGCTACAAAACCTGCCATAGCACGTATTTCTTCAGGGTCGTCATTAACCTGGGGAATTATTAGACTTGTAACTTCAAGCCATATACCAAGCTTTTTTATTTTTTTGAGACTGTCAAGCACCGGTTGCAAGCGGGCGCCAATAAGCCGACGGTATGTTTTTTCGCTGAATGCTTTAAGATCAACATTGATGGCGTCGAGATACGGACTTATCATATCCAGCATCTCAAGAGTCATATAACCGTTGGAAACATAAATGTTCTTAAGTCCTTCTTCATTTGCCAGCCGTGCAATGTCAAAAGAATACTCAAAAAATATAGTAGGCTCTGTATAAGTATAAGCTATACTTTTGCATCTAGCATTTTTTGCATCCCGTACGATTTTCTCAGGTATTGCTTCATACCCTGATTCCAATATACTATTATCGGTTACTTGTGAAATTTCCCAGTTTTGACAAAAAAGGCACTTAAAGTTACATCCCGGGGTTGCTATGGAATAAGCCAGTGAACCCGGATAAAAATGGTAGAGTGGTTTTTTTTCAACAGGGTCGATATGCTGTGCGATAGTTCGTCCGTAAACTTTTGTGTAAAGAGTGCCGTTGATATTTTCCCTGACATTACATATTCCAATTTTTCCGGGCATTATCACACATCTGTGGGCACAAAGATTGCATTTTACTTTTTTATTATCAAGCTTCTGATATAAAAGAGCCTCCTTCATCAGATTAAATTTTGATATTTCTTATATAAATATAACAACATATTTCAATAACCCAAATTTATTGGTAACTTGAATTAAGTCTTTTTCACCTTGCAAAAAGCAAAAATCCTGATTGAATTAAAGTTAGTATTATTTGTTACTGATTTAATTATTAAATTTCAGGGAAAGGACATAATAAAGAACAATAAACAATTATTCAGAGCACGACAGTAAATGTGATATGAATAATTGGAAGCTTTTAAAAAAGTCATGGGTTTAAAATATGATCCGTATTAAAAAAAATATTATTTTGCACATTGATTTGTGACAAAACAAGACTGAAAATGACGGGTGATCCGTATTAAAAAATTTTATCTCTAATTCAAATTTTAAATACTATGAAACGAGCATGTAAAATATTTACACCCAAGGTGATGATTAAAATACATGCGAGTTCCATACTATACCTTTAAAAATTAATAATTTTAATACTATGAAAAGACATGCTTTACTTTTTGGTTGTTTCTTTCTTTTTTTAATTCTTTCAGTTAGTTTATCTGCGCAGGTAAGATTTGGGATCAAGGCAGGGACAAGTATTCCAAATCTGCACAGCGACGGAACAAATGAGATAAGTGCTGATTACAAATCCAAACTGGCTGAGAATTTTGGTGTTATTGCTGATATAGGAATTTCAGAAAAGTTATCATTAAAAACAGGCCTTGATTATTCAGAGCAGGGTGGTATCCGTAACGGCCAACAACCTGTAACTAAACTGCCTGCACAATTTGCTCAGATGTTACCTGACGGAACATATCTTTATGCTGATTTTAATAATGAGGCTTCACTGCATTACCTTGAAGTGCCATTAATGGGAAAATTGCAGTTTGGAGAGAAGTTAAAGTATTATATAAATGCAGGGCCCTATCTTGGTTTTTTAATGAAGGCTGAACAGAAAACCGATGGGAATAGTGCATTTTACCTGGATAAAACAGGGACTATGCCTCTCACAGTTCAGGGGCAGCCCGTACCATCACAATCCTTTGATGCAAATACCGATATAGAGGATGATATAAAGCCTACCAATTTTGGTCTGACCGGTGGAATTGGTTTCGATTATGGATTGAGTAATAAAAACTCTCTCGTGCTTGATGCACGTGTGGCATACGGACTTCACAGTATCCAGGAAGATACCTCTGCTAATGGGAACAGCAGAACAGGAGGTGTGTTCCTCACCCTTGGATATATGTTTTCATTATGAAAATACTTTTTTTTAATCTATTTTTCGCAGCAACACTTATTGTTTGTGAGTCTTTTGCGCAGGATACCCAAAGGTAGCGTCCCGGCGAATGGAAGGATTTGGTATATGGATAAGTAAAACCGGGGTGTCAGTGTGATGACTTTTGATGTTATTTCAACTCAAGCTGTTCTATGTCGCTGAATTCTTCACCTCTTATCTTCGTGAATGTCTCAACCATTTCCCGGAGTTTTTCAGGATCTTCATTTGCCAGGTTTTTTCGCTGACCCAGGTCTTCAGAAAGGTTATATAACTGGTATTCTTCAGAATTTCCCAGTTCAATATTAACATTTTTGTTAATAGCAGGTCCTTTGTAAGGAGGTATCATTACCCATTCTCCTTTTTGAAGAGCAGTACGTGAGGTAGCTTCCATAACAAGTTCTTGACGGCCATCCCGGGTTTTACCTAAAATAACATCCAGTAATTGCTGACTGTCAGGTCCCCTTGTTTCACTGCCGACCAGTTCGGCCAGGGATGATAGTATGTCCAGGTGGCATATCAATGCATCAGATACTCCCGGATTTATTTTTCCTTTCCAGTAAGTAATAAAAGGAACACGGGTTCCCGCTTCGAATAAGCTGTATTTTCCTCCTCTGAGAGGCCCCCATGGAGTATGGTCGCCCAGTTTTTCAACTGCGTCATCCTTATAGCCATCGTTAATTACAGGACCATTATCACTGGAGAATATTATTAGGGTATTTTCCAGTATCCCTTCTTTTTCAAGTGTCTCGATAAACTCGCCCACACACCAGTCAGCTTCAATAATTACATCACCACGCGGCCCCATTCCCGATAATCCGGCAAACCTGGGGTGGGGAGTCCTTGGAACATGAGGTTGTTGCAGAGCATAGTAAAGAAAGAACCTGTCATTTTTATGTTGTTTCACAAAGTCTTTTGCTTTTTCAAGGAAAGTATCTGCCATGTCCTCGTCAATCCATTTTGCATTCTCTCCGCCTTTCATAAAACCTATTCGCGGTATGCCATTTACTATGCTGCTATTATGACCATGGTCCCACATCATTTTGCACAACTCAGGATTATCCTTTCCGGTAGGTTCCCCTTCAAAATTGTTTTGATAGTCAACCTGTATCGGATCATCTTTTTCGAGCCCCACTACATAACCATCTTCAATATAAACAGTTGGCACGCGGTCCTGTGTAGCTGCCATTATAAAGGAATAATCAAATCCCACTTCATTCGGTCCCGGAGCTATCCTTTCATTCCAGTCCACATTCCCGTCTCCCAGTCCCATATGCCATTTACCTACAATACCGGTTTGATAACTCTCTTCTTTCAGCATTTTAGGGATGGTCATCTGGTCGGTTCCTATAAGAAGGGGGGCTGTTCCGGATAATATTTTAGCATTTTCATTGCGCCATGGATACTGGCCTGTCATCAGAGCGTAACGACTGGGTGAGCATGTGGCAGAAGAGGAATGGCCATTAGTAAAACGAATTCCGGCATCCGCAAGTTTGTCAAAGTTAGGAGTTTCCAGTTCTGTAGCTCCATATGCACTTACATCGCCATAGCCCAGATCGTCCATATAGATTATTACAATGTTTGGTTTTTTACTTTCCTGGTTGGATTTACTTTGTTTTGACTGACAGCTGACAAATAAAGTTAATAGCATTATTAATGTTGTGATCTTCATTTTATTATAAGTGTTAAAACCACCTCTTTCGTTGGTGGTTATGGTTTTATTTTTTTATTTTTTTTTGATCATTTGAGCTACTTCCATTAAGGTTTTTACATCGATATCCCTGATTTTTCCTTCATAATCGGGGCCTATATTTATTGAGAAGAGATTATTATACTTAACTGCCCCCTGGTAGTCGGCAAATAGTTTCTCCGGACTGTGAACAAGGTCATCATGTTTGGGCAAAGAATAAAACCATTGTGCACCGCCCTCATGCTCAGGCAGTATCGGATATGTAAATTCGGCAACCAGGTAGCCTTTGTAAGTAGATTCCTGTTCTTTATTGTAGCGGGTTGCTCCGGCATCTCCAATGGGGCCGGGTGCTCCTCTTTCCCGCAGGCATAAACGGCCGCTGGGCTCTCCGTGATTGTAGCCGACAAAACAATTTGGCTGGAACTGATGTACCCATTTTGTTGTCTCGTCGTGTGACAAGCCTCCGTCACCCGTAGCATGATCCATCCAGAAAAATTCAATAGGTCCGTATTCCGTGCAAAGTTCTTTTAGTTGGGCTTTTTTTACTTCAGGATTATCACCTGACCTGGTGCCATTACGGCCATCCCATGTCCAGTCACCCTCGGAGAAATACAAGCCCAGTTTAATTCCATATTTATCGCATGATTTACGAAGTTTAGCCAGTACATCTGTTCCCAGCGGAGAATTGGTAACTTTATGTTCCGTTGTTTTAGTATCCCATAAACAAAAGCCGTCATGATGTTTCGACAGAAAATAAATGTATTTCATGCCAGCTTTTTTCGCCACTTCACACCACTGATCGGTGTCGCAACCGGTAGCTCTGAAGAAACCGGGAGGATGTGGCTCAGTTGTCCATTCCTTGCCGCTGAATGTACTGAACGACCAGCATATGAACATGCCGTAACGCATATCACTGATCTCCTTTGCCCTTACGTGGTCATCTATTTTTTCTGTAGTGATTTTTGGAGCCCTGTTACAACCAAGCAGGGAAAGTAATAATAACACTGAAATGATTGTCTTCATTGGTATTGTATTTTATTATACTTTTTAACAGTGATTAAAGATACAATAACAGCCAGGATTATAAATGCGATATCAACGAAATATTTTCTGCATATAATCTCACAAGCAGATAAACCTGTCAGATCGGAACCTCCCTGACTTAGTGCCAAACGTAATAATGAGATTATGATTGAAGACCAGATCAGCAATAAGAAAAGATTCTTTATAGTTCCCTCTTTTCTTGTGAAATATGCTGCCAGGATTGCAACAACCGCTGTCATCATAAAAACGAAAAAGAAGTGCATTGTTACAGGTGACCATGTATTTATATCAGGGTATATGTCACGGAAAAGGTCGATTGCAGAATGACAGAATGTTAATGTTATTCCCAGCTGCCATGCAATTCCCGGAAAACGCATAATGAACAGAACAAGAATAAGTCCGTAAAAAGCATAATTAACTGTCATACCAGTAATATCCCGTAATAATCCGAGCATGAATCCATCTCCTGGTTGATCCCCCCGCACAAACGGACCGGCTGTTTTTGGTATCAGCCAGAAAATAAGAAGTGCCACCAGCAAAATAAATCCCAGCTCTGCCCAGACCGACATAGAGGGATGCTCTCGCGGACTTTGATCTTCCTGAATAATGCTTTTAATATCCGAACGCTTAAGCCATGCAGCGTATCCAAGGAAAGCTCCAAGCAGGAATCCAAAGGTAAACTCCATGGCTTTCCACCAGCTGGCAAAGATCACATCAGGCAAATGACTTCCCAGTACCATCCATAATCCTCCCAGTCCGAAGCCAAGGCCGCCACCGACAGTGCCCCAGAGTGCAAACCGTGAGATAATGTTGAAATTGATTATATTAGTTCTGAATTTCAGGTAGATAAGTAGAAAAATAGCCCCGGTCAGAAGTGCTGCCCATGATTCGGAACGCGGATTTGAAGGATCTGAAAAGTAAAGAAGCATGGGTTCATTGACAAGTTTGTAACCAAGAAACATTCCCAGCATCATTAACAATAAAGCGGTGATTATTGTCTTCCCCTGAAGTTTCCTGTAAACAAATCCCATTGAAAAGACCGTTCCACCCAGTAATCCCCATATTGCTCCCTTCAGGGTTGTTCCTATATTTCCCCACCAGACAGTGCCCGGTTTAATCAGAAATCCAAGAGTCTGGCCATAAGTCATTTGTCCCCCTAAACCTATACCTATAACTGCAAAAACAATAATAATCGAAGATGCAGATGACGGAAGTTTTAACAGGATACAGAGAGTGAGGGCGACCATGGCTCCGGGGATCATAGCACCAAACGGGCCCCCTCCGATATGCCCGCGTAGTCCCCAGCCCAGCATCATAGCCAGGGCAGGGTAGAAAATAAACATCCAGTTGAAAGACCCTTCGTTTTTGTTCATAGTCTAATGAATTGATTATTACCTAAATATCCAGGGTGAAACCATAATAGATCTTTATTTTAGATTTTCAGGTATTATTTATTCTGAATTTCAAAGGTAAAGATAAGGCTGATGATGTAAAAAAGGAAAGAACACAAAGAATACATATTGTTGAATGATAGTTACATGTATTTTATTTTTCACATTCTATTTTGAAAACAACAGCCATGTCATTAACCGGCTCCTCAGGGATAGTTCCATTGGCCATTGGAGAGATATTCAATAAAAGTACGCCATTCTTACTTACAATATCAATAAGAACATGCAGAACATCTTCGGGTGATTTTATCTGTAAGTCCTCAGTATAGCACCAGCTGCCGGTGCTGACGGTTTCATCTGTCATCCACACCTTTTCATCGAGCTTGTTTTTACGCGATTTTTCCAGGTCATCCACGCTGACTTCCAGGGGAAGATCATCTTGCTTTCTAACAATTACAACTTCTTTGTCCCATTTCTCTGCCTCATTTAAGTAATACGCACAAAATTTCTGGCGGTATTGCTCAGGGATCTGATCGAGCCAGGAGTCAAACCAGATAATATCAGGATGATATTTATCAATCACTTCTTTTAAATTTCTACAGGTATTGATCTTTTTTATTTTCTTTAAGTTTATTTACGATCTTTTTAACATCCTCGGCATTATTACGGTTGCAGACAAGTGTCGTGTTTCCGTCCTGTACAACAATCAAATTATCCAACCCGATCAATGCTACCAGTCCTTTATCAGAATAAACATACGAATTTTTTGAATCCAGAACAATACATTCACCTGAAAGTACATTGCCTTCAGAATTTTTTTCATCTGTAAGATATACAGATTCCCAGCTCCCGAGGTCGTTCCATTCAAAATTACCCTCAACAAGATAAATATTATTCGCATGTTCCATTACACCATAGTCTATCGAAATATTTTCAAAAGTATTGTAAACAGAATTTAAGGTACCTTCAAACTCAGGTGATCCTGTCTTTGACTCTATTTTTTTTAAGCCTTCAAATATTTTGGGAGTATAATTTTTTACAGCATCCAGAAATACCGAAACTCTGAAAACGAACATTCCGCTGTTCCAGTAGTATCCTCCCTTCTTAAGATATTCAGCTGCTTTTTGTTCATCAGGTTTTTCAATAAATTTTTTTACTTTAAATTGTTTTATGCCATTTTTAATCCCTGTTTCTTTTTCCGTTTGGACATAACCATAACCGGTGGAGGGATAGGTGGGATTTATGCCAATTGTAACAATTCCATTATTATTCCTCGCCAGTTCTGTAGCGTTAACGATAGTTTCTTTGAATAATTCGCTGTTCTTGATGAGATGATCAGAAGGAGTCACTATCATTATACCATCGGGATTTTCCTTTTCTACGAACATTGCTGCCAGTCCGATGCAAGGCAGTGTATTTTTGCCGACAGGTTCGTAAATAAGGTTTTTTTGGGGAAGTATTTTGGTTTGTTCTTCTAATATACTCTTTTGTGACTTACCTGACACTATATATATATTGTGAGGATCACTGATAATTAAAAACCGGTCTATTGTTGTTTGTAATAAAGATTTGTTTCCGAAAAGATTGAGGTATTGTTTAGGTTTTTCTTTTTTGCTTCTTGGCCAGAAACGGGTTCCTGAGCCTCCTGCCATAATAATTGTATATAAGTTATTCATGGGTTGAATTATCAATAATCATTTATAAATAATAATTCTATTAGTATCTTACTTTAATCTTTAAAGTCCCTTCTACCTCCTCCTCAGAGGGGAAAATAATATAACCGCCACCACTGCCGGATGTAATGGCACCTGAATATTTAGTGAAATAATTTTCCTTCATTTCTTCCATAACCCAGTCCGGCACCGTATAAGGCAGCAATTCGCTCCAGCATAAATAAGTATCTTTCATTGATTTTCCAAGTTTTTTTACATCTTTATGCAATATTGCATCATAACATGCCACTCCCGAATCTCCAAGTCTTTTTACTATTGAAGGTTCAATATTTTTTTTAAGAAGCGGGTTATATCCTTCCGGTCTTGGTTGAAGAGGAGCAAGATGTAATACTTTTGACAGCCAGTTGCATATCTCTGGGTCTGTTGTGTTCTCAATATTAACCGGCCAGAAATCTCCGTCATAATCTATGCGTGTAACACCCGGAACCAGCAGTCCTATGTGATCCTGTGTACCTGAGATATATTTTGATCCGGGGGGATTCTCAGCTCCGAAAAGAAGGCGTGCATTGCGGACCGGATCGCCTTCGGGCAGTTTATCTCCCCATAGTTCGATGCCTACCTTACGTGAGCTTGTTGCCATACCCGAGCGGTCGTTAAAATCTATAGTGGGCCATATTTGTACTACCACAACTGATCCCGGATGTTTTTCAGATACCCATGGCTGATCCATCCAGCCACCTGCAAGGCAAAGCCGGTAGGGAAATTTAAGATCCTTTTTAGATCCGGAACTGGAACGCGCAGGCAGTCCTTCTTCAGGAATTCGGTCAAGTACAATAAGTTCAACTCCGTTTTTCTGGCAAAGGCGCTTTTTCTCAGGAGTGTAACCATCAGTATTAACCACAAAAAAATCAGGTTTTAGCTTTTTTAAGTCCGGTTCAAAATCAAGTATTCCTTTTCCGGTGGCTAAATGAGCTTCTTCAACGTACCTGACAGCCTGCACCATGTATTTACGTTCTTCTTCTGAGAAGTAAGGAGACTTTCCCTTTAGTAATCTTACATTTTCATCTGTACCGAGAATGACATGTAATTTGCCATATTTTGAGGCTGTTTTAAAAAAGGCTATGTGACCGGCGTGAAGCAGATCATAACAACCGCTTACCATTACAATTTTTTCCTTCATATCACTATCTTATAAATTGGATTGGTCTATTTAAATTATTGAGTTCTGCCGGGAAAACAGGATTTTTATATTTTTTATTTTTCGGAGCAGGCTCGGGTTTATGATAATTAAATTTTACAAAAATCAAAAGATTGATGTTCATTTATTATCAATCACTGTTTTATTATTGGGTAAATTTATTGTTTTTACCATGTGAAAATGACTCATTTTATGATCTTGTTAAAAACCTCCAGGCAAAATAGTTATGATATATTTTGTCCTGCGGGGGACTGGCAATCAGCAAGTATTGTTCTTTGGGTGACATCATTTTCAAAAACGTTATTTTATATCAAAACAAGTATGATACAAGAAAAAACCCCGGGGATGCGTTATAGCCCCGGGGTCAACAATATTTCAACTATTTTTTATTTTTTTCATTGATCATTTGTTCTTTGATCCAGGCGTATGTTTTTTTCATTCCCTCTGCAAGGGGGTAGGAGGGCGCCCAATCAAGATACTGTTTTATAAGTGTATTATCACTGTTTCTTCCGCGTACACCTTTTGGGGCATCTAAATCATAGCTTCTTTTCAATTTATACCCGGCTATATCCTCTACAATGTCAACCAATTTGTTGATAGAGACCATTTCGTCACTTCCCAGGTTGATCGGTTCTTCTATATCACTGTACATTATTTTAAGGATGCCCTCAATACAATCGTCAATATACATAAATGAACGTGTCTGTTTACCATCGCCCCATATTACGATTTCATCCTTTCCATAAAGCTCTCCATCGATGACCTTTCTGGATATGGCTGCAGGAGCCTTTTCCCTGCCTCCTTCATATGTTCCGTAAGGCCCATAAACATTATGGAAGCGGGCCACTCTTGTTGTCAGACCGTAATCCTCCATAAAATGGCGGCACATCCTTTCCGAGAATAGTTTTTCCCATCCGTAACCATCTTCTGCCATTGCAGGGTAAGCATCCTCTTCCTTAAGTCCGGGATTATCTGTATCGGTCTGCTTGTCAGCATTATAAACACAGGCAGAGGAAGAATAAAAATACCTGGTCACTCCCAAATCACGGGCAGCTAATAGCATATGAGTATTAATAAGAACGCTTAACATGCATTCTGCTTTATTATTTTCAATAAATCCCATTCCTCCCATATCGGCAGCTAAGTTATAAACCTCATTATAACCGTTTACAGCCCGATAGCAATTTTCCCTGATATTAAGGTCCAGAACGAGGTTGTCACAATCATCATGTACCTGGTACCATTCGGTAAGTGGTTTTTTGTCAACCGCCCTGACATCGTACCCCATATCTTTTAACTTTCTTGCAAGATGACCTGCAATGAAGCCTCCTGCTCCTGTCACTACTGCTCTTTTTTTCATTTTTAAAGTTTTTAAATTTATATGGAAAAATAATTTAGAAATTTTAAGATATTTATAATCACTAAATTATATCTCACTTTCCAATTATTACTCAATATTCATTTTTTCAACAAAGTATCAATTCATGTTTTTCAAATACAAAGATGATCAAACTTTTTGTTTTATGCAAACTGCTGAATAAGTGATGTTTAACGCAAAGCTTTCCGCAAAGCTTTGCGGCATTTAAAATATGCTGTAAAACATTTTTTTTCTAAGTGAATTTAAAATTTTTTATTAAATCCCGGATGAACCCAAATTTATGATTGTCTGTAACTGTTAATCTGTTAATAGATAGAATTCAAACAAAACAGATCTCCGGCAATAATTATCACATTAATAAATTACTACATTTATTTTTCTTTATATTTGGACAATGAAGTTTTAGTTTACGTTTCAAATGATGAAATTACTTGCAATGACCATTTCCAATTGTGGTATGCAATGAAGAGCTGTAATAGATTTTCATAAGATTAAAATTATTTATTTTAAAAGGTATCATATGAAACTCGCATATGTTTTAATCATACTCTTGCGTGATTTTACAAATATGTTAGTTTCATTATAGATTTTTAGGTTTCATAACAACGTGTAACTTTTTATATTCAAAGTCGATGGTCAGGAGGCACATATCATTAAAAGATCTTGCAAAAGAGCTGGGAGTTTCGATATCGACAGTGTCGAGGGCGCTTAAGAATCATCCGGATATCAGTCCTGAGCTTACACTGAAAATTCAGAGATTGGCGCGTGAAAGAAATTATACTCCCAATCCTCTTGCCATGGGATTGTTACGTCAACAAACAAAAATGATCGGGGTCATTGTACCTGATATTGTCACCTACTTTTTTTCTTCAATTATTTCAGGTATTGAGGAAGTTGCTAAAAAGCATGATTATTATATTGTAATTTCTTCTTCCTATGAATCTTATCAAAAAGAGGTTGAATCCGTAAAAAATCTGCTTAAGTCAAGGGTAGAAGGATTGATCGTTTGCCTGAGCCAGGAAACTGATGATATAAGTCATTTTGAACCTCTTATACAGAGCGAAGTACCCCTGGTTTTTTTCGACCGTGTTCCTGCCAATTCAAAGATTCCTGCTGTTACTGTTGACGGAGTTAATGCCGTTAAAAATATTATAAGGCATTTTTATGAAAATGGTTACAGCCGTATTGCTTATATATCAGGACCGGAACATCTTAGTATTACCAGGAACCGGAAGAGGGGATTCCGTGAGGGTTTGGAAGAATGCGGGCTTCAATATGATCCTGATCTGCTGGTTACATGTAATCTCAGCGCAGCAGATGCCACGAGGGCAACCAGAAAGCTGCTTTCTCTCAGTCAACCTCCTGATGCTATTTTTGGAATTAATGACACTATTGCTTTCGCTGCTATGAAGGAGATAAAAAAACACGGATTGAAAATCCCCGATGATATTGCCCTGGTCGGTTTTACCGATGAATTTCACTCCACGGTTGTAGATCCGACTCTTACTTCGGTTACCCATCCCACAAAAGATATGGGAAGAGAAGCTGCCAGATTGTTTTTTGAATGCATAAAAAAAGGCAAAAATTTTAACGAGCAGGTAGTATTGCAAACAGAAATGGTAGTGCGTGATTCCTCTGTGAAACGAACACATGCAAACAGAAATGGCAGTGCGTGATTCATCTATGAAAATAAAATAATAAATCAGGCCTTTATTTTTCTTTCAGGCCATTCAGACAAGTTACCCGGGTACATTAACCTTTTATCCTGAGGTGATTTTTTGATTGCTGGCGGCGGATTAGTTTTTAAGGATATTCAAAAGCTCTTTTGTTTTTATTTCTACAGAAGGATTGAATTCATTGCTTGCCATATATTTCAACAGACTTGCTCTCAGCTGGCGGGCTTCAGGACGGGTTTCAAGATCATTCATCAGGTCTGCCCCGCATACTATTATCCTTCCTTTACCTGCTTTGGCTTCAAATATCAGCGCCAGTTGCCGGTTAGATACCCAGTCGTCGATAATACGCACAATTGGCTTCATCTGATATGAAAATGAATCCAGCTGAACAGCATCGGCATGACTCATAGCATCCCACCACTGCCAGTTGGAATGATATTCAGCCGGGAACAGTTCAAGCGCCGGATGGCCAGGGTTGCACAGTATTCCGAGTGTATGAGGTTTTTGTCCACGGGTCCATGCTGTATTCCAGAATATGCTGGAAAATCCGACCCCCACATCTCCACCCATTGAGGAAGCCACTTTCCCTTTCCCGAGAGAGAGTAGTATCTTACCGCCATTAGCAAGAAATTCCAATGCAGGCCGGCCGAGGGTTTCAACTATTTTAATTCCTTCCGGGATCTCAGGTTGTTCTTGCGGAAAGACCCATATATCCCATGAGTTTGAAAAATTTTGTACAGTAATTTTAAGGTTAAGTTTGCGTGGGAGATTATTTTTTTGAAACCGATAAATTATCTGTCCCAAATTAATAGCATTGCCAATTGAAATATCACGCACTCCGAGCGTGCCTCCTGCTATTGCCTCACCTTTGTGAGTTATTTCCCATGAGGGATTTACAGCAGGTAGCGGATCTTTGCCAAAGTGTGCAACTTCAATATCAGCAGTAAGAGTTTCGCCCTCTGTGAAAATTCTTTTTTCAAGTCGTGCCAAAGGAACCGTTGTATTACAAAAGCTACGGTATTCTGCCGGAGAAATATAACCTTTCTCTTCCCAGAAGGGATCAAGCACTCCAACAAGGGCAGTGCCCTGGCCAGGAAAATCGTGCAGGTCGAGTAACTGAAATCCTGCAAATCCGGGAGTACGCAAAGCGGCTTCAATATCAGCTTTATAACATAAGGCCTGCAATTTTCCGGAAGCCAGCAAAAAGCTGTCAGCCAGGTGTCCCATGTCATGGTCAATTAGACTTTCACGGAACATTTCAAAATTTTTAGCTTTCAGTACTCCGGTATATTTTTTTATCTCTTTAAAATCAGGATATACGCACCATTGTCCGATTTCATGACTCACCACCGGTTTATCATAGTTTTTGATACCCTTCGACCAGTCGTAATCTGTCCGGGGCGGCTCACTGTTAATGATGCTGTTCAATTCTTCTCCCCATCCCTGTATCCTTACACTGCTGTGTGTTGAATGAAAATCATTTTCAGAGATCAAAGGCCATCCCGCACCTGAAGTATATACCCTACGGTTGTCTTTTTCTTTCCAGTACTTTACAAATTTTGCAAGATATTCTTTGTGATGAGGTCCTCCGGGTTCATTACCGTATGCCATCATAACAAATGACGGATGATTACCGTAAGTCCGCACGATGCGACGGCTCTCTTCATATATATATTGATCTATTGGCAATCCGCTGCCCAGGACAGTGCTGGAGTTTGCCCATGAGGAGCATTCCACATGCAGATATATGCCCATTTTGTCGGCTGCTTCAAATGCAGCCTCCGGCGGGCACCATGAATGGAAACGCACATGGTTCAGTCCGTGAGCTTTCACCGTTGTATAAACTTTTTCCCATCCGTCTGTCTCCGTTGGAGGATAGCCCGTTTTCGGGAAAATGGCACATTCCAGGGTGCCACGCAGAAATACCGGTCTGCCGTTAATAAAAAAACGGGTTCCTTCAGCTTTAAACTCACGCAGACCGAAATCCACCGTTCGATTATCTATTTCCTTTTTATATTTAACAGTCAAGGAAAGTTGATAAACATCTGGATTGAATTCATCCCATAATAAAGCCTTATCTCCCAGGGGCAAGGTCATTTTTACTATGTTTTTCCCCAGTTGGAGGTTAATTTTCCATGATTTTCTTGGAACTTTCTCCCCGGTATTTTTCAGTCTGGCAGATGCAACACATTTTACAACTTTTGCTTCATCGGTATCATTTATAATCTCAGCCTCTATTTCCACCTTTTTATTATCAATATCCGGAAACACATTAATATTTTCAAAGGATATTTTTGCGGCAGCTTCCATCAGTATATCGCCAACAATACCGTTCCAGTTGGTTTGAGTGTGGTCGGTTATGCTATGCGAATTAATTCCCGGATCAACTTCTTTTATGCGATTATCAATTCTTAATGCAATTATATTTTCTCCGGGTTTGATTGAAGAGGTGATATTATAAATATGCGGTGTTGCAAGACTATTCATACTGCCTGTCCATTCCCCGTTGACCCAAAGATTTGATTCCCAGTGCGGCCGCTCCAGTATTAGCCGGACTGTTCTTCCTGTCCAGCTTTCGGGAATAGTGACTTTTTTAATATACCAGGCCGCACCTGTATATTTTTTAACAGGCTGCAGCCAGAAGGGAAAACGTATATTGGAAGGATCATGACAGGGGACATAATCGGGATCATTGTGCCAGTCCGGATCCATTACGGTTCCCGTCCATCCGGTTTGCATTGTTATATCATTTCCTTTATTATTTTCTGCCATAGAGCCGGGCAACTGAACAGTTTCCGGCAGATCTGATTCGTACCATTCTTCCTTTGTGCCGAGATCATCCGGGTCCGTTCTGAACTCCCATTCACCTGAAAGGTCGATCTGCTGACGGAAATCATCGCGGCATGAGAATAATAAAATAGCCAGCAGAATAATAAATAAGTTTTTCATAATACAAATAATTGATTTTCAACAATCTATCATATAACACTTCGTTAACAGTCTCATTTTCAGTTGGTAATGTCCTTTGTGTTATCATAATAAAGTGATATTGTGTTGCACAATCGTGGACTAATTTCTATTTTTAGTTAATAGCGCCAACAAGTTTAAATACTGCTGCATAATTATTGGGCCTCTGTTCCGGCATATTAATTATTAGTTTTGCATCATCCTGGATGAATTCGATTTTTGAATTACTGCCAATCAGACTGACAGATTTTATTTTACCCGGGTCATATTCAGATTTTAGCCCTAACGAAGGCAGTTCGATTGTGCCTTGTGACGGATTCATTACAAACACATATAAGAGATTACCTTTTGTTGTAAACCTTACCTCGTCATATCCATATTCAGGACTATCTATTGTCCGTTCATTAAAATGTTCACTTTGTGCCTGTTTTTTAAGAGCTTCAAGATCAGCCTCTCCAATATTTTTCTCTTCCAGCCTTTTAAGATAGGAATTCAGATTATCGCCAAATGTTTTCCATGGTTTGCTTGCATATATGGCTTCGCCGTTAAGATTTACCCATTCTCCGATATCATCCAGTATTTTTTTATGATCAGAAGGAATAGTCCCGTCAGCTAACAATTCCACGTTTAATAGCAAATTGCCGTTTTTACTGATTATATCAGTCAGCATTTCTATTACTGTCCTTGCATTATGTCTTATGGGCTGGTCTTTTTTATAAAACCAGCTGTTAAAAGTAAGGGTGCCCTGCCAGGGATGGTTAATAATCTTATTTGAGCCCCCACGCTCTATGTCCTTTGCAATAGCCGGTTCATCCGGTATTTTGGCTGCAATGACAGCATCTATTTTTCCATTTTTATTCAATTTATGGTTAAAAAATGTGCGGCAGGTTTCCTTTCCGTATTCTTTA
>CAZIOB010000059.1:0-7011 GCA_964540755.1 uncultured Prolixibacteraceae bacterium | reverse complement strand
GTTCTGTAAATATTTTTTAACGCAGTAGAAATTCAAAAGAACGAATCATTGTGCGTTAGAGCAGGCTTGACACGACACTAGCTCCCTTCGCTTTACCCGGGACTATAGGCTCGGGACTAAAGACTCGGGACTAAAGATGACATTGCCCGGTATTAAACAGTCAAAGACCCCTCGCTAACGCCCGGCGTCAGTGAGACTATATGATTTCGAAGATTCCTTCACTATGGTTCGGAACAGAAAATCATAGTCTCACTGACGCCTAAGAGCCTCAGAGCCGCTTACTATTTCGAGTATTTCATTAGTAATTGTGGTCTGACGGACTTTATTATACTGAAGCATCAGATCTTTTAACAATTCAGTTGCATTATCAGTTGCCTGATGCATTGCTGTCATCCGGGCTCCCTGTTCAGCTGCAAAGGAATCAAGCAAGGCCCTATAAAACTCAATTTTCAATGACCTTGGAATAACTTCTTTAATAATTTGTTCTCTTGAAGGTTCAAATATAAAATAATAATAAGAATCCGGGGCTTTTTTCTCCTCAACAGGAACAGGCAGATATTGTTCAGCGACAATATTCTGCATGGCTGCATTTTTAAATTGATTATAAACAAGTTCTACCCTGTCATAAGTTCCTTTTGTAAAATCATCTATAACCTCATCAGCTACCCTGCAGACATTCTCAAAATTCATATTATCATAAAGTTCATGCCTGGTTTTCACCACATTCATTCCCCTTTGCCTTACCTGGCGCTCTCCCTGTTTACCGATACAAAGAAAATCCACATCCCCCAGTTTGTATTGCATACCATATTTAATCCTGACCAATTCCACTGCGTTTTTGGATATATTAATATTAAATCCGCCACATAATCCGTTGTTCGATGAAATCAAAACCACAAGCACTTTTTCAGGATCACGTGGTTTTATGCAAACCAGTTCTTCACCATAGATATTTAAATTTGAACTGATAGATACGAGTATATCATGCAACTTATTCGCATAGGGCCTGATTTGAAGAATAGCATCCTGTCCTTTCTTCAATTTTGCAGCAGCGATCATTTTCATTGCGCTCGTCACCTGCCTGGTAGTTTTTACCGTTCCTATCCGTGTTCGTATCTCTTTTAAGCCAGCCATTTTATATCAATCCCTATTCTTTGTATCTCTGCGATACTTCATTTGCAACTTTCCGTAAAATTTCCTCTGCCTCCGGGGATAAATCACCTTCTTTCAAGATGTCCAAAACATCACGATGTTCCATTTCCATTAATTCCAGGAATTCTTCTTCAAACTTTTTTACTTTCTCAACCGGAACATTCCTTAACAACTCCTTCACTCCGCAATATATAATAGCAATCTGATGCTCGACCCTCATTGGTGAATACTGGCCCTGTTTTAATATCTCCATATTCTTATGCCCCCTGTCAAGTATTCGCATTGTAGCAGCATCCAGATCTGACCCGAATTTCGCAAAAGTTTCCAGCTCACGAAACTGGGCCTGGTCCAGTTTTAATGTCCCGGCAATTTTTTTCATCGATTTTATCTGTGCATTTCCTCCCACACGGGAAACAGAAATACCCACATTAATAGCAGGGCGGAATCCTGCATTAAAAAGATTGGACTCCAGAAATATTTGTCCGTCTGTTATAGAAATCACATTAGTTGGTATATATGCAGAAACATCTCCGGCCTGGGTCTCTATAATCGGAAGGGCTGTCAGGGAACCGCCCCCTTTAACTTTGTCCTTTAAACCATCAGGGAGGTCATTCATCCGGGCAGCAATTTTATCTGACTCAATAATCTTAGCTGCTCTCTCAAGGAGCCTTGAATGCAAATAAAAAACATCGCCGGGATAAGCCTCACGTCCAGGCGGTCGTCTTAGTAAAAGTGAAACTTCACGATAGGAAACAGCCTGTTTGGAAAGATCGTCAAGTATAATAAGAGCATCACGACCCGAATCCCTGAAATATTCACCTATAGCCATACCTGCATAAGGAGCATAAAACTGCAATGCAGCAGGATCTGATGCAGTGGATGAAATTATTATTGAGTATTTCATTGCACCGTGCTGCTCAAGGGTATTAGCAATATTAACCACCGTAGAACCTTTTTGTCCGATAGCAACATAAATACAATAAACAGGTTCACCTTTCTCAAAATTTTCACGCTGGTTAATGATTGCGTCTATAGCAATCGCCGTCTTTCCGGTCTGCCTGTCGCCGATGATAAGTTCACGCTGACCCCTTCCGATAGGAATCATAGCATCAATAGCTTTTAATCCTGTTTGCAAAGGCTGATTAACAGGTTGTCTGTAAATCACACCGGGCGCTTTTCTCTCCAGCGGTAATTCTATTAGTTCACCTGTAACAGGACCTTTACCATCAAGAGGCTCGCCAATAGTATTTATAACCCTTCCCAAAAGAGATTCCCCAACCATAACAGAAGCAATACGACGCAGTCTTTTTACCGTATCACCTTCTTTAACACCTTCGGAAGGGCCTAAAAGAACCGCACCAACATTATCCTCTTCCAGATTAAGCACAATACCCTTAATCCCGTTTTCAAACTCTATCATCTCATTCGATTCAACATTGGAAAGTCCATAAATACGGGCAATACCGTCCCCTACCTGCAAAACAGTCCCCACTTCTTCAAGTTCAGCTTCAGTTTTAAAACTTTCCAGTTGCTGCTTCAGAATTTCAGATACTTCAGAAGGCTTAATATTAATCATATTTATTTAATCTTATTCATTTATAGTTTAACACTAAATCAAATCATCCTGACTTTTAAAAGTTGTTGTTTCATATCTCTGAGCTGTTTGGTAATACTTGCATCATATTGTTTATCGTCAATCCGTAAAATCATTCCTCCAATTATATTCGGCTTCACACGATTATAAAGTTCTACATGGCTGTCAAGCTCCTTTTCAAGTATTCCGGCAAGTTTATTTATTACTGATCTGTCAAGGCCGGCTGCGGTTGTGACCGTTGCAGTCTTAATCCCCTTTTCCTGTCTTATCAATGTAATTATATTACGGCATATATCGGGAATAAAGGCCTCTCTTTTATTTTGCAGGATCAGATGAAGGAAATTAATTGTAATTTCATTGACCTTTTCTTTGAAAATGAGATTGAACAGGCTAACTTTTCCGGATGTTTTAATTACCGGGATTTTTAAAAGTCTTTGAAAATCACTAGAATCCATACATAAATTCAATACAATATCCATATCGCCCTTCACTTCAACAAGCATATTTTTTTCTTTAGCCAGTAAGAAGAAGGCTTTCGCATATCTGACAGTAATTGCATTTTCGTTCATGTCATGAATATTTTATTAAAAAATAATCAAACCTAAAATTTGCCTTTCCCGGTCATTATCAGTTAAATTTAATCTCATCCATCAGCTTATAGATCATTTCCTTTTGCTCTTTATCCTTTGACATCTCCTTCCTTATGATTTTTTCAGCAATCATGAGGGAAATATCGGTCATCTGTTTCTTCATCTCATTTATTGCCCTTGCCTTTTCATTTTGAATTTGCTGCCTTGCAAGTTCTATGCTGCTCTGAGCCTCTGTAAGCGCTTTAGATTTAGCCTCAGCAATAATATTTTCCTTAAGCTTCAAGGCTTCCCTCAGGATATTCTCCTTTTCCATGTTGGCCTCAGTTATGAGTATCTTATTACTGGCTTTTAAATCATCAATCTCCTTACGTGCTTTCCTTGCTTCCCTCATTGCATTTTCAATAGATTCCTCCCTTTCACTCAAAGCATTAAGTATTGACTTCCAGGCAAATTTTCTTAATATAAGGACAACAATACCAAAGATGATAACCATCCAGAATATCGTACCGGCATTCGGAGTAACTAATTCCATAATCCGAAGTATTTAATTAAAAATAATTCTTCACACATTTACACTATTACCTAAATATCTAAAGTGAAATCGTCATGAAGTTCTACAGTGTATGTTAATATTGGGAAGCACAATAAAAAGTTTTGAAAGCGTAGCCATCGCTACGGTGAAACGAGTCATGTAATATCGTTCATGCAGGTTGAACATTATAAATGACGAGTTCCATCTCATACCATTAAAATAAACAATTGTAATGAGATGAAAAACTTTGCAATGAGCATTTCCAATAGTGACGTGCAATGTAGAGCTGTAATAGATTTTCATTTTAGATTTTTAGGTTTAAATATATTTGTAAATCCTGCTAATGTAATTCCCAATGTAAAAGGCATAAGTACAGGGCCTTTATCCTTTTTAAAAAGCGGGACAAGCTCGTATGATGCAAACAGGTTTATTCGTCTGTAACCGGCTCGCACCATTACTCCGTATTTAAAATCATGCAATGAATAATGGCCCGGGATTTTACGTTTTATCTTTTTCCCTTCAGAACGGTATTTGATCTTTGTATGGCTGCCCACCCTAATACTCCCGTAAAGCCCGCCGGAAAAGTAAAGCCTGTTTCTGTAGTGATTCACGGGAATCTGAAATTCAGTCAGCAGGGGGAATATCAGGGAGATTACAGAAAATTTTGATTTTTGGTTCTGATCAAAATACAATCTCTGCGGTTCGATCTGTCCGTTCTCCAGGCGCTGTAGAGTTGTATTATTATCAAGCCTGTAGCTCTGCAATTGCAATCCCGCCCCTGTAACCAGTCCGATAGTATTCCGATTTCGCTGTAATCCGATACTTTGCTGAATAAGGTTAACATAAGCAGAGTTGGAGCGTAACCAGGAGCTCTTCATGAATTCAGAATCATAACCACTGTAATCGGCATCCAGTAACATATTTAATCCGAAATCGACTCCTGCCCAGTGGCCTGTGAATTTATCATCCCATACGTTAAAATCCCGGGAATAAACATTTCTCAGGTCAATTTTCCTGAGAATTTTATATGGATTTTTTTCCGCAGGCACTATTGTATCAGACTCCTGTGCATGTGATATAACGGAGGCAGCTGTTATTGTTATCACAGCCAGGATTAAGCAGACTGTGTGCGGTTTTTTGACTAAATTAAACTCCATTTTCAAAATTCAATTTTGATATGAGTTATTATTTATTATTTAACAAAGTTAAATGATTTGTCGTTAATATAGCAGCAAAAGTATTTTAAAATTTTTTGATTAATATTTTATCTTTGCAATAAAACCATCAATTATGAACAAAACAGAAAAATTCCACCATCTTTTGGAGAAAGGGGCATTAGAGGATAAAATATTGTTTCGTCCCATATTAATGTATTTTGCGGCCAATTATATCGGAAAGACATACGGCGAGTTTGCATCAGACCATAAAGTACTGGCAGAAGCTAATCTTCGTTGTATGGACGAATTTGATATGGATATGCTCGGAGTGATTTCTGATCCTTACCGGGAGACAAGTGCGTTTGGCGCAAAGATCAAATATATACCCGACGGAGTTCCCCGCTGCCTGGAATATGTGGTTAAAACAACGGATGATGTCAGAAATCTGAAGAAACCCGATGTTTATAAGGCCGAGCGTACTCTGGACCGCATAAAGGGAGGCGAGCTTCTTTCAAAAAAGACACAGGGGAAGGTACCTATCATCGGATGGATCGAAGGGCCGCTGGCCGAGGCATGTGACCTGGTGGGTGTGGAAAATATGATGATGCAGCTGATGGTGGATCCGGATTTTTCCAATATGCTGATGGATAAATGTATGATAACGGCCAAAGAGTTTGCCAAAGCCCAGATCGGGGCAGGATGTGAAATAATCGGCATGGGTGATGCTGTCTGTTCCCAGATTGACGGGCTGACCTATGAGACATTTATAAAAGAGCGCCATAAAGAAATAATCAGCTATATACATGAACTGGGCGGTAAGATCAAACTTCATATCTGCGGAGACACAACTCATTTACTTTCTTATTACAGGGAATTGAACCTTGACATCCTTGATCTTGACTGGCAGGTGGATATACAGCATGCCCGCGGGGTACTGGGAGAAAAAGTCATCCTCGGAGGAAATATAAATCCCGTTCTGGTACAGGACAAAACCCGGGATGAGGTGTATAAACTCAGTCGCGATCTGGTTGAAAAATTCAAAAACGAACGTTACCTTCTTTCTGCCGGCTGCGAGATAACAGTGCTCACCCCTCCGGAGAACCTGAAAGCAATGGCAGAAGCTGCGGTATTGTGAGGGTTGGGGGTTTTAAGATAGTTATATTAGCTTTAATAAAGTTTATTTGTGATAACTTACCCTTCGATTTTGCCACCTAAAAGTATTTGGTGCGACATATTGGCTTATCAAATTTTCAGGGATTAGTATTGCCAATTTTTTTATAATATACCTATGACGCGGTTTTATATTTACCCGGTTAATTATTTGTGTTGGAATTTTAATGGTAAAGGTAATTCAATTTGTAATGTTAATTTTTAATCCCGGAGCAAAGGATTAGAAGATCAATATTATTTTATTTGAGAAATGTTTGCATTTCTGTTCGTTTTTTATCAGTTTCCCGAATAAATATTTAAATCAGATTTCATCTCGTTAGTATTTTTGATTATTTTTACTAATACTAATAAAAAGTTATCAGGATTACTATAAAATAAGTGAACCTGTTCAGTTTGACAAACCAACATTGAAATGAACGAAAAGAAAAATTCATCAAAGGTTATTTTGCAGAAGGATCTGAAATCCTTTGAAGAACTTTTTCATTTGTATTATCCCCGCCTAAAAAATTATGCGTTCCGATTATTGCAAAACAACGAGGAAGCTGAAGATCTTGTACAGGATGTATTTCTGCAGCTTTGGAATAAGGGTATAAAATCAGGGAATAACAATGTAGCCTCCTATCTTTTTACATCTTTAAAAAATCGATGCCTGAATATACTTAAACACAAGGTGGTTGAAGACAAGTATAAACTACAGTCGGCAAATATAGCAACAGAGGAATTATACCATATAAGTATGAAAGGTAAGGAGGAATTTGTCCCTATGGAAGAAATGTTAATGTTTGAGATAGAAAAAATTATATCAGAAACTTCTGA
>CAZIOB010000058.1:0-7569 GCA_964540755.1 uncultured Prolixibacteraceae bacterium | reverse complement strand
ATGAAAAATTTTTCAATCGGATTAAATTTAACTTTTTAACTTATTAGATATGAAGATATATGTTTATATATTATCAATAATGATTTTTGTTATTTCTTGTGAGATAGATAAAGAACCATATGATACACTAACAGATAGTTTTTTCTGGAAGACAGAACAAGATTTTGCCATGGCTTGCAATAAGCTGTACCCGGGTTTGGAAAGTCATACAGATAGAGATGTTTTTTCTGAAATTGGTTATGGACAGGAGCGCAATGAAATAAGTTCAGGTACCTACACCCCCACTAATTCTTTTGGCCCATGGAATAATGCTTATGCTCGGATAGCTGAATGTAACAAAATAATTGAAGAAGGTGAATCAACTTTGGCTTCCGGCACTTTGGAAGGTGATATTGTAAATCGTTACATAGGAGAAGCCCGTTTTTTCAGGGCATACCATTATTATGACTTATTAAGATCTTATGGCGGAGTTCCGTTAGTCGATAAAGTCTTAGATCTGGATTCCGAGATATTGTTTGGCCCAAGGGATAGCAGATCTGACGTAGTAAATTTTATTTTGGATGATTTAGATTTTGCAAAAGATTATTTACCCAATGAAGATAAATTAACAGCTTCTGAAGAAGGAAGGCTGACATGCACAGCCGCGTTAACATTTAAATCAAGGGTTGCATTATATGAAGGCACTCGTCAGAAATTTCATGACGGAGGAGATTATCTTGATCTTTTAGAGGCCGCAAAAAACGCTTCTCTTGAAGTAATTAACAGTGATCAGCATCAACTTTTTACTTATGCCACAAATGATCCTCATGATAATTATCAATTTCTGTTTAGATATGAAGGAGAAAATTGTTCAGAATCATTATTGGCAAATCGTTATATACTTCCCTGGAGAAAACATAATAGATCAGTTACGGTATTACGTCATGGTGTTGCAATTGCACCAACTCGTAAAATGGTGGACAGTTATCTGTGTAATGATGGATTACCTATTGAACATTCACCTAATTTTCAGGGATATACTAGTGGAGGATCAGAATTTATTGATCGTGATCCCAGATTAAATGCATCAATAATGGTACCTTATGAGGATGAATCATGGATGGGTGTTCCTTATGTGCCGGATATGGGTTATGGCGGATCACTTACGGGTTACCACTTTAAAAAATACGGCGTTATAGCAGATGCCATCGCACTTGAAAGTGACCTTGATTATATGGTGATAAGGTATGCTGAAGCATTGTTAAATTATGCTGAAGCTGTATTTGAAATCGATGAAAATATATCTGATGAAGATCTTGATATATCTATTAACAAACTTCGTGACAGAGTTGGAATGGTTCATTTGACCAATGCATTTGTTAATGGCACTAATCCTGCCGGGGTAGTTTTAAATATGCGGGAAGAGATCAGGCGTGAAAGATTAGTGGAATTAGCAATGGAAGGATTTAGATATGATGATCTTTTGCGATGGGGAATTGCAGAAGATGTATTGACTCAACCGATAAAAGGCATACCATATCTTGGTGATGAATACCCGAAGATTCAGTGGAGCGAGTATTTAATAGAGGATAATTTTATAGTAGTACAGGAGGCTAAAACACGATTTTTTGAAGAAAAAAATTATTTGTGGCCAATACCGCTATTACAGATTTCACTTAATAATAAATTGGAACAAAATCCGGGATGGTAATTAAGAAATAAAGGGATTTTCAAGTTGGAAAGATAACCTGTCTGCCATTTGGCGGAGCGGGGAGGTAACGAACCGCTCTACCCGGAAGTATTATGAATAATTCAATATGATTTATTTTTTTAAAAAATTATTATTATGATGAATTTTTTTCAACTCATTTTTGTTTTCTTATTAGTACAATTTTCTTGTTATGGTGCGGAGGAAAAATCGAAAGAGACAAAAATATCAAGACCCAATGTAATTATTTTGCTTGCAGATGATATGGGATATGGTGACCTGACTTGTTATGGTGGTCAGGCTGTTCATACTCCGCATATTGATAACCTTGCTCTTTCGGGTGTTAGGCATACTCGTTTTTATTCAGCTTCGGCAGTGTGTTCTCCAAGTAGAGCTTCTATTTTAACTGGAAGATATCCTCTTCGTTTTGATATTAGAAGTCATTTCACGGATCAAGAAGAGTTTTTGCCTTTAGAAGCTATAACCTTATCTGAAATACTAAAAAATAACGGATATGTTACAGCTCATATTGGGAAATGGCATTTAGGAGGCCTTCGGATAAAAGATTTTACTGCAAGGAAGGCAGGGAAAATTGCTAATCCGGGACCATTACAGCATGGATTTGGCCATTATCTTACTTCGATTGAAGGTGATCCCCCAAGGCCAAGGTTGATACGTGAAAAAAAATTATATCGTGAAGGGGGTCAATATATGGTACGTAACGATGAACGTGCCCCGGAAGATCCTGAATTTTTGACCGACATAAAGATCAATGAAGCAATTACGTTGTTAAAAAAGTGGAAGAATACTAACAAACCATTTTTTTTAAATCTTTGGTTCGATGTTCCTCATACTCCTTATGAACCTGCTCCTGATCCTCATTTAAGTAAATATGCCGAAATGTGTGCTACTGGTGATCAGTTGTATTTTCGATCTATGGTTTCAAATTTAGATGCAAATATTGGCAGATTGATTAAAAAACTCAAGGAATATAATATGTATGATAATACGATAATTATCTTCACTTCTGATAATGGAGCAGCTTGGGAGGGGGAGGTTGGTCCTTTTAAAGGTGGCAAAACCGATTTGCATGAAGGAGGCATAAGAGTTCCATTTATTTTCGTTTGGCCCGAGCAGGTTAAAAATAATCAGGTATCATTCCAAACAGGGCATCACGTTGATATATTACCTACTATTTGTGATGCTATAGGAATTTTACCTAAAGATATTTCATTGGATGGTATTAGCTTAATGCCCAATATACTAAATAATAATAAAATTGAACGGGATATTATTTTTTGGCAATTAGATCTTTACCGAAATATGCAGCGTCATTATCCAAAGCCGAAGCCCTACGCAACAACTATTGCGTTTGAAGGTCCTTGGAAATTACTCCTTGATAGTCTTAAACCTGTTGAATTATTTCACATAGAGAATGATCCGCATGAAGTACAGAACCTTATAGAACGCCACCCCGCAATAGTTGAAAAATTAACTGAAGCAGCAAAATTTTTCATGGAAGAGCCTCGTATTTCCTGGAAATAATTTTATGATAAAAGAATTGTTAATTCAGTATTATTTAAATATTAAAGAACAATTTTAATGTAAATTACTGATGGGAAATTCCTGCGTAGGGACTGTATCCTTTGAGGTACTAATATCAAAGAAATTGATATGGAAATGAAAAATATTTTAAGAATAATAAAATAGTTATGAAAATGCGTTTTTTTTTATCTGCTGGATTGTTTTTTTTTAGTTTATTAATCTTTTCTTTTACAACAGTATTTGGGAATTATTTTGTTAATAATAAGGTATTAAAAAGAAGTAGTTCTTTAAAACGACCTTCGTTTTTTTTTATTTTGGTTGATGATCTGGGGTATAATGATATGGGTTTTCCAGGGATTAAACAAGGAATTCAAACTCCTAATATTGACCGATTAAAGTCAGAAGGGATGTATTTTCCACAGGCTTATGCTTCATCCCCGGTATGCTCCCCTACTCGTGCTAGTATAATGACTGGGAAATATCCTGCCAGGTTAAAGCTGACCTGTCATATACCAGGGATGGGGATGGAAAAATATCTTGGCCGAATGAATGAAGGGAAAAAATTGAAAGAAGCCTTTTTTATCGATCGGCTTCCCCTTGATGAAATTACTATTGCTGAGTTGCTTAAGAAGGAAGGATACAAAACAGCCTTCTTGGGCAAATGGCATCTGGCCGGAGAGGGTTCTGTAAAAACTTCAGATGGAATTGTGGATGCCCGGTATCATCCTGATAATATGGGCTTTGATTTGAATATAGGAGGATGTGCTTACGGACAGCCCGCCAGTTACTTCTCCCCTTACAGAAACGGTACGATCACCGACGGCCCTCAGGGAGAATATCTGACCGACAGACTGGGAGATGAAGCTGTACGTTTCATTCATGAAAATGCCGGTAATCCATTTTTTTTGATGCTGGCTACCTACACAGTACACACTCCCTTAGCTGCCCCTGTAGAGAATGTGAAGCGAAATAAGGGAAATACCTATTTCGCAATGATTGAAAAATTAGATGAAAATATCGGGAAAGTTCTGAATGAACTGGATAAACAGGGTATAACAGAAAATACAATGATTATGTTTAATTCTGATAACGGTGGTTTTTGGGGAAATTCTCCGTTGAGAGGGATCAAAGGATCTTTGTTTGAGGGAGGGATTAAGGTTCCTTTTATTGTTAGGTGGCCCGGTCATATTCAAGCAGGAACTATTAATGAAACCATAGTTACCAGTGTTGATATTCTTCCTACTATATTGGATGCCATTGGTGTAACACCGTTTGAAGAAACGATCGATGGAGTAAGTCTGATGCCTGCCTTAACAGGTGCGGATTTTCAGGAAAGAGGACCAGTTTACTGGCATTATCCACATCACCGGAATACGCCGGGTGCCATGGGTGCCGCTGTCAGAGATGGTAAATGGAAATATATTTATCTTTTTGAAAAGGATTCTTCTTTTCTGTTTAATCTTGATACAGATCCGGGAGAGCATAACAACCTGGCGGATCAAATGCCGGAGGAAGTAACCGGATTTTATAAAAAATTATCACACTGGCAAAAAAGTGTGGATGCCGAGATTCCGGGATTTAATTATTAGGAATTATCAAAAAAAATTAAGTTGAAAATAGATTGACTTTGCATTGGTTTTTGCAATTTTTATTTAATTTACCTTCATAGCTTGAAAAGATAAAAAATGTCGTGATAATTTCTTCCGCTATAAGCTGATAATTATTGACAAGTTCCATCGATTATTCTGAAAATTAAGATATTAACAAATGAAACTATTCCTGACCTTTTTTCTGCTTTTGACCTTTTTTATTGATCTTCGGGCCATCGGGGGTTTTGACCTTCAAAAAGAGCTGGAAAAGGCTCCAGGGTGTAAATTTTTGAAATATAGGATTTTGCATAAATGATTATTCAAATTTATTATATCTAAAAAAACAGTTATGCTAAAAAAAATCAGTTTGTTTATTTTCTTTGTGACTGTCATTTTTTCGATTCAGGCCCAAAAACCGGTTGGCGACAACTGGCTGGATACCGATGTGCCTGTTGAGGATGCCATTTGTTTTACACTTTACACCGTAAGCGACAATACGCTGAAAATGACAGCCCAGCTCTATCCTCTCGATGAGGGTGTTGATCGTGTGGTTCAATTACAAATAAAAAAAGATGGATTGTGGAAACCTGTTGCTGCAACTTTAGTCAGCGAAGAATTTTATGGTTGGCCGCAGGAGGATAAAAAGCGCTGGACAGCCCATTTTCGGGTTGATCAATGGAACAGTTCTGTTAATCATGAGTATAGAATCATTGCTGCGGGGGGAATAGCCAAATATGAAGGAATTATCCGAAAAGATCCGGTGGAAAAAGAGGAGATTGTTGTTGCTGCCTTTACCGGAAACGGTAATTACGATCGCCGGTTGAAACCGGATATCATTAATAACATCAAGGCTCAGGATCCTGACTTGTTGTTTTTTTCAGGAGACCAGTCTTATGACCACAAACTGCACCAACAAGCCTGGTTGTTATTCGGCCAGCAGTTTGGTGAGATCATCAAAGACCGTCCCACTATATGCATTCCGGATGACCATGATATCGGGCAGGGAAACTTATGGGGAGAAGGCGGCATAAAAGCTTCCAGTCCGGCGGGTGATGATGGGGGATATTTTTATTCTGCCCAATATGTTAATTCTGTGCAGAATGCCCAAACCTGGCATTTACCGGATGCTTATGATCCTGAACCTATCGGACAGGGTATTGGTGTTTATTTTACGGCCATGAAAATCGGAAAGGTGGGGTTTGCCATTGTTGAAGACCGAAAATTTAAAACCGGTCCAAAAGGTTTGGTACCTTCCATGGGGCCACGTCCTGATTTTATTACTGACCCCAATTATGATCCCAAAATGGTAGATCTGCCTGAAGGACAAATTTTGGGAATGCGACAACTCCAATTTCTCAATGAATGGGGACAAGATTGGCAGGGAGTAAATATAAAAGCGGTACTTTCCCAAACGATTTTTGCCAATGCGGCTCATCGTTTTGGTAAATTTGATTATTCGATTACTGCTGACATGGACTCCAATGGTTGGCCGCAAACAGCAAGGAATAAAGCAATCACAGCTATGCGTAAATTTTTTGGATTTCATATTGCAGGCGACCAGCATCTGGCCACTGTTATTCACCATGGTGTCAATCAATTCAGGGATGCCGGATTCTCTTTTTGTGTCCCCTCCATTGTTAATTATTACAATCGTTGGTGGATGCCAAAAAATGAGCCTGATGGAGAACCGGTCCAGGGACATCTGGAAGGACTTGGTGATTATTATGATGGCTTCCATAATAAAATAACTATGCATGCTTATGCCAATCCCAGTGAAAAAAGAAAAAACAAGTGGGGAGGTGAATGGGGCGAACGCGCAGCTGGTTACGGGCTCGTTCGTTTTAATACCAAAAACCGTAAGATCACAATTGAATGCTGGCCCCGTGGAGTTGATGTAACCAGCAATGATGCTGAACAGTATAAAGGTTGGCCGATAATTATTGACCAAATGGATAATTACGGGAGAGCGGCTATAGCTTATTTGCCAAAAATCCTGGTTAAAGGAATGGAAAATCCTGTAGTACAAGTGATTAATGAGCACAGTAGGGATATAGTATATACAGTGAGAATTAAAGGCGATCATTTTCAGCCTAAAGTTTTTAAAGATGGGAAATATACGGTTAAAATCGGAGAACAGCCAGATAATATGAGAACTTTATCTAATCTTGAAGCACAGGAGGATGAGGAAAATGATAAATCGCTTGTTGTTAAATTTTAATTGGACAGACATTATTATTTTCCGTAGAGGACAATGTTGAAACACAGCGTATCGCAATAAGCGATGGCTTTTTTTTCTTACTTTTTTAGCTATAAAAAAAAGCAAGTGGGCTTTAAAGGGTGGCACCCCTTTAAAAAGTAAATTTTTAAATAGCTAATTATTGAATAAATTAAATACAAATGAAAAATTTTATTGCAGTCTCATTATCAGTATTTTCATTTCTTCTTTTCTCTTTTAAAGAAATAAATGAAAACGATCAAATAGATTCTGCGGAATTTTATTACAAATATGAAGTCTCTGAAAAAGTACAGGATGTCCTTTATCCGTTAGATATTCATAATGTTAATCTGGGTGGGGAGATCGGTCGAAGAGTAGATGTAACCATGAATAATAATATTAAAAAACTGAATATTGATAAAAATTTCATTAGTCATTTTCAGAAGAAAAACGGACCGAATGTTGTTGGCAGTTTCATTGCCATGGGGATGCTTATTGATGCCACTGTAAGATTTGCTGCCTATTCAAAAGAT
>CAZIOB010000057.1:0-5253 GCA_964540755.1 uncultured Prolixibacteraceae bacterium | reverse complement strand
AAAGTAACGTTAGTATCAGGGCATACAGCACTTTATAATATCAAAAATGAGTTTAGATATGGATGGATACTTGCATTATATATTTTGATAACCTTAATAATGGGGGAGTTGCTGGCATTAATTGGATTAATGGGAATAGTGGCCGACCTTGTTCAGGAAGGTATTGGGCTACTTTTTAACAATGCGTATGTTCATCGGGCATGGATTATTCTGTTTACTGCAATTATTACTTATATACTTGTTTGGTTTGGCAGATATAAAACTTTTGAAAAAGTGTTGACTATTTTTGTGATCCTGATGGGTCTGTGTTTTATTTTGGTCTTTTTCATGCTGAAACCGAGTCTATCGGTTATTGCAAAAGGGCTCATTCCCGGCATCCCTGATACTCCGGGAGCTTTTGGATTAGCAGCTGCCATA
This sequence comes from uncultured Prolixibacteraceae bacterium, assembly GCA_964540755.1. Taxonomy (GTDB): domain Bacteria; phylum Bacteroidota; class Bacteroidia; order Bacteroidales; family Prolixibacteraceae; genus JAAYJR01. Next base: position 4,836 of record CAZIOB010000057.1, on the reverse strand, counting down.
GCCGGAACAACCTGTTCTGCTGCAGTTTTTATTATACGTAGTACAGTAGTGGCAGAAAAGGGATGGACAATTAAACATCTTAAAAGTGAGAAAAGGGATGCATTTGTTTCAGCCTCAATGATGTTGCTTCTTAGCGGTGTCATAATGGCAGTGGCTGCCGGTACATTAAATGTTATGGGTCTGAAACTGGACAATACTGTTGAAATGGTTCAGCTGTTCGAACCAATTGGAGGTAATATTGCTGCTTTTATCCTGATATTAGGTATTGTAGGAGCAGGATTATCTTCCATGTTTCCTATTTTATTAATTACACCTTGGTTATTAGCTGATTATACAGGGAAAGAAAGAAATATTCATTCTGTTCAATCACGGTTGTTGATTTTTATTGCTATACTTTTTACTTTCGGAACATTGTTTATTGAACAGCAGCCACCCGCATTAATGGTATTTTCCATGGCTTTTCAGGCATGTATTCTTCCAGCAGTAGCCATACCGATATTTTTATTGATTAACCGTAAAAAGCTTATGGGCAGCAACAGCGCTAAACTAATTGAAAATTTTGGAATTATCGCTGTTATCATTTTTTCATTTTTAACAACCTGGTTCGTTATAACAGAATTGATTTAAAAGTCATTAAATAAAACATTCATGTATGAGTTTGGTCTATAAAGACGCTTCGCATCCTTTTTAAACAAATTTATAAAATTTATTAAATTGATATTTGGTTAGTTATAAAAAGACATAAAGGTTTTATTAATAAAAATTTTAGTTTTTATACTGAACTCATTTATTAATTGAAAAAATTGGAAAATATGAAAAAAACAGAATTTCAAAAAGACAACCTTCAGGTACTAGTGTATGAGAAAAGTGAAGAAATAGCTAAAGCTGCGGCTGAATTTGTTTCAGATCAGATAGATATGGCTATTAATAATAAAGGAGTGGCAAATATAGTACTTGGCACGGGAGCATCTCAGCTTGCCTTTGTTAAGTATTTACAGGAACAAAAAATTGATTGGAGCAGGGTTGTTGTTTTCCATCTTGACGAGTATCAGGGAATGCCGGAAACCCATCCTGCAAGTTTCCGTAAATACCTGAAAGAGAGGATCATTGATAAAGTAATGCCAGGAGAGGTTTTTTACCTGAATGGCGATGCGCCTGACCCTGAAAAAGAGTCGCTTCGTTATGCAAAGCTTCTTAAAGAACATCCTGTAGACATTGCTTGCGTTGGTATAGGCGAAAACGGCCACCTTGCCTTTAATGATCCCCCTGTTGCAGATTTTAATGATCCCAGGTTAGTAAAGGTAGTGGAACTCGATGAAGCATGCCGCAATCAACAGTTAGGTGAAGGATGGTTCCCTTCTTTGGATGATGTGCCTTCGCATGCTTTGACACTTACTATTCCGGCTATTATGGTCAGCAAAGCTATTAGTTGTCTTGTACCTGATAAAAGGAAAGCCCAGGCTGTTTACAATGCTCTTAATATGGAAATATCGACAGCCTGTCCGGCAACTATTTTAAGGAAGCATCCGAATGCAGTTTTATTTTTGGATTCTTATTCTTCTTCATTATTAAAAGAAATTAGATGAGATATATTTTAATATTAATCAGTTTAATGGTTCCGGCTATTTTTTTCCCGGCATGTGTAAATAAAAATGAAGACAAGGGAAAACCTAATGTGTTATTTATTGCTGTGGATGACCTGAGACCTGAGTTAGGATGTTATGGTCATGATTATATGCATACTCCCAATATTGACAAACTGGCATCGGAAGGCAGGGTATTTAGAAACCATTTTGTTCATGTTGCGGCATGTGGTCCGTCCCGGTCTACCTTGCTGTCCGGAATCCGTACTCTCGACTGGGATATTTTTAAAAATATAAGGGAGTCGAAGTCGAAACCGGATAGTATATTTTCATTGCCTCAGTTGTTTAAAGAGAATGGATATATGACTGTTGGCATAGGTAAAGTATCTCATCAGCCCGGAGGGGTGATGGATTCGTTCCAAACTATTCCTGAGGTACCATACAGTTGGAACAAAACCTATGCACCTGTGGGGGAGTGGAATGATCCATGGAGGGCCTTCTTTTCTTATGCAGGTGGTAAGGCACGGACAAGTTATTATGGCAGGCCCAGAATCTATTCCCTGCCACCATATGAAGCCGCCGATGTATCTGATAAAGGTTATGCGGATGGTTACAATGCAGAGGAAGCTATAAAGCAACTAAGGGCATTGAAGGATACCAGTTTCTTCCTCGCCGTGGGATTTTATAAGCCTCATCTTCCTTTTAATGCTCCAAAAAAATATTGGGATTTGTATGATCCTGATGAAATACCCGAAGCTTCTTATAAACTAATTCCTGAAAATGTGGCTTCTGACATTTGTTTGCATGGCGATAATAATAGCTATGAGCCCAGGGGTTCATATACCTGGCCTGGAGATACATTGTGGTGGCAGATAACCCCCGGCCGGCAGAAGACACTTAAGCATGGATACTGTGCAGCGGTGAGTTATACTGATGCTCAGGTAGGAAAAGTACTTAATGAACTGAAAAGGCTGGAGCTTGATAAAAATACCATCGTGGTTTTGTGGGGCGATCATGGTTGGCATCTTGGAGAATATGGGATTTGGGGGAAACATACTAATTTTGATATCGCCCTTAACAGTCCGCTTATTATTAAACTGCCGCAGACTGAAAAGCCGGGTGATTTTGCCGGAGGCATGGTTGAGACCGTTGATATTTTTCCAACACTGGCCGATTTGTGTGATATTCCTGTACCTGCGTATTTAGAAGGAATTAGTATAAAGTCTTTAATTGAAAATCCTGACGCACCAGGTAAGCAATTTACTGTTGGGGAGAGAGATGCATGGGAAGTTCATGGACTTACTATCAGAAGCGAGGATCACAGGCTGATGATATGGATAGATAATACTACAAAAGATACTGTAGATATTAATTTGTTTAATAACTTTGAGAAACCGTTACCTTATACTGATATAAGTGAAGATAATACTGAAATCGTTGAAGATCTTTTTGAAATGCTTTGATAAATGATATATAAATAATGCAGATTTAAGAGAATCTGTTCATAAAGTCTGCTGATGGCATAGGACTTGCCATCAGGTGAGTATTTACGAACTGATAAAAGTGGATTTTAAGTAATTAATATGAAACGGATTATAATAATTTTATCAATCGTTTGTGTTTGTGTTTCTTTTCAGCAAAAGAATGATGATAAGAGAACCCGTTTTTTCCCTAAAGAGGAATTGAAAGTGGCAGATATGCCAAAGAATAATGATCTTTGGATGTTTATACTTGCCGGACAATCAAATATGGCGGGACGCGGACTGGTAGAACCTGACGATACGATTCCATCGGAAAGAATATTTACAATAAATAAAGAAGGTGAAATAATTATTGCAAAGGAACCGCTTCATTTTTATGAGCCTCGTTTAACCGGGCTGGATTGCGGAATATCATTTGGAAGAAAACTTATCAAACATGTCCCTGACAATATTTCTATTTTGATAATTCCTGCAGCTGTCGGCGGAAGTTCAATAAGCCAGTGGCTGGGCGATTCCATCCATAGAAATGTATCGCTGTTGACAAATTTTCAGGAGAAAGTTGAAATTGGAAAAGTTAATGGGCAGATAAAAGGAATATTATGGCATCAGGGAGAAAGTGACGCTAAAGAGGATATCATTCCTTTGTATAAAGAAAGAATGGCACAGTTATTTGAAAAATTCAGAGAGATCACTGATAAACCGGAATTACCTGTTTTAGTCGGAACCCTTCCGGCTTTTCCCAAAAATTATTACAATAAAATGAAAATAAATGAGCAAATCAAGCTTTATACATTATCTGATAACAATACTTTTTTGGTAGATACTTCCGGTTTAGATCATAAAGGAGATAAGGTGCATTTTAATTCCAAAAGCCTGAGAATATTGGGGAAACGCTTTGCGGAGAAATATATAAAAGAAGAGTTATACCATAAATAAAATTAACGGATGCAAAAAAGAAATTTCATAACATTTATCGCTCTTTTTTTCGCCGTCTTTAATTTGACAGCGAAGCCAGTCAGGGTAATGCTGGTTACGGGAGGGCATAACTTTGATTCACTTTCGTTTTTTCAGATCTTTGAAGGGATGGAGGATATTGAATATGAGCATTTTGTTCAGCCTCATGCCAATGAAGCCATTAAAAACGGGGAAGTAAAAAAATTTGATGTTCTGGTTTTTTACGATATGTGGCGTGATATTTCTGAAGAAGAGAAGATGGCTTATATTGATCTTACAATTCAGGGGAAGCCATTCCTTTTTTTACATCACTCACTTTGTTCTTACCAGCAGTGGAAAGATTTTGAGAAAATTGTGGGTGGTAAATATGTTTTAGCCGGGAAAAATGATCAGCAGAGAAAGGAAATACCGCAGGATAAGCTTTCTACATACCGGCATGATGTATGGATCGATATATCAGTTTCTGATGCTGATCATCCGGTGACCAAGGGAATGAAAGATTTCCGGCTGTTTGATGAGGTATATGATAATTACAGAGTTTTTTCTTCTGTGAAACCTCTTCTTAAAACGAATCATCCTGAAAGCGAGCCGGTCATTGGCTGGGAAAATCACTTTAACGCTTCAACAATCATCTATCTTCAGCCGGGACATGGTATTCAAACATATAGATCGGAAGATTACAGGAAATTGGTTTTTAATTCTATCCGGTACCTTGCAGGTATTCAGAACTAATGACTTACTGCAGGACTTCTTTATTTCAATCCATCGAAAATACTTTTTTCTTCCCGGGGAACTTTGACATAAGATTCTATTAGATG
>CAZIOB010000056.1:0-9152 GCA_964540755.1 uncultured Prolixibacteraceae bacterium | reverse complement strand
TAACTCTCAACCATTTATCATATATTTTCGTTTATTATGTCCGGGAAATGAATTCTCTAAAGCAAGCTGGCGAGGATCCCCAATGGAAGCTTTATATTTCGACAGGTATCAGGATGATGTAGAAAATAAAATCCATGAGATCCTTCGTTTATAGTCGGTACAGAGAATCGCAGTCTCAATGATTAAACCTAATTTGAGGTAATGCCATGTCAAAAAAAATTACCAAATAAAATGCGGACCAGAATGAGGAATGCTGTCCTGAATTTGATCCGGGGAAATGGGATGAAAAGATCCTTGAATGGGAAAATAAAAATTTTATCTCGACCAGATAATAAGTCATCATTCAATAAGCAAATCCAGCAGATTTGAAAATATATTCAGATCTCCGGGGATCGTGAATTAATCATATCCTGATAAATATCTTCCTCTTGTAAAGGAGATAACAAACATACCAGTTAATAAACCAGGCTAGCGACAGCATAAAAAATTGTGTAAAATTTTCTGATATCCGGTTGAAAAAGAGATTTGCCCATGGACCGGCAAATCTGAACGTAACACCTCTGATTGTGCTTTCAAACAGATAGATGAAAATAGGATTCATGCCGACTATAACCCCGAACTTTGCCCGGTTCTTATTATTTTTAAGATCAATGATCCAGTAAACCAAAGCATGAGCTATAGTACCTTCGAATTCTTCACCCGAAAAAAACTGTAATACTCCGCCGTTTATCAGCAGCAGCATAGTAAATTCCCTGAAAAAATCAAGTGAGATCAAACGATTATTTTGCTCTATAGTTGTGTGGTAAATTATCAGTCAATTTTACTAATTTAATTATAAAAACAGGTAGGGTAAAATTCATCTCAAGCGGATATTGTTATAAATGCAGGTGAGAAAGTATGACAAGGAAAGAAGTTCTTTAATTAATTAATGTTCGTTTAATCAGTTATTTATATAAGACTGTCAGAAAATACTGCATACAGAATTTTATTTAGTGAAAAAAATTATAAACAGATAATTAACATGATCTTTTTTAATTATAAATTTATAGAATGATGTTATGGTAAAGGAATTTTCCAGGCTATTAATTTTGAAAATATTTCTTTGAATAATTATAAAAATATAAAAGGCTATGAAACAAATTACTTTTTTAATGATTTTAGGAATTGCACTCTTTTCCTGTCAGAAGGATAAGATTGACAATCCTGACAATGACCTGTCAGAAAAAGCTGCGCAAATCACCCTGACTGAAATTGCACTTGAAAGTGCAGCTACCGAGATGGAATATGAAGTTGATTTCTATGCTAATGCCGAGCAAATCATCAGCAACTGGTGGAAAATTGGTATGAGATGGCAATGGACGAATAAGCTGCGTTATAAAATTAATCATTGTCCCCTTGTAACAATTGAACGCGAAGAAGGAGGATACCCGGTAACAATAACTCTTGATTATGGTGAAGGTACTACATTATTAAACGGAAGGGTGCTCAAAGGTATTATAATAATTGAAATTTCAGGTGGCCCGACAAGTCCCGGTCATACACGATTGGTTACTTATGATAATTTTAGTGTGGACACCCTTACTATAGAGGGAAGTTCAACTATAAGCATTAACAAAGGGGAAGAGGTTTTTCGTAATATTGTCAGCGACCTGACTTTTACCCTGGGTGAAGGTATGATAGTCGATCGTCATTCGGAACGTACTTGGGAATGGATGGAAGGTATCGACACGGAGACAGACCAGACTGATGATGTTATCCGGATTACCGGTTTTACCACTGCGGAAAATTCGGATGGCGATGTTTACAGGAAAGAAATCGCAGACGACAATCCTTTGATCCGTAAAAGAGGCTGTCCCTTTATTGTACAGGGCATAGTCGAGATAACAATAAACGGAGAGCTGATCTCTTCCCTGGATTATGGTGATGGTGAGTGTAATAATATTGCAATCCTTACAAAAGATGGCGAAACCTTTGAAGTTGATCTCAGCAAAAGAAAGATGAGACATAAGTAAAACCTTTCGCTTACCAGGAAAAAGCACCAGTAAAAAATACCTGCCGGTGCTTTACAGGAAAGAGAAACAGGATTATCTTTGGAATATTAATTATGAATTTTTTCAATCTTGACGCAGCTGGAGTTCAAAAAAATTTTCGACCTGTACTTTGCAAGTGTTCGCAGTTATATATTTTACCGCACCGGTAATCAGGATCTGGCGAATGATGTCGCACAGGAAACATTCCTGAAGATATGGGAAAAACACAATTCAATTAATAACAAAAAAGTAAAAGGATTACTGTTTAAAATAGCTTGCGATATATATGTTTCACAATACCGTAAAGAAAAACGTTCATTTGAATTTTTAAATCATTTCATGTTAACGGAAACTGTTGAATCTCCTGAAGAAAAACTGGCTTTTGAAGAGATGAAGGAAATATACAGTAAGGCTCTTCACAGTATGGGAGAAAATCAACGTACGGTTTTCATGCTGAGCAGATATGATAATCTGAAATACAGGGAAATATCAGAAATACTGGGAATCAGCATAAAAGCAGTTGAAAAACGTATGAAAATCGCATTGGAACATTTACGAAAGTATTTACCTCACGAATGAAAAATAATAATGTAAATATTAATTATCCTGATGAAGAGAGCACCCGTTTCTTTTCAAAAGGAAAAATTGTATGGGAAAAAACAGAAACAGAAAACTGGAGGGAGCTTTCTGAAAAAATAAATAGCGCTCCGGATGCAAAAGAAACCCTGACTTTACCCGTCATTATAAAATATGCTACGGCTGCAATACTCTTTATTCTGATAAGTCTCTCGTTTCTAACCTTCTTTTATAGCAAAACTATTGAAACAAAATCAGGAGAGCATCTTTTGGTCAGTTTGCCCGGTGACTCATTTGTTGATCTGAATGCCGAATCCTTTATAAAATATTATCCTTTACAATGGGTATTTAAAAGAGAAATCCAATTTGAAGGCGAAGGTTTTTTCAGTGTACAAAAGGGAAGTACATTTAAGGTTATATCTGACAAGGGGATAGCCTCTGTGCTGGGTACATCTTTCAATGTTTATTCGCGTGACGAAGATTATAAGGTGACTTGTCTGACGGGACAGGTAAATGTTATTTCAAATACAGATCAATCCGTTCTTCTGATGCCGGAGACTCATGTTGAAATAAAAGATGGCAGACTGGTTATCGATAAGAAATACAAAACAGACTGGGCGCTGGCCTGGAGGAAAGATCAGTTCTTCTTCTCGGGAACGCCATTAAAAGAAGTTTTCAAGGAAATAGAACGTCAATACGGAGTTACCATCAAAATACAACCAGAATTAAAAAACAGGAATTTTGCAGGCAATTTTCAGAAAAAATACAACGTTGAGAAAGTATTGGATGACATTTGCAAAACAATGCAGATCTCATACGAAAAAAGCTCAGAAAGTGTATTTTTGATAAGAAAAAACAGTTAATTAGTGAAATTCCGATTTTTTCTGGTATTCATTCTGCTTTTTCATATTGTTGTAAAAGCACAGCAACCCGGTCAGATAAAAGTAAATGTCAGCAACATGCCTCTTAATAAGGTCTTACTTTTTCTAAAAGAAAATTATAATTTTCAGTTTGCTTTTGATACAGACCTGCTTTCAAAATATAAAGTTACAATAAACGAAAAATTTTCAAATCAGGAAGAAACGCTGAAAGGGATATTGACAGACCTGCCATTCAACATTGAAAGATCCGGTGAGGTGTTCCTGATCATCCCCAAGGAATATACTAAAAAAGAAAAAGATACAACTTATACACGTATAGCAGGACAGGTACTTGAAGCACAAACCCGGGAACCTCTGCCCTTCTCTTATATTTCAGTTAATAACCGTTATGTGCAGACTGACAGACAGGGTCATTTTAAATACCTTGCTTCAGCAGATACAAGTTATAATCTGCGAATATCACACCTTGGATATTTTGTTTTCGATACACTTGTAACCGGTAATCTCAACCGGACATTCTTTTTAACACCACGGGTCTCCGAGATAGCTGAGGTAAAAGTAACCGGCAGCAGGATTGAAAGATCCACGCAGACAGGCGACAGTCCGGGAAAAATAAAATTAAACCACCGTATAGCTCCTGTACTTCCGGGTCATGGTGATAATTCGGTTTTTAACCTGCTGAGACTGATGCCCGGCATTCTGGCTTCAGGGGAACAGTCGAACGACCTTCTGATCTGGGGAAGCTATGAAAGTCATAGTAAAGTGATGTTCGACGGATTTACTGTATTCGGACTTAAAAACTTTAATGATAACATAAGTGTTGTAAATCCTTTTGTCGTCAAGACCATCACTGTCTTTAAAGGTGGCTATGATGCACTGCTGGGCGACCGTGCGGGAGGAATTGTTGATATAACCGGGAAAAACGGAACTCTGCAAAAGCCCTCATTTTCTTTTAATATTAACAACACTACTCTTAATTCTCTTGTTGAAATACCTTTATCAGAAAAATCAACACTTCTGGCTGCTTACAGGCAAACTTACTACCAGCTTTATGATCCATCAACTCTTAATCTTTTGAAAGGAAAGAATAGTTCTGATAATAATCAAAATGCAGCATCCGGACCATCCCAGGGAGTTGACTTTTCAGTTATCCCCGATTACAGGTTCCGGGATGCCAACCTGAAATATACTCTTAACGGTGATAACGGCAGTCAGTTCTTTATTAGTTTATATGGTGGCGGCGACAGGTTTCTTTATGATATGGAAGGTAATTTTCTGCTTAATAAAATTTACCGCAATGAAAAGGAAAATAATCAACAGCTCGGAGGATCGGTATCTTATAACTTCCCCGGACAGAATAACAACAAGACGCGTATTACAGCCGGTTATTCAGTTTATGAACGTACCTCATCGGAGAAAAATGAGTTAGAAAATACACGGAAAAACATAAAAAGAATCAGTCGTTTAATAAACTCTGAAAATAATGTTGATGAATTTACTTTTCAGGCTGAAAAAGATTTCTCATTTCTGAATGGGCACAAATTTACTCTGGGAACAGGATTTATTAATAATAAGGTTAAATTACTAAGAAAATCATTTTCAGAAGATGTAATAAACCTGAACAATAATTCACCTTCATTCCTTGCTTTTATCCAGGATGAACTGCCTCTCTGGAATTTCATACAGTTAAAGACAGGACTTCGCACCGTTTATTCTGCAAACATGAATAAACTGTATCCCCAGCCAAGAATCAGCGCTTCAGTGCGACTGACAGAAAAACTGAAACTGAATGCTGCATGGGGAATATACAACCAGTTCATGGCAAAAACATCGGTAGTGGACAGCACCGGTAATTTTTCTTATTTCTGGACTAACAGCGACGGGGAATCCATTCCGGTTCTTAAAGCGGTTCACAATGTCGGAGGTATCTCGTATTCATCAAACGGCTTCGATGCAAGTCTGGAAGTATATTATAAAAACACTGACGGATTAACACGGTTTTTTAACGGGAACAGACTTTTATCCCCGGGGTTTTACCAGGGTGAGGGAAAAAGTCGCGGACTCGATCTTTTCATAAAAAAAGAATTCAATGAGAATATGGCATGGATCTCTTACTCTTTAAGCAAGACAGAAGAACATTTTCCTTTTTATATAAGGAAATATTATCAGCCTGCACCTCATCATCAAACTCACGAACTGAAATTTGCAGGGATAATTAATTTTGGATCATTTTATTTGTCAGCTAACTATGTATATGGTTCCGGATTCGAAAAATTTGATTTTCTCACGGAAGAGGGGATATGGTTAAACCAGGATTACAGCAGGCTTGACGCTGCCCTTGTATATAAATTCAGGCCGGGAAAAGTGACAGCTGAAACCGGGATTTCGGTTATTAACTTATTTGATAAGGACAATATTAAATATTCCAATTTACGCCGGGCAACAATCGATGAAATTAATCTCGTCAGAATATATGCTGAAGCCCTTCCCTTTATTCCGGCAATATTCCTGATGGTAAAATTTTGATCATTTTGAAAGACATTAATTTTAATAAATAAAATTTCCCTGGCAGTAGCGAAATATAACTTTTAATGCTATACGAATCAAAAGATTTTCAGGAATCTCAAACAATACAACTTTGATCCTTTTAAACTAACTTTAACTATTTTTGGAAAAAATAGCAGACGGTTTGCCTGAAAAAAAATAAATGTTACTTTTGCACCCGCCTTTGAACAACAAAGGATAAGGTAAGACTCAGTAGCTCAGCTGGCAGAGCACATCCCTTTTAAGGATGGGGTCCTGGGTTCGATTCCCAGCTGGGTCACCTTTTAAAAATTAAAGCACTTGAAACATTGATTTTAAGTGCTTTTTTCCTTTGGTGAAAATCAAAATCCACCATAAAAAAGCAGATAAAAAGGGACTAAATCGAGACCTATTGAATTTTTAGCCAAAAGGTGGTCTCGGTAAACTTTGTAACTCTCTGGTATTCATCATTTAAATTGATTTGTTTTGGTCTCATTTGGTGTTGTAAATGGACCCTAAAAACGGTAGTTTTGTGCACTAAAGCGAGATCTGTTTTTAACTTTAATCAGGTTTACCATGAGAATTACTGTAAATTTACATTTGAAAAGTTCAAAAAGCAGAAAAGACGGCAAATGCCCCGTTTATGCAAGATGCAGCATGGAAGGCAGCCGGATTGAATTGTCAACGGGTATTTTTATTCCTGATGAAAGCTGGGATCCGGATGGCCAAATGGTGAGGGGTCGAACCGAAAAAGTTCGCATCATAAATTCAAGGTTAGACAAATTTGTGTCCAAAATTTATGATGCTTCTAATCAACTCGAAGCAACAAAAGAAAACTTTAGTCTTCTGGATTTGAAAGAAAAACTGTTTCCTAACCGGTCAAAAACCAGTTTTCTGAATATATTCGATAAAGTCATTCAATCCATCGAAAATAAACTCGAACACGGATACGCTTATGGTACTTTAAAACATTACCGGACAACACGGAAACGACTAGGAGAATACATTCAGAAATATTATGGCAGAAAAGATATAGCTCTGGAGAGTATCAATTACGACTTTCTAAATTCATTCGATTCCTTTTTAAAACTAAAATACGGTGCATCTTCCAATAAGTGTGGGGTTATCACCGTCACCTTAAAAAAGTATTGAACGACGCTATTGCGATGGGGCATATTCAACGGAATCCTTATAACAGCTACAAGGTAAAAAGAGCAGAAGGAAACAGGGATTTTTTGACTATGAAAGAGCTCAGAAAAATAGAGCAAAAAAGAATTTCTGTCCAACGTCTGGAACTGGTAAAGGATATGTTCGTTTTTGCCTGCTACACTGGAATGTTATATTCTGATATTTACAAATTGAGTTTTCAACACCTCCAAACAGGCAATGACGGAGAAAGTTGGATTATTATCGACCGGACAAAAAATAAATCCCGTTGCAGAATTCCTTTGTTACCAACAGCTAAACTCATTGTCCAAAAATATTCAAATCACCCGGTTAGCTGCCAAAGAGGTACTATTCTGCCCATTCATTCCAACCAGAAAATGAATGCTTATTTAAAGGAAATTGCTGACTTGTGTGGAATATCAAAAAATCTTTCCATGCATGTGGCCAGGCATACATTTGCAACTTCTGTTACCTTGTCGAACGGAGTCCCCATTGAAACCGTTTCAAAAATGTTAGGGCACAGTTCCCTGAAAACAACACAGATCTATGCCCGGATAGTGGATGATAAAATTTCGGATGATATGAAAAAGCTGCGGGAAAAAATTTGTTGAAAAAGCAACTAAAATTTTTTGATTATTTTGAAAAACAGGCCATGAAATCAGGCAGGGAACAATCAACGAAGAGGGGAATGCAAGATGTGTTTTTGTAATACAAAAACTCTTGTGCCAGTCCGGCAGGGACTTTTACCTTGCGGTAAAAGCTTGATTAATCCTTTGAATTCAGGAACTTTATCTGCAATCTCTGAACACAGAAAAAGCGGAACATTTGAATATTGTTTGATGTTTGTGCTTAAAAAAAATCATCCGTTGGGCAACTGATGGGATTTTTTGGTCGCTTTTATTAATTGGGTACCATCGTGAATTGTTTTGACAAACTAAATTATTATCTTTGTTACGGTCGTAACTGTTGCGGATGTAATAAAACAATTAACATAGAAATGAAGTTTTATAACAGGGAAAGTGAGCTGGATGAATTGAAAAGAATACAAAATCTTTCTTTCAATGATTTTTCGCGGATGACAGTGGTTACCGGGAGAAGAAGGATTGGCAAAACAAGCCTTGTGATGAAATCTGTTGAAAATACCCCGACTGTTTATTTATTTGTTGGCCGGAAAAATGAAGCGACACTTTGCACGGAATTTGTTCCTGTTATTGCCGGTTCATTGGATACTTATGTGCCGGAAGGGATTCAATCATTCAGGTCTTTGTTTCAATTCCTTATGCAACTGGCTACACAACGTTCCTTTAATCTTGTTATCGACGAATTTCAGGAATTTTACAACGTCAATGAAGCTGTTTTCAGCGATATGCAAAATATTTGGGACAGTTACAGAAAACGCACCCGCATGAATTTAATAATCAGCGGTTCTGTATATTCTTTAATGCAAAAGATATTTCAGAATTCAAAAGAACCGTTATTTGGCAGGGCAGATAATATTATTAAATTATCTGCATTCGATATAAAGACACTGAAAGAAATCATGCATGATTATTATCCTGAATACATTAACGATGATTTACTGGCCTTCTACACTTTTACCGGAGGTATCCCCAAATACATCGAACTGTTTTGCGATAATGGCAAGCTCAATGTTGACGGGATGATTGAATTTATGGTGCGCGAAAACTCATCTTTTACTGAAGAAGGCAAGTATCTTCTAATTGAAGAATTTGGGAAAAATTACGCCACCTATTTTTCAATTTTAAGTGCCATTTCAGGCGGAATTAATACACAACCCAAAATTGAATCAATATTGGGGAATAAAAGTATTGGCGGCCAATTGAAAAGACTTATCGAAGATTATAAAATCATCGTTCGCCAGCTGCCTGTTTTTTCGAAAGAAGGAACACAGGCGGTTCGTTATGAAATTCAGGATAATTTTATTCGTTTTTGGTTCAACTATTTTGACCGTCAC
>CAZIOB010000055.1:0-15354 GCA_964540755.1 uncultured Prolixibacteraceae bacterium | reverse complement strand
GCAGGAAAAAGAAGCCAGGGTCAGGGCAGTGATCAATAAGGATATGCGAAAAAGAGCTTTCATTTTTTTAATTCTTTTTTGTAGAATCAAATCTTGTTTTAAATATAACTAAAATGTCTAAAGTGAAATTAATTGCGCTTTCCAATTTTAATGTACATATAGGTCTTCATGACGATTCCACTTAGTTATGTATAAAAATGATATTAATTCATTCTAAATTTGAAAATCACATGATTTAAAGAACATGAATTTAAATTCTTTTAGAGAAACTTTGAGATTAAATTTATTCTCAAATTCTGAAGCAGCCTTTCAAATAAGTATTAAAGTAATTTCAGGCTATTAAAAGCTATATATGAAGATACATCCAATTAATGTTACTTCAAATCTATTTATTAAACGAAAAAAATGTGTTGAATGTTCAATGTTTTTATAATCAGGACGGAATCCTCCGGGAAGCATTATTAAAAAACAGATATGATAAGAACGGCTAATGATTTTATAACTTCCAGCCGTTTTGATAGTCGTGCTTAATCCACTCCCTGGACATTTCAAGTGCATTCCATTCAACAGGCACCTTTGATTCCCTGTCAACTTTTCTGGTTACAATATCGTCTGAGTAAGGAAGCAATTGTGTGGTCCTTATTTTCTCATCAGCGCCGATATTGGTAATTATCATATTTTCACTATCCCACATCAGGGTTTTACCAAGAGATTGCATCCTGACAGCCAGGTTTCCCATTACAACCATTTCATTAAATGGGCCTGCATAATCAAAGTTTGATGCCGGCGAACCGCCATTCTTGCATGCATTCACGAAATGCATTTCATGTCTTCCTCCTCCTTCCGGACTATCGGGAATTCGTCCTAAATCGACTTTAGTTTCAGGAATAACTTCTTTCCCGTCTTCATACACTTTCCACTTGTTGCCGTAACTTTCTGCAATTAATGTTGCCTTTGATCCGATAAAAAGAAAACCACCTCCGGGATTCATGGGGGCGTCATTTGGCAGGTCATAGGGTCGGGCAGGCATTAATCCGCCGTCATACCATGTTAACTCTAATTCCGGAAGGGCGAGGTATGGTAAATTTTTCCTTGCAGGGAAAAGGTAACTAACTTGTGCAGAAACCGGTGCACTTTCTGTGTTAACCAGTGAAGAACTGGCCTGAAAAGCTACAGGGTGTCCCAGTTTTAATGCATAATTGGGAACATCAAGAAGATGGCAGCCCATATCACCAAGGGCGCCGGTCCCAAAATTCCACCAGCCTCTCCAAACCCAGGGATGGTATTCCGGATTATACGGGCGCATTTTGGCAGGGCCAATAAAGAGATCCCAATCCAGAGTTTTTGGAACTTTTACCTCATCTGCCGGTTTGGGCATACCCTGCCGCCAGATAGGCCTGTTTGTCCATACATGGGCTTCCCTGATTGTACCAAGACAGCCGCTTTGAACTATTTCGGCAACTTCATAAACTTCATCGTTGGAATGGCCTTCATTTCCCATCTGTGTTACAACACCTGTCTTTTTGGCTAATTCAGTCAGGTAACGTGATTCCCAGATTGTATGTGTCAGTGGTTTCTGAAGGTAAACATGTTTACCCAGCTCCATGGCAGCGGCTGCCGTAAGAGTATGAGTATGGTCAGGTGTGGCTATAACAACCGCATCAATGTCATTTTGCTTTTCCAGCATCTTTCTGAAGTCTTTGAATTTTTTGGCTTTGGGATAAGCATCGAATACAGGTTTAGCGTAATCCCAGTCTATATCACACAAAGCCACAATATTTTGATTGACCATATTTTTTAAGTTGACTTTCCCTTTGCCGCCGACTCCTATTCCGGCAATATTCAGCTTGTCGCTTGGTGCAGTGTGTCCAATTCCCGAAACAGCAATACCTGGTATAACTGTTAATGCAACTCCGGTGGATCCCAGATTCTTGATAAATTTTCTTCTTTCCATGATTAATTTTATTTAAGTTAAATTTATATCTGTAGAATTTTTAAATATAAAAAATAGATTACTTTTTTCAGTACAAAACGTATCTTTTTTTGATCTATTAGTCACTCTGGCAGTTTTTCAGAAGAAATAATAATTTTTGATGAGATAAGGAATTAACCCTATTAACCATATTTTATTTATAATTCAACCCGGAATTATATGAAAAATCAGGTTATTTTATTTCTTTCGATAAGGATCGCGGCTAAAATATGTTTTTTTAAAAAAAAATTATGTCACGAAAACAGAATACCTATTCATATAATTTAGAATGTCTTTTTTAAAGACTGTCTGATTTCAGGGAAAAACTTGTTGAAACGCCATCTGTAGATGCAATTTTTTGAGCAGAAACAGAATCGATTTTGTTCAATAATAAACCGGGTTGATCTGATTATTATTTGTTCTTTCTTCGTATTTTTACCGGTGTTAAGCCGGAAACAGCTGTTTTTATATGAGTTATTTTATATATTTGACAGCAATATTTCCATTTAAATGATGATTAATAATTAAGAATAAATTTTGGAACTTTATTTATAACTAAATTAAAATTATCAAATAAAATTAAGTATGAGCTTTAATATCCTGTTTGGAATTTTACTGATCGCTACCGGAGCTTTCGCTTCGGGTAGCTTTGCTGTTCCCTTTGGGCGGATTAAAAACTGGAAGTGGGAAACTTACTGGATGATATACAGCATCGGGGCTTATGTCATATTTCCTCTGCTCGCCTGTTTTATTTTTGCAACTGATTGGTGGACTGTTATCAAATCAACTCCGGCAATAACTTTATTCCTGGTTTTTCTGCTTGGAGCTGTTTATGGTATTGGTAATCTGAGTTTTGGGTTAGCTTTACGTTATCTTGGCCTTTCTCTTGGTTATGCACTTTCCCTTGGTTTGATGCTTGGAATAGGCACTCTTATCCCGCCAATTATTGACGGAAGATTAAAAGTCATGATTGAATCTTCCGGTGGCGGACTGCTGATTGCCGGTATTTTTGTCGCAGCTTTAGGTATAGCCTTTTCAGCCTGGGCAGGTATTTTGAAGGATAAGTCTGTATCAAACGAAAAAAAACAGGAAAGCATTGGTGAGTTTGACCTGATTAAGGGAATATTAGCTTCCCTGCTGGTAGGAATAGCAGGTTCGGCTATGTCGCTCGGATTTGAACAGGGACTGCCCATTCTTGCTATAGCTGAGGAACATGGCACAGATCCGCTCTTCTCAATGATGCCTGTCTATATTGTCCTTCTCATGGGAACACTGGTTACTACTATAATCTGGTGCGGATTTCTTGGAATTAAAAATAAATCTTATAAAGATTATGCTAATGCTCCCAATAATAAGACACTGATGTTGAATTACGCATTTGGACTGCTGGGGGGATTTTTATGGTTCAGCCAGTTTATATTCTATGGTATGGGAAAAAGTAAAATGGGCCCTTTTACATTCACTTCATGGGGAATACTGATGGCGCTGACAATTGGATTTGCTTCGGTATGGGGCCTTATCAGGGGAGAATGGAAAGGAGCGTCGGTAAAGGTTTACATTATTATGGGGCTGTCACTGGTGATCCTGATCCTTGCTTCCTTTATGATAGGAATTAGCGGCTCAGAATAAAAATCCTGTGAGATATATCAATTAGTTTTATTTTAAGAATAAGAAAATATATTACCTAAATATCTAAAGTGAAATCGTCATGAAGTTCTACAGTGTGCGTTAATATTAGGAAGCACAATAAAAAGTTTTGAAAGCGTAGCCATCGCTACGGTGAAAAACTTTGCAATGAGCATTTCCAATAGTGGCGTGCAATGTAGAGCTGTAATAGATTTTCATTTTAGATTTTTAGGTTCAATATAAAGATAATTAGATATATACATATTAACTTAAAATAATTTAAAATGGCGAACAGATTAATAGGAAGATTACCTAAAGTAGGAATTCGCCCTGTAATTGACGGGCGTGAAAAGGGAGTGCGTGAATCTCTCGAAGTACAAACTATGAATTTAGCAAAAGCAGCTGCCAGCCTCATTGAAGAGAACCTGCGGTTTCCCAATGGGGAAAAAGTGGAGTGCGTAATTGCGGATACAACTATCGGCGGTGTTGCAGAGGCAGCTATGTGTGCCGATAAATTTGAAAGAGAGGGGGTAGGAGTGTCACTTACTGTAACACCTGCCTGGTGCTACGGGACTGAAGTAATGGATGCTAATCCCTTAGTTCCAAAAGCAGTATGGGGATTTAACGGCACTGAAAGGCCCGGAGCAGTTTATCTCGCTGCTGCTTTGGCAGGTTATACCCAAAAAGGATTGCCCGCCTTTGGAATATACGGACGGGATGTTCAGGATGCAGGCGATACAAATATTCCCGAAGAGGTTAAAGTAAAAATTATCCGTTTTGTTAAAGCTGCCCTGGCAGCTGCCCAAATAAAAGGTAAATCTTATCTCTCTTTAGGATATACATCCATGGGAATTGCCGGATCAATGGTCAATCCTGATTTCTTCCAGGAATATCTTGGCATGCGGACGGAATTTGTTGACATGACTGAAGTCATACGCCGCATTGATGAAGGCATTTACGATAAAGAAGAATTTAAAAAGGCAATTGCATGGACCAGGGAAAACTGCAAAGAGGGAGAAGATCGCAATCCTGCTGCCATTCAGGCAGACAGAGAGCAAAAAGACAAAGAATGGGAAACTGTAGTAAAAATGACCCTGATCTTCCGTGACCTGATGATCGGCAATCCGAAACTTAAAGATGCGGGATTTGGTGAAGAATCGCATGGCAGAAATGCTATTGCAGGAGGATTCCAGGGACAGAGGCAGTGGACAGATTATCTTCCTAACGGAGATTTTGCAGAGGTTATGCTTAACACATCATTCGACTGGAATGGAATAAGGGAAGCTTTTGTTTTTGCAACTGAAAATGACAGTCTTAATGCAGTGCCTATGCTGTTCGGACATCTTCTAAGCAATACCGCTCAGATTTTCTCTGATGTACGCACTTACTGGAGTCCTGAAGCTGTTTTACGCGTTACAGGTAAATCTCTTACAGGCATAGCAAAAGACGGGCTTATACACCTGCTTAACTCCGGGGCTACAACTCTTGATGCAACAGGCCAACAACTGGATGCGGAAGGGAATCAGTTAATGAAACCATATTGGAATGTAACAGATGAAGATATAAAGAGATGCCTTGAGAATACAAGATTCTGTGCTGCCAACCGTGAATATTTCAGAGGCGGGGGCTTCTCCAGCCAGTTTAAAACAACAGCTAAGATGCCTGTTACCATGTCACGGTTGAATCTGGCTAAAGGCCTCGGGCCATTCCTCCAGATTGCAGAAGGTTATTCAGTGGATCTTGATGAAGATATACATAAAGTCCTTAATAACCGTACCGACCCGACATGGCCTACAACATGGTTTGTACCCAGACTGACAGGTAAAGGTGCATTTAAGGATGCCTATTCTGTTATGGCTAACTGGGGGGCTAACCACGGAGCTATAAGTTACGGACATATAGGGGCCGACCTGATTACATTGGCGTCGATTCTGAGAATTCCGGTAAGCATGCATAATGTTGATGAAGGTCTGATCTTCAGGCCAAGTGCATGGAGCGCCTTCGGAGAGGATAAAGAGGGATCGGATTATCGCGCATGCAAAAATTTCGGACCACTGTACAAATAATTTTGAAGTATAGGTAAATCATAATAAATGACGCCTGACGGTTATAACGGGAGTTTTTATCTTTCACTATAACCGTCCGGCGCATTTTATGAATCAATAAACTAACAGAAAAAAAGTAATTGTCAGCTATAAAATTTGAAATAACGGAACCGGCAGGACAAACAAAAATTCAACATTTGGTACATACCATTACAGAAGCAATCAGTAATGGCCTCCTTAAAAAAGGAGAAGTTTTGCCATCTGTAAACCAAATGAGCGAAAAAACAGGATATTCACGAGATACAATCTTTAAGGCGTATAATATTCTAAAAGAAAGGAATGTTATTGAATCTTTTCCGCAAAAGGGTTACTTTGTGGCAAGAGAATCTTTCAGAATTTTCATGTTGCTTGATGACTTCAGCGCTTTTAAGGAACAGCTTTATAAATCTTTCAGAAAGAATCTTTCCAAGGCATATTCTGTTGATCTTTTATTCCATCATTATAACAGGGAGGTATTCGATCAGCTGATAATGAACAGTTTGGGAAGATACAGCATCTATATCACAATGAATATAGATAACGGTGATATAGCTCCCGTCCTGAAAAAAATTGATCCCAACAAGCTGCTGATTCTTGATATGGGTAAACCATCGGATAGTAATTTTAATTTTCTCACCCAGGATTTTAGCGGTGCAGTAAAGAACTGTCTGCAGGAGGGACTTGACAGGCTGAAAAAATATGATAAACTGATAATGGTTTATAATAAAGCCGAAACTCCTCATCCTGTTGAAACTACCATAGCTGTCAGAGAATTCTGCATAAAAAATAAAATAAAATTCCGGTTGGTTAAAAACGTATCCGGATACCAGGTGGACAGGGGACAGGCATGGTTTGTAATTCGTGATGCCGACCTCGTGGAAGTAATCAAATCATGCCGGAAAAAAAATCTCAGGCCGGGGACTGACATAGGGATACTCTCATATAACGATACACCTATGAAACAGATAGCCGAAGGTGGCATTTCCGTTATTTCGGCTGACTTTGAACTTATGGGCAAGCTTGCTGCCGGATTTGTGAAAAATAAACAGAAGATAGCAACAACATTATCTACTTCACTTATATTAAGGGAGTCGTTTTGATATATGAATACCATGATAAGGGATTGATCATACCCTTACCATGAAAAACGCAATGATCATCATTATTAATGCAACCAGGGCTCCTCCAAGAAAAGCACCTTCAGTTCCGTTAAAAAAATAAAAAAGAGCTATCAACACGGGACCGATAGTTTGGCCAAGCCGTAATATCATGCTGTTGATTGACATAAATCCTGCCCGCTCGTTAAGAGGTGCAAATCCTACCAGGAGGGTCTGAATAACAGGGATCAGGAGTCCGTGAGCCATGCCAAATGTAATTACAGGAATAACAAGTTGCCACCATTCGCCTGCTCTGGATAAAATGAGCATTGAAATAATATAAAGAGATATGCTCAGGTAAATCTTGCTTTTATTTTTTAACAAACGGTTGATCCTTTTCAGCTGAGAAGATGTGGTTGCTGTTACTACTGAAAATCCTGACATTAACAGGCCTATCTGTAGAGATGTAGCATCAAGGCGTTCAACCATCAACAGGGGGAAATAGGAAAGATATGATCCGTAGAGAATGATGAAAAGCAATACATTTATTATGAATAATCCCCATACTGAAGTTTTATTAATGTTCTTCCATGTCCTTGACAGGTATTCTTTTAAATTTTGCGGTTCTTTTGGTTCCGGATTATTAAGGCAGAAAATTACCAGCAGGCCCGCAGGTATTGCAAGGAAAGTCAGAAGAAAGGGATATTGCCATCCGGCCATTGCCAGTGCGCCTCCGACTGCCGGATATATTGCAGTGCCTACACTTAATACACTCGCATTGTAACCCATAATAGCCACCCGTTTTTCACCTGTAAACAGATCACCGATCAGTGTAACATTCAATGCTCCCAGAGAGGCAGCTCCCACACCCTGGAAGAAACGCGATAAGAGCAGAATTTCCCAGTCATTGACAAAAAAACAGCTCATCCCTGCGATGCCGAAAAGAAACAGCGAGGGCAACAGAATGATTTTTCTTCCCCAACGGTCGGCCAATACTCCGACTACAGGCGTTAAAAGAATGCCCGGTAAAGTGAAAACAGTAATCAGTAATGCCACCTTTTCAGCAGAAATACCAAAATGATCAATAATAGCCGGGAATGCGGGTGTGATGCTTGCAACACCCATTACACCGATAAGAGTGACAAGAAAAATGACTGTTATATTTCTTCTTTCCGACATAAATATTTTAGCTGTAAAAATAAAGTATAAATGGCAAATTCAACAAAAAACCACATAATCAGAATCATATGATAAAAATTATTTCTCAAATCAATGCTTATGACTATTTTAGCAAATTTAAATTAACTGTTTTCAAACAGGCGGGATAGTTAATTGGACAGATAAATTTCGTTTATATAATGATTAAATAATCATGTTAATGAAACGAAGATAAATTTTCATCATTCAAAATTTAATCTCATCATAATTAATGATTTTCAAATGTATGAGATAGAACCCGTCAAAAAAAAATTTGTATTAACTGGAAACATTGCGTGACTCGTTTCACAAAAAAGAATGATTAAAATTTATGTTAGAGTGAGGAACGAATCACCTTGTCTGTCAGACGACAGTAAGACAGGGTGCCATATGTTTTCAAATATTTAATTAGTTTATTCACAAATAATTAAAAAATTTCAAAGACATGAAAAAAAATATTTTCATTATCTTTTTGGTTTTATGGGCATTAGCCTCCTTTGCACAGAAAAAGGAAATGTCACTTGAAGATGCAGTGTTGGGACGCTATTCCTATTTGAACCCGCAAACGTTAAGAGGGCTGTCATGGAAAAATGAGAATACTTTTTCATATTTGAGGAACGATACACTTTGGATTGAAGATGCGGGAATGAAAGCCGCTGCTCGTTTTGTAAGCCTGTCACTGCTGAACAGGATCTTGAAAACTGAGGAAGGCCTCAATTATTTCCCTGAACATTCCTGGACCAAAGATGGGCTATTAATGTTGCATCATAAAAATATTTATACCATACTAAATATTGAAGAAAAAAGTACAGAATACCGGATTGAACTCCCGGACAGCTCTGAAAATGTGAATTTCAGTGAAGAGGGTATGTTCTTTTCCTTTACGATAAATGATGATCTTTTTCTGTATGACATAAATACAAAAAAGACCAGACAAATAACAAATGACGGTGGAAACGGCATTGTAAACGGTAAAACTGTCCACCGCAATGAATTCGGTATTTCAAAAGGTATATTTAACTCACCGGAAGGTAATTATATTGCTTTTTACAGAATGGACGAAAGCATGGTGGGGGATTATCCCCTTGTGGATTATATGAACCGGATGGCAGAATATAGACCGGTAAAATATCCCATGGCAGGGATGAAAAGCCATCACGTTACAACAGGTGTTTACAATATTGCATCCGGTAAAACTGTTTTTCTGCAAACCGGAGAACCTCTGGATCATTACCTGACCAACATTTGCTGGTCACCCGACGAAAAATATATCGTCATTGCCGAACTGAACAGGGATCAGGATCATCTGAAGCTTAATTATTATGACATAAGCTCAGGAAAAAAAATCAACACTATCCTGGATGAAAAAGATGATGAATACATTGAGCCTCAGCATCCTGTAATATTTTCAAAAGTTCGTGAAAATGAATTTTACTGTTTAAGCCGCAATGACGGATGGTTGCACCTTTACAAATACAATATCAAGGGAAAACTTATTAAACAGATAACCAGCGGTGAATGGGAGATTTCCAAAGTTGCAGGATTTGACCCTGCAGAAAAATATGTATTTATCGAAGCCAATAAAGAAAATTATCTTGAAAATCATCTTTACCGGGTATCAATAAAATCGGGGAAGATCACAAAAATCAGCAATACAGCTGGTATTCATAGCGGACTTGTAAGTCCTGACGGTAATTATATTATCGACGAATTCAGGGCTCCGGATATTCCCTCTCAAACAAACTTAATCTCTTCAGATGGTAATATTCTGAGGAATATCCATAATTCACCCGACCCTCTTGATGACTATACTCTGGGGAAAAACCAGCTCGTGCCTCTGATTGCTGCGGATGGCAAGACAAGCCTGACAGGACGGATAATATTGCCGGTTGATTTTGATCCGGCAAAAAAATACCCTGTTATTGTTTATGTTTATGGCGGCCCTCATTCTCAACTTGTCACAAAAGACTGGCTCAACAGCGCCAGGTGGTGGCAATACTATATGGCATCAAAAGGATTTATATGTTTTACAATGGATAACAGGGGCACAAGCAACAGGGGCAAGGATTTTGAAACAGCCATATTCAGGCAGCTGGGGATTATTGAAACAAAGGACCAGATGAAAGGTATTGAATTTTTGAAATCACTGTCCTATGTTGATAAAGAACGCATAGGAGTGCACGGATGGAGCTACGGGGGCTTCATGACGCTCAACCTGATGCTGCGCTATCCTGAAACTTTTAAAGTGGCTGTTGCAGGAGGGCCTGTTACAGACTGGAGTTTATATGAAGTAATGTACGGAGAACGATACATGGATACTCCTCAAGATAATCCTGAAGGCTATAAAAAAACAAACATGACCAGCCTTGTCCCGGAACTCAGGGGAAAGCTTATGCTTATACAAGGCACACAGGATGATGTAGTGGTCATGCAGCACAGTATGAAATTCCTGCGTGAATGTATCAGACAGAATAAGCAGGTCGATTTTTTTACTTATCCTACTCATCCCCATAATGTAAGGGGAAAGGACAGAATTCATCTGATGGAAAAGGTGAGCAACTATTTCATTGAAAATTTGTGATTAAATTCACCGGCCTTCTTCATCCAAAACCTTTGTTTTTCTCTTAAGATATTTCATTATAAAATAAAAAATCAGAGATATGGCGGCAGCATAGAACCAGAAATTAACAACTAATGTCAGTCTTCCTTCATAAATAGCATGGCCTGTAAAATTAAAAATAAAGAAGATAACAAAAATGCCGGCAATACCATTCTTTTCTTTTTTCAGTATTTTTTTCCAACTAAAGTCCAGGTCCTGCCTTACGTAATTTTTAAAGGAAGGAATGAATGCAGGAGTTTTTTCAGCCCATATTTCATAAGGACTTCCGAATTTTTCCTGCAAAAAAACCTCTTCGGCATACATTATTCTTTCATAATAGACCCAGAACAAAAAAATGAAAGCGATTATAAACCACAAGTCTTCTGTCAGCATTGCCAGTCCCAGCCATATAAGAAAATTCCCAAGATAAAGAGGATGTCTCACCACAGAATAGATGCCCGTCATATTTATCTTATCTGCTACCTGTTCACGGGTATTTCTTCCTGAGGTATTAGCAGGAGTATATCCTACGGTAATAATGCGAATAATTTGTCCGATAATTGAAATCAGCAAGCAGACAAATAAATAATACCCTTCCGTGAATTCATGCCCTATTGCTGCATCTTTCATATTTGAAAATATATAAACAGCAAGTCCGGCAAAAAGTATTATCAATGGAAGATAACCCCTGTAACGGAAGAGAAAATCACCTTGTTTTCTTAATTCCTTCTTTAACACATATCAATATTTAGTAAATATTACATCATCATAAAAAGTCCTGCGTTCAGTTCAAAAAAACAGCTAACCCGTCGAATAAATGGCCATTAAAAAATAGAACACTCACATTTTGACCAGTAAGTAAGCACAGGTGAACTATCTTAAGCAGATTCTTAAAAATATTGACAAACAATAATTTAAGTTACAGGATTAAAAATAAAAAACATTTTCTGAATAATCGCTGTTTTTAAAAATTATTCTCTACTTCGCCACTCCTATGCCGGCAAAAAGATCCTGGAAAGCATTAATCTCAACAGCAAAAACCCCTTCTTTCCCTATTGTATTGACAGGCATCCAGAAACTTTTATCAAAAGATGAAAAAACCCCCTGATTTGTGTTAAATCCTTCAGGTTCTGTAATTCCCCAGGGATTGCGCAATACAATATACTTTTTAGTATTCTTAAATGCCCATCCCAAAACAGTGTAAGCATGATTTCCTGCAATATTGATGCCGGTATAATCTTCATGAGAGGCATAAGTCCATGCTGTCATTGGATGAATAGTCTTATAACTCATTGAATTGCTGCGGACTATGCTGTAAAGCTCGTCTCCTGTCCTGCTTGCAGTAAGGTAATATTGCGGATTTTTATTATTTAACTGAGCCGTTGCTTTTACAGGATCACCAAATGCTGTTTTCGTTATATCAGGCCTGTCTGAACCGGTCTTTGAAATCCATTTTGCATAAGCTTTTTCATATAGAGCGGGATACATTTCATCTCCATTGCTTGACCTGCAATAAACAGGCAAATTATTTAAAGTATTGATCAAAATTTTATCTGATACTTCAACTCTTTTGGATGGAGCATCTTTCTCACCCCCTTTTGAATAGAACTGAATAGAATTTAACTTACTGGTACCTCCGGTTGAATGATTTTTACGCAGTACCAGAAAAGGATTTGCCCATGCAACAGCCATAAGAGCTGCAATAAAATATGAATTGCCTAAGGCGCCCTGGACAGGCTCCGAGTATTCAATTGTTCCCCTGGAAAAATCAACAAAAACCTTCCATGATGTATTATCCGGTACAGTATCATCCGGGGAAACGGATGGCATAACTATGTCCGCCAGCATTTTGCTCAACCTCGTTTTGGATAAAGTTTTATCCATTTCAGGTAGTTCAAGTTTAACATTTAAAATACCTCTCGATAAAATCACCGAACGGATCTTTTTTGTTTCAACATCATTTACACCCAGTCTTTTTAAGTCGTCAAGATTTTTTAAACCGGAAAGATCAGGGGTTTCCGTATCATTATCACCGCGGACAGTAATTTCAGCCTTGTCAACAGGTTCGGCCATATTCCTGTCATTTATTTTTAATCCGGCATAAAGCGGTGAGTTATACCTCATATCGAAAAGTTCAGAGTAATCAGTTTCAAGAGTATCTTCTAACAGATCGAACGATTTTCTCTTCGTCCAGTCAATTTTTCTGCCTGTTAACACTTCCGTCAATGCAAAGGGATTGATAGCCCCGATATAAAGTTTAGCAACTTCTTCCATATAGACTCATTTATAATTAAACGAATTCGAACTCTTAGGCGAAAAATTTTTCTCATTACAGGTACAGTTTTTTTAAAGTAGCGAGAAAAAGTCCGCATGAAAATTACACAAACAAAGTTAATTAATTTCAATATTGAGTTAGCTGCGGGTGATTCGTTTTATTATTAATATCAGAATATCTTAATCATTACAAAATATAGAAAGCCGGTTAATCTTTTTTCTTTCGGGAAAGGCCAATATCAGCTAAATAAATTTTCCATATTATAATAATTGCGTATATTCGGAATACTTTGGAAAAAATGATCTGCAAAGCATTTGTCCCGGCAGATTTTTAAAAGTAGCAGGGATAGGTTATTAGGTTTTTAGGTAATATACCAAAAGCTTTATGTAAGTGCTTCAATATTCATTTCAGAGTTAAAAATTATGAAACAAGCATGATTGTAAAATCAGCCGATAGCATGATTGATACATATGCAAGTTCCATATTATGCATTTGAAAATAATTAATTTTAATTATATGAAAAATAACCGCAGAGATTTTCTAAAAATTGCCGGATTAACTGGGGCAGGCTTTGCCGGGACAGGTTTTGCCGGAGGGCCTTTTTCCACGCATGACAGTCAGGCTGCCAAAGCCATGAAGAATATACAGGGCGGGTCGCAGGACCCCTCACTTACACCTTTGAATCGTTTTCCCCGGATGGTTCAGGAATATTTTGTCGAACGAATCCGGGAGGTAGAGGAGAAAGCTGACAAAAAACGTACGGCATTGCGCTCACGAAGAGACGCAGAAAAGTATGTACAGGAGGTGCAACGTAAAATCCGGGAATGTTTTGGCCCAATGCCTGAAAAGACACCTTTAAATCCAAGGATCACAAAAGTTATTAACCGCGATACATATAACATAGAGAATGTAATTTTCGACAGTCGGCCTGATTATCCTGTTACTGCAAATCTTTATGTCCCTAAAAACAGGAGAGGCCCTTCACCAGGGGTGATAGGTACTTGCGGACATAGCGCCAACGGGAAAGCAGAAGAAAAGTATCAGTCGTTTGCCCAGGGGCTTGCTAAACAGGGTTATGTTGTTCTTATCTTTGATCCTGTGGGACAGGGAGAAAGGCTGCAATATACTGATGAGAATCTGAAACCGCGTCATGGCATTGGCGTTATGGAACATCTTTATGCAGGCAACCAGATGATACTGACCGGTGATGCACTGTGGACGTGGTTTGTATGGGACGGTATCAGGGCTCTTGATTATCTTCTTACCAGGCCTGAGGTTGATCCGAAACATTTGGGACTGACAGGCAATTCCGGGGGCGGCACCCAATCAACCTGGCTGTGTGGCGTTGAACGGCGTTTTACAATGGCAGCTCCAAGTTGCTTTGTGACCACTTTCAGGAATAACCTGGATAATGAACTGCCGGCAGATACGGAACAGTATCCGCCACGTGCTCTTGCTATGGGACTGGACCATACCGATTTTATTGCGGCTATGGCGCCGAAACCGGTTATTTTACTCGGACAGGAAAAGGATTATTTTGATGCAAGGGGATTGGAGAAAACATTCGGCAGACTGAAAAACATTTACAGGCTACTTGGAGCGGAAAAGAATATCCAACTATTTATAGGCCCTGATTATCATGGCTATTCACAACATAACCGTGAAGCAATGTACGGCCTTTTCAACAACATCACGAAAATATCAGACACAAACAAAGAACCGGAAATTAACCTGGAAAAGGATGAAACTCTCTTGTGCACGGAAAAAGGACAGGTAGCTGAATTCAATCCCCGCACTATATATTCATTTACAAACAATAAATCTGCAAAGCTCAGAAAAGAACGAAGAAATATCAGTGGTGCCGAACTGAAACAGGCTGTAAAAAGTACATTAAAAATTGCTGATTACAGTGGTGTGCCATACTACCGGATTTTGCGGCCGGTCAATAACCGTGATTATCCGAAAAAACATGCTGCAGTCTATTTGGTAGAAACCGAACCAAATATTCATATTGCCGTTTACCGACTGAATGATGATCCTCTCTATTCGCGCCCGCCTGCCGGCACTAAAAAAGCTGTTTTATACATTTCCCATCATTCAGCAGACAATGATCTGCGTGAAGAGTCCTTCCTGAAGGAAATAATCACTAATGAGGCTGATTCTGCCATCTTCGCCTGTGATGTAAGAGGAATAGGAGAGTCAAAACCAAATACCTGCGGTGACGACTTTTTTCAGCCTTATGGTAATGACTATTTTTATGCGGGACACAGCATTATGTTCGATTATCCTTATGTGGGACAAAAAACTTTTGATATTCTCCGTGTACTCAACTGGCTCCAATCCTGCGGCCATGAAACGATACACCTTGCCGGGAAAGGGTGGGGGTCTGTTCCGGCAACATTCGCAGCCCTCCTTTCAGATGCTGTCACAAAAGTATCTCTGAAAAATGCTCTTACCAGCTTTAGTGATATCGCCGAAAGTGTTGATTACAACTGGCCGTTATC
>CAZIOB010000054.1:0-21010 GCA_964540755.1 uncultured Prolixibacteraceae bacterium | reverse complement strand
ATCAGAGGAAATAAATTATCCGAAAAAAGTGGTTTGACCGCTGACATAGAGGAAGATGGATTATTTATTTTGGATATTGAAGCCGGAAATTATGAATTCGCCGTCGACACATTCAGCCACCGTTAAAATGCACTAAATCGTATCAAATCCACACATCTCAGGGTTCCTTCACAATTCTTCCTTTTATTGTAAGGACAGTTGGTGAATTTTTCGCATTGGAATGAACATCGAGTGTTTTTGAGAAAAATCCGGAATTATGTGTGTTGTAAATAACACCGATACTGTCTGTTTGATCGGGATATACCGGCTTTTTTGGCCAGGAAGAGGCTGAACAGTCACAGGTTGTCATTACACTGGTAATAATAAGAGGTGATTTTCCTGTATTTTTTAAAACAAACCAGCAGGATCCTTCCGAACCGTATGAAATTTCTCCCAGGTCCAGTGTAGTCGTTTCAAACTTTATAACCGGCCTGCCCTGATCTTCAATTGACAAAAAAGGATCCTGCCACATCATGCCTGATATAACAATCCCTAAAACAAGAATAACTATAAATGAAAATGGTTTCATTTCATTAAAATGTTTCATAAAATCCTTGATATCCCTTGAACTTCCTTCGCTAACACGCGGGATGACATTGCCCGGGACAGAGAATCATGATCTCACTAATTTAAGAAGGTGCAGTCAGATTCATTATTTTTTCAAAGGTGCATCTTCATCCATTACTTCAAGTCCCAAAAGCACAGCCAGATTCCTTATGGTTTCTTCGAGGTTTCCGATGGTTGCAGCTCTGTGGATGCCATATGCATCAGCGAAATAGTGATCCCGGACGGTTTTGGCATCATCTACTTTAATAATTATTTTATTTCGGCAAACCAGGTTTTCATAATTCCTGAACAGGGAGTACCCATCCACAAGGGTGCCTGTATGATATCCTATTTTGTCCAGTAAAGGATAAACTTTCCAAACGGTAACCGGCTCGCCGGTCGGCCACATGACCTGCATTCCTGTTCCTGATCCGGGTTCGCGGGTATCCCGGAGAGGACTTTCAGCATGTGTTTTTATTACATAGGGCACTCTTCTCTCATCCCCGTATGGATTTATAGGTGTACCACAGTGCAAAAGGATATCGAGTGAATTATGGGTATCTATCATCAGGTCGCCGAGCATACTGGGACGCCCCGTAATGAAATATCCCAGCAACTGGGTAATAAGAATATGCGGGTAATCCTGACAAACAGCCATTATGCCCCTGGTTTTAAAACCACACTCAAGTCCCAGCCCGGGAAAGAAAATGTCTTCCGGTTTGCCACTGCCTGTGACAGATCTCATGTGAGTCGAGACAGCATTGCAATTGTATTTCCTTCTTAAGGCATCAAAGGCCAGGTAAGCACGTGCTGTTTTTATGATCTCGGATTTTGCAGCATGAACCCCTGTAGCCTCTCTGATCCACTTTTCAGCTTCCTTTGTGGCTTCCTCTTCATCGGCCTGGCGATAGGCTTCATAAAATTCCTCCGGCGTTGCCCTGATGATCTCTACACCGAATTTCTCCTTAACTTTATTAATCAGGATTTCATTATAATCGTCCGGTAAACGTTTATTGCGATCTCCCTGGTAATCCACTTGCGCGATGAAATAGTGAGGCGAAACAGACAGTATCCTGGATTCTTTCAATTTTTTGATGGCATGGATCAGGTTAATTTTATCTGTGAGATCTTTAAACATAGCTTCTGAGTCCTCATGATCACATACCTGGCGACGGTCGAGTTGTGCTGTTATCACTTTCCCGTTCATTTTTTTATAATCAGGGCCTCCCACCATAATACTTTCCTTTACATCACCTCCGGTGGCAAAAAGTTTGTACGGACTTTGATCCCATGCCCAGAGGTTATAAACGACAATGGTTGGTAATCCGCTGAATGCCATATCATATTGTCGCAAATTGCCAAAAATAAGCACACCGTCAAGGTCGCCTTTAGTTTTTTTCAGTTCTTCCAGTATTGATTCACGGGAAATGTTGGATTCTGTTAAATCCCTGGAAATAAAATCAATTTCACTGAAATGGTTTTGAAGTTTACTTAACAGATCATTGTTCGTCACGGGATTTTCTGCCGGACCTCCGGTTCTTAAGTATCCTTCATTGAGGAATACGGTATAGATACGGGTATTTTCATTTTGTGCCGTTAAAGCAAGTGCTGCCCATATCAGCAGGCCAATAATGAATATAAATCTTTTCATAATTATAAATTGTTAGTTTAAAGATATTAAATCGAACAGTAATTTTTTTTTAAAAATAATAATATATAACAAATTCATGAATTTTCCAATACAGAAGGAGTTTTAATATTCGGAAGTATTAGTTTGTGGATAAAACCATTTGCAACTATTTCGTAAATAATAATTTTGGGAAAGTGTAATTAATTGAAATGAGATTTTTATGGATATAAGTGTGGTTAAAGTTTATACTTCACTTGATTCGGATTGATTCCACATATAAAAAAAGGTGGAAAAAAATATTTTACTAACTAATCTTTCCGCAAATAAAAATGATTGCATATAAAAGATAATATCTTATTTTAGTCTTTTATTGGTTAAACAAATTCACTTATAGTATGAATAATCAACAGGAAATGACCTCGAGGGAAAGAGTAATGACAACATTTGAGCATCAGGAGCCGGACCGTGTGCCAATGTGGTGCGGGGCTTCCGATGAATTCTGGAATAAGGCTAAAAATGCTTTGGGTGTTGACGATGAAGAGTTGCGGATAAGATTTCACGATGATTTCCGCCGGGTTTTTGCAACATATAGCAAAGATCAGGGACCTCTGCCGCCGGGTGTTATCTACCGGACGCCCTTTGGAATAGACCGAAAGGGACAGGGCTATGGCCAGCCTCTGAACCACCCGCTGGCTGATGCTACGATCACCCAGATTCATAATTATTCGTGGCCGGATGCCGCTGATGTTGATGTTTCCAATGTAAGAGCCGATGCACAAGTTTATGGCAAAGAATATGCAATTCTTGGTGGTGACTGGTCTCCATTCTGGCATGATGTGATCGATTTGTTTGGAATGGAAAATCTTTTGATAAAAATGCACCTGGAGCCTGAACTTGTTGATGCGGTTTTTAAACATGTAACGGACTATTATTTTGAATCCAGCCGCCGTATATTTGATGCTGCATCCGATGTTATCGATATATTCTTTATAGGAAATGATTTTGGCAGTCAGACAGGACCATTGGTCGATGATGATATATTTCGGCGGTTTATGCTTCCGCATATTAAGCGGCTTGTTGATCTGGGACATTCCTATGGATTAAAAGTAATGCTGCATTGCTGCGGGGGATTTGCATTGCTGATCCCGTTGCTTATTGAGGCAAGGATGGATGGTTTACAGGCTATCCAGCCCTCCTGTTACGGCATGGACTTGCGAACACTTAAAGAGACATTCGGGGATAAAATAGTTTTTAACGGAGGAATTGATTCCCATCATGTCCTGATCGAAGGAAATCCCGACAGCGTTAAGCTGAAAACCCGGGAGGTGCTTGATATTATGATGCCTGGCGGCGGATATATCGGCAGCGCCAGTCATGATACAATACTGGAAGAAACTCCTCTGGAGAACGTGCTGACAATGTTTGACACAATATATGAATACGGAGTGTATAAGAAGACGTGAAATACGGTAAATCCATGAAAAATATAATCTTCCTTAAGCTCATATTCGAAGTAGTCTTTTTCTTATCACTGCTCTTCTCTTGCGGCGATAAAGGACAAATACCGGATGAAAAATTCAGTTCGATAATTGAAAACTTCCGGACTCCGGCAGAGGATAATACTCTCTGGTGCTACTGGTACTGGATCAATGATGATATCTCAAAAGAAGGTATCACCAAAGACCTGGAAGCCATGAAAGAAGCAGGGATCGGAGCTGCCCTGATCGGCAATATCAATCCTGCGGGTGTGGATGGAAGGGTACCCCTGTTCAGTGATGAGTGGTGGGATTGTATGATTCATGCCGTTACTGAAGGTCACCGGATCGGAGTTGATATTGGAACATTCAACTGTCCCGGATGGAGCCAGTCTGGCGGTCCCTGGGTCAAACCGGACATGGCTATGCGTTATCTGACGTATAGCGAGACAAAAGTATCAGGACCGGCAGAGGTTAAAATTTTACTACCTAAACCAAAGGATGAATTCCAGGATACACATACTCTTGCATTCAGAATGCCCGGGTCGGAGAACAGGGACTTAAGGACACTTGCAAAAAAGATTACAACTGTTCCGGTCAGACCAAATACTGAAAATATTACCGATAACAACATTTCAACATCAGTAAATTTTGAACCGAAAATAAAATCAGAGATCATATTTGAATTTGAACTGAAGGAACCGATTACAGCACGTCAATTGACGATCGCTCCGGCAAGTCCCGTGAAGTGCAATTGTGAACTCTTTGCACGGATCAACGGACAGGAAAAATCAATCAGCACATTTTTATTCGACCGTAGCAATATGTCCGTAAATGTCGGTCCGATACCCTATGGTGAACTTGCAATGTCCATCCCTGAAACAAAGTCAGATAAATTTAAATTGGTTTATGATGATTTTGCAGGCAACCCGGATGAAGCCGGATTCTCAGAAATAAATATCTCTGAAGCTGCTGTGCTTGATCGTTATATTGAAAAACAGCTTGGGAAAATGCATCCGACCCCGACTCCTGAATGGGATACTTATGTATGGGAAATACAGGAGGATATTACTGATAAATATTTACTTGTAAATAATGTAATTGATATTTCCGGTAAAGTTGATGATAAGGGACAACTTGTCTGGGATGTTCCGGAAGGTGAGTGGATTGTAATGAGGATCGGGATGACTCCCACGGGCACGATGAATTCACCATCGGCACCACAGGGAAGAGGTTATGAAATTGATAAGATGAACAGCGAACTGGTAAAGATCCACTTCGATAATTTTGTAGGCGAGCTACTGAAAAGGATCCCTGAAGAGAGTAAATCTGCCTTTAAATATGTGATAGCTGATAGTTATGAGATGGGATCGCAGAACTGGACTGACGATTATGAGAATAAGTTCAGGGAAAAGTATGGTTATGATCCTGTTAAATATTTACCAGTTTTATCGGGAAGAATTGTTGGAAGTGTTGAGGAATCGGAGCGCTTCCTCTGGGATATGAGGCGTGCAGTGGCTGATGATATAGCATATGAGTATGTCGGTGGACTCAGGGAGGAAAGCGAAAGGAATAACCTGAAAACATGGCTTGAGAATTACGGACACTGGGGATTTCCGTCCGAATTCATGATGTACGGGGGCCAATCGAGTCTTATTGCAGGTGAGTTCTGGAATGAAGGTACTCTTGGAAATATTGAATGTAAAGCTTCTTCCTCTACTTCCCATACATATGGAAAGGGAAGAACCTCTGCTGAAGCATTCACTGCTGCCGGAAAAGCTTATTTGCGGCATCCTGCAGTTTTGAAAAAACGGGGCGACTGGTCATTTACCGAGGGAATAAACCATTTTGTGCTGCACCTTTATATACAGCAGCCCGATGATAACAGGGTACCCGGAATGAATGCATGGTTCAGTACTGAGTTTAACCGCCATAATACATGGTTCGGACAGGCAGATAATTATTTCGATTATCTGAGGAGATGCCAGCACTTGTTGCAGAAAGGCCGGTATGCTGCCGATGTTTGTTATTTTATTGGCGAAAGCGCTCCAATAATGACGGGCGGTCGTGATCCGGAAATTCCCGATGGATATTCGTATGATTATATCAATGCAGAGGTAATAATGAACCGCATGTCTGTACAAGACGGCAAATTTATTT
The DNA here is from genome assembly GCA_964540755.1 of uncultured Prolixibacteraceae bacterium. GTDB lineage: Bacteria > Bacteroidota > Bacteroidia > Bacteroidales > Prolixibacteraceae > JAAYJR01. The sequence continues at coordinate 15,160 of CAZIOB010000054.1, read as the reverse complement.
TTCCTGACGGTATGAGCTATAGTGTAATGGTATTACCTACGCTAAAAACTATGCGTCCTGAAGTTCTGGCAAAAATTAGCCAGCTCGTAGAGCAGGGTGGGGTGGTCCTCGGTCCGAAGCCATTAAAATCCCCGAGTCTGCAAAATTATCCGCAATGTGATGAACAGGTTAAAGAGCTGGCATCTGAATTATGGTCAGGAGAATATCTTGATGGCAAAATGATCAATAATTATGGTGAAGGCATGGTAATGGACGGACATGATCTTGAAACAGTATTTGAAATGCTGGATACCGGAAAAGATGTGGATGCAGGGGATGCTCCCGTATTATGGACACACAGGACAATGCCGGGAATGGAGATATATTTTATCACTAACCAGTCGGAAAAAGAGATTGACATAAGTCCCTCGTTTCGTGTATCAGGATTAAAACCGCAACTCTGGGATGCCGTAACAGGCGAGATCCGTCATTTAAGAGATTATTCAGAAGCTGACGGCAGAACAGTAGTCCCTCTGAAAATGGAAGGCCACAGAAGCTGGTTTATAGTTTTCACAAATTCTGACAATAAAATGATAAATAATGGCCACAAGACCAACTTCCCGGGATTTCAAGTTATTGCAACCATTGACAGTCCTTTCAGAGTTGATTTTGTCAATAAAGATATTGGTCCTGCTGAAACACAAACATTTGCAACTCTTAAGTATTGGTCGGAATCGGAGAATGAAAAGATAAAATATTACTCGGGAACAGCAGTTTACCGGACAAGCTTCAATATGCCGGCAATACCTGAAAATGAGGATTTTTATATCAATCTCGGGAAGGTGGCCGTAATGGCCGAAGCAAAACTTAACGGCAAGGAAATCGGCGGAGTTTGGATCGCTCCTTACCGTTTAAGTGTGACAGGTATTTTACAGCAGGGGAAAAATGATCTGGAGATTGAAGTCGTTAATCTCTGGAGAAACAGACTCATCAGGGATAAAATGCTCCCTGAAGAGGAAAGATATACATGGACAGTGGTTGATGACATCAGGGAGGGGGAAGAGCCATATGTTTCGGGACTATTGGGACCGGTGACTGTTGAGATAGAAAATTAATCAATCAAATGCCAGTCCGCTTTTTCTTCTGATATAAAAATGATCAATTGTGCCTTTACCTTTCCGGGTTACCAGGAATTCAACAATTTCAGCGATCTCTTCAGGTTGTATCAATTGATCATGGTCGATGTCAGGACGCATCTCTCGTACCATTTCAGTGTCCACTCCGCCGGGCGAGATCAAATGCACGCTGATTCCGTCTTCCTGCACTTCTTTTGCCAGCACTTTGGTAAAGCCTGCAAGGGCGTGTTTCGATGCGGAATAAACAGACTGATTAATATATCCCTTAAAACTGACAACAGATCCGATATTTATGATAACGGGATTCTTGCTTTTTTTCAAAACAGGTATGGCTTCCCTGCACAGGAAAAACGGAGCCCGGGCATTGACAATAAACAATTTATTCCATGTTTCAATATCGGTTTCGGAAATAGGTCCTGAATGAGATAATCCTGCATTGTTGACAAGAACATCAACCTGGCCAAAATGCCGGATGGTATCATTGATAATCATTGCAGGGGAAGACTCCAGACCTAGATCTGCCTTGATGGCCAGGCATTTTTTTCCAACTTTCTTAATTTCAGCTTTGAGATTTTTTAATGACTGCTTATCCCTGCCAACAATAACTATATTATAATTGAGTTTTGCCAGTCTTAATGCTATGGCTTTGCCTATGCCTTTTGATGCACCTGTTATAATTGCTACTTTCATATACTCTAATAAATCTTATAATTACTTGTAAATAAATTAATTAATAATTTTGACAACTCACATAAAACCGTTCGTTTCATCTTTAGGAATTTTTCAAAATGTACATCTTATCCGGTTTTCATATCAGAAACCTGTATGAAAACTTTTGAAGTTTTACCGTACACTATTTACGATTCTATTTTAGCCTAAATATTTCATTCAAACAACTTTTCCTTTCAGAGTTATAATTTAGTTAAACTAAAAATAATTTTCAGCATATACCTGAAAAATAATATCAATATTTTGCTATGATGAATAATAATGGCCATTAGGGAACATCTCTGGCAAATGTGATAGGAAAAAACTTAATCCCTGAATTGCTGGAAAAATAGAGATTATTAATGATTATCTTTTAAAAATTTGTATTTTCACATGTTTTGTTTTTCCGGTCTTCAACATAATAAGGATGATCCGATCATAAAAACTCTTCACAGAAAACTGAAGAGATATATCAATCGAAATTTGATTATTCAATAGGACATCAAAATGAGGAAGGATCGCCTGGCTAAATATAGGATCTCACTGATTGAAGATAAGGAACGTTGTCGGTATTATCAGCAAGAGAGAAGACCTTAAAAAAATATTAATTCTGGATTGTATGAATGCGAAAAATGTACCTGATAATTTTTGTTTCACTCTATGTAAAATTTTGAGATATGTCAGTTAAATATCTTTTATATGGCTTGTTTTCATTCTGTTTAATTGGTTCTTCATGCGATAAATCAGCAGAGAAAAAAGCAGCCAAACCTAATATTGTGTTCATCCTGGCTGATGACATGGGCTGGGCTGACCTCCCTGTTTACGGCAACCGTTTTAATGAAGCGCCACGCCTTACCAGAATGGCCGAAGAGGGAATACGTTTTACAAGTGCCTACGCTGCCTGTCCGGTTTGCTCACCCACCCGCGCCAGCATACAGTCGGGACAATATCCTGCAAGAGTTGGAGTAATCGATTTTATACCCGGCCACTGGCGGCCTTATGAGGAAGTTATCGTTCCCGTTAACAGAACCCAACATCTGCCGGAAGATCTGATCACCCTCGGCGAGGTAATGAAGAAAGCAGGTTATAAGACAGGTTATTTCGGCAAATGGCACCTGGGACATAAGGATGAGCACCATCCGTCAGAAAGAGGCTATGATAACGCCTTTGAATATAAAGGAGGCGGATTTTTTAATCCCAACTTCAAACCTGAATATAAGATCGACGACCCCAAGAAGCCGCTTTCGGCTATCCTTACAGATATGAGTGTAAACTTCCTTGAGGAAAACAGCGATACTTCATTCTTTCTTTTCCTGGCTCATTATGACGTTCATGTGCAACTCGACAGTGATTCCGCCCTCATTGAAAAATATCTCCGGAAGGAAAAGGTTGCCGGATACCCTTGTAATGCTGTTTATGCAGCTATGGTGGAAAGCGTTGATATAAGTGTGGGGCGTATCCTTGATAAGCTTGATGAACTGGGACTTGCAGAAAATACTGTTATTATTTTCTTTTCAGATAACGGCGGACTTGTAAGCCGGTTTGATGAAATTCCATTAATAGCACAAAGCAAACAGTATATTTATGAAAATGATCCCCTGCTTTATATAGCCTCTTCAAATGTACCACTGAGAGCTGAGAAGGGGACAGTTTATGAGGGAGGTATCCGTGAGCCTTTTATCGTAAGATGGCCGGGAAAAATAGAAGGCGGACAGATATCGGATGCTTTGATAAGCAGTGTTGATTTTTATCCGACCCTGGTCTCCCTTGCAGGCGGAAAAATACCAGAGGAACAAGTACTTGACGGAAAGAATATTCTACCTGAACTCATGGGAAAAAACAGTGATACAGAACGGGCATTGTTCTGGCATTATCCTGTCTATCATCACGATGTGCCGAAAAGCGTTATCAGGAAAGGCAATTGGAAGCTGATTGAAAACCTGGTAGATCATTCATATGAATTATATAACATTAAAGATGATATTTCTGAATCGAATAATCTGGCAGAAAGCAATCCTGAAAAACTGGAAGAACTGAAAGCCGGATTGAAAACATTGCAGGAAAATACGGGCGCCCGATTCCCTGTCAGGAATCCGGATTTCAATGAATCAAAAAGAAAAATCTGGGGCCAGCACCCGGGAAGATAAAAAAATATCAATGATTAAAAACTCTTTATTATACTATTTAATCCCGGGAATATTAGTAACAATACTAATGCTTAATCCGGCTTTGATTTTTCCTGCTAATGGCAACCTTCCTTTCATAAATCCCTGCAACGGGAAGAATGAAAAAATAAAATCAGGGGAAGTAATTTACAAAGCTCCGCTGCTTCAAAACAGACCGGAGATTTCGGGAGAGCTAAAAAAATGGCATAAAGTTACTTTGACTTTCGAAGGACCGGAATGTTCTGAAACTGATGAGTTTAACCCTTTCATGAATTACCGACTTGATGTTTTTTTCACACATAATAACTCAGGAAAAACATATAAAGTCCCGGGTTATTTTGCTGCTGATGGCAATGCTGCCGAAACATCTGCAATCAGAGGGAATAAATGGCGAGTGCATTTTGCCCCGGATGAAACGGGAATATGGGAATATAGAGTAAGCTTCAGAAAGGGTAACTGGCTGGCTGTGCGACTTCGACAGGATGCAGGGTCAGGCGCTGAATATTTCAATGGCGTTGAAGGGAGTTTTGAAATTACAGATACGGACAAAAAGGGTAGAGACCTGCGATCAAAAGGAAGATTGCAGTATAACGGCAGCCGTTATCTGCAGTTTGCCGAAACCGGGGAGTATTTTCTGAAGGTCGGTCCTGATGCACCGGAAAACTTCCTTGCATATGATGATTTTGACGGTAATTTCAAAAATGACGGTCATAAAGATGAATTGGTAAAAACCTGGGAACCTCACCTTAAACACTTTTCACCGGGTGATCCCACATGGCAGGTGGAGAAAGGAAAAGAGATCATTGGGGCAATCAATTACCTTTCACAAAAAGGAATGAATGTTTTTTCCTTTATTACCAATAACATAGGCGGAGATGACAGAAATGTTTTTCCTTATGTAGATTATGATACATGGGACAGGTTCGACTGTTCAAAACTTGACCAGTGGGAAATAGTATTTGAATATGCCGATAAAAGGGGCATGTTTCTTCATTTTAAAACTCTGGAGGCTGAGAATCAGGGACTTCTTGACAACGGAGCCATTGGTGCGCTAACGCAATTATATTACCGGGAACTGATTGCACGCTTTGGCCATCATCTTGCATTAAACTGGAATGTAGGGGAAGAAAACGGCGACTGGGGAAATCCTCCCACGCCCCCCATGAATACTTGTCAGCGTTTAGCTGCAGCTGAATATATAAATACCATTGATCCTTATAATCACCACATAGTTATTCATAACGGTGCTCCGTTCAATGATATTTTGGGTCCTGACACAAAATACAGCGGCGTATCATTGCAGACAAACAGGCCTGACTTCAGCAATGTTCATGACCATACGCTGAAATGGCTGAATCTTTCTAAAGAAGCGGGAAAGCAATGGGCTGTTGCTGTTGATGAACCGGGAGATGCAAGAAACGCTTTACTTACCGATTCAGAAAACCCGGAACATAATAACGCAAGGAAAAACGGATTGTGGGGTGCTTTTATGGCCGGAGCATGGGGTACTGAGTGGTATTTTGGTTATGACCATCCCCATTCGGACCTGACTTGTCAGGATTATGCTTCCCGGGATCTTTTCTGGGATCAGTGCCGTCATTTAACGGACTTTTTCAAAAATCATGAAATTCCTCTCCGGAAAACTGAAAATCATGATGAACTTGTTTCTGACCGGGATTATTGCCTGGCAATACCAGGTGAACTTTATATTGTTTACCTTAAAGAGGGGAGTGGCAGCATTAATCTGAAAGACCCAGCCGTAAAAGGCATTGACGGGGGATTTCGGGTCAGATGGTATGACCCTAGAAACGGAGGCAATCTGCAAAAAGGGAAAAAGGAATTTGTTAAAGGCGGAAAAATTACAGAATTATCCGGGGCGCCTGATAACCCTGATAAAGACTGGGTCATTCTGATAAGAAAAATAATAAATCATCAGTAATAAATAATAAATTATAAATTGACATGAATCCTGTTTACGGAATTTTATTGATTGCTATCGGCTCTGTCGGTGCCGCAAGTTTTTATGTTCCCTTTAAAAAAGTAAAATCATGGGCATGGGAATCCTACTGGATTAGTCAGGGTGTAGCTGCATGGCTCATAGCTCCATGGATCTTTGCCATCCTGACCGTTCCCGGGGGAACACTTATGAATATCCTGTCCGAAGCGCCTTCCCAGGCTAAATGGATGGCTATGATGTTTGGTGCGTTATGGGGGGTTGGCGGTTTAACATTCGGACTGAGCATAAGGTATCTTGGTGTAGCGCTGGGACAAAGCATTGCGCTGGGATTTTGCGCTGCTTTTGGCACACTTATCCCTCCCATTGTAGCAGGTGAGAGTCTCCTTTCCACCCGTGCCGGAATCCTGACACTGATAGGCGTGGCTGTTTGTGTAGCGGGAATTGCCGTGATCGGGTATGCCGGAGCCCTGAAATCAAAAGGATTGTCTGAAGAAGACAGGAAAGCAGCAGTTAAGGAATTTGCGCTTAAAAAAGGACTGCTCATAGCTGTCCTTGCAGGTATAATGAGCGCATGCATGAATTTCGGCTTTGAAGCGGCAATACCAATAGCTGAAGTTGCTGCCGGATATGGAACCAATCCACTATATGTCAATAATCCCTCTATGATATATATTCTCCTTGGGGGATTTGCAACTAATTTTATTTACTGTTTATACCTGAATATAAAAAACGGATCCGGCAAAGATTATTTTTCCGTTCCTGGCAAAATTTTCCTTAATAATCTGTTTTTCACTTTCCTGGCCGGATTTCTCTGGTTCCTGCAGTTTCATTTCTTTGGAATGGGAAAGAGTCAGCTGCCACCGGAAATGAGCGTTTACGGATGGAGTATTTTAATGGCTCTCAATATTGCCTTTAGTAATATCTGGGGCCTGTTTTTGAAAGAATGGAAGGGTGTATCCCAAAAAACCATTGTGGTTTTGTTCATTGGTATTGTTGTGCTGATACTTTCCACTTTTGTAGTAAATTTCAGGTAAGAAAGTGAAAAGTTTTATGCCTTATTTGCATAAGTAAACATTAAAAAGATTCCTGAATTTGACGAGCCGGCTAAAACAATAAAAGGTTCCAGACAAAATTGATTTATTTTTGAATGATAAGAATTTAAATATATGAAGAGAGTAGCTTTTAAAATGTACCTAAATGAGGGACAAACGGAAGAATATAAAAAGCGCCATGATGAAATATGGCCTGAACTTAAAAAATTATTGAAAGAATCAGGGATAAGCGAGTACTCCATATTCCTGGATGAAGAAACAAATATTCTTTTTGCCTTTCAGAAAGTAACCGGTGAAGAAGGATCACAGGATCTGGGGAAGACAGAGATTGTCCGGAAATGGTGGGCATATATGGCTGATATCATGAAAACAAATCCTGATAATTCACCGGTATCCGCAAATTTAAAAGAAGTGTTTCATATGGAGTGATATTTTAGTGATAGTATTTACTTAATAAATAAAAATAAAAATTATGAAGGAAAAATTAATTAAAAAAGCTTACGACATTGCAAAGAAGCAATATGCTGAAATAGGCGTGGATACTGATGCTGCCATTGACAAGATGAAAGATGTGGCTATCTCTCTTCATTGCTGGCAAACAGATGACGTAGGGGGATTTGAAAAGCCTGATTCAGAGCTTTCAGGAGGTGGTATTCAGGCAACGGGAAATTATCCCGGAAAAGCTACAAGTATAGAAGAAATGAGAGCTGATCTGGATAAAGTAATGTCTTTATTGCCAGGCAAACAACGTTTGAACCTGCATGCCAGTTATGGTGATTTCGGGAATGAGACTGTTGATCGCGACAAGATAGAAGTGAAACATTTTCAGAAATGGATCGACTGGTGCAAAGAAAGAGGTATCGGAATGGATTTTAACGCCACATGTTTTTCACATCCAATGGCAGACAGTGGCTTTACTTTATCTTCGAAAGATGAAAAAGTACGGAAATTCTGGGTAGAGCATGTTAAAAGATGCCGTGCTATCTCCGCAGAAATTGGCAAACAGCTTGGTACCCCCTGCATTCATAACACATGGATTCCTGACGGCTCAAAAGATACTCCGGTTGATCGTAACGGTTACAGGGCTATATTGACTAAATCCCTGGATGAGGCAATGGCAATAAGTTATCCGAAGGAACATATGAAGGATGCTATTGAGAGTAAATTGTTTGGCATCGGGGCTGAATCAATGACCGTGGGTTCTCATGATTATTACCTTGGATATGCAATAAAAAATAATAAGCTGATCTGCCTTGATAACGGCCATTTTCATCCGACAGAAGTTGTAGGGGATAAGATCTCTTCTGTACTTCAGTTTGTTGATGAAATACTACTGCATATTACACGTCCTGTTCGCTGGGATTCCGATCATGTAGTAACTCTTAATGAAGAAGTGCAGTTGATAGCATCTGAAGTTATGCGTAATAATTTCCTTGACAGGGTAAATATTGGCCTCGATTTTTTTGACGCTTCAATAAATCGTATCGGAGCCTATGTTATTGGTACGCGTGCCACACAGAAAGCATTCCTGTTTGCAGCGCTGGAGCCGACAAAAAATCTGGTTAAGTACGAAGAATCGGGTAAATATTTCGAACGGCTGGCAATGCTGGAAGAACTGAAAACTATGCTTTTCGGGGCTGTATGGAATTACTGGTGTATCAGTGAAGGAGTACCTGCCGGATACGATTATATAGAAGAGATACAAAAATACGAGGAGCTGGTACTGTTGAAAAGATAAAAAATCTTTAATATTCATCAGAGAGGGGGATTATTCCCCCTTTCTATCCATTCCCAAATAATTCGGTATAACTTTCAAACTTACCGATAATCAGGCATAAAAACCGGTCTGACTTATTCTGTGAATTTGAATATAATTGAGAAAATAATCAGATGGATTTATATTGTGAAATTCGTCTCTGTAACACCCCGGGAATCAGTCATTGATTATATGATGGCAGTTTTTCTTTTCTGTAACTGTTTGGAGACATCTTAAAATGCTTTTTAAAAGCATAATTGAAGTACTGGCTGGAGGAAAATCCACACATATATGCTATATCAATTACATGGGCATCATGATCTTCTTTAAGTAGTTTCGCAGCCTTGCGCATTCTTAGCCAGTTCAGATATTCCATGGGTGAGCAGTTGGTAATCTCTTTGCAGTAGTGTGTAAAACGGGTAACCCCAAGATGACAATATTCGGCCATCTTGACAACTGTCCAGAATTCATCTAATGAGGACTGAAGAGAGTGAAGAAAAAGCTCTACGGTCCTTTTACTTTCAACCAGTGACTGGTCAAGGATAATATTGCCTTCATTCAGGATGTCAAGCAAAAGGATAAATAAGTTGTTTATAAGTACTTTTATCCTTGAATCATATTTACCATTATTTTCATGCTTAATAACTCTGCCTATTTCAATAAAGCAATTCCTGAATTCCCTTGTTGCTTTTAATACAGGCTGCTCACTTTGTCTTAATTTCAGTGTCAGTTCATTCATATCCTTTTGATTTAGTATGATCCAGTCCGGCCATTCCCATTGTTGATGCGGATGCCTTACATTGACATCGAGAATAAGATAGTATAATTTACTCGGATTAACATTTGGATTTCCAAGTTTGTGAATTATCCAGGGACGGGTAATCGTAATGTCGTTAGTCTGTATATTGATAAGTTTATCCTTCAATAAAAAATCCAGGTTCCCGTTCTCAAGAAAGCAAATTTCAATGCCTTCATTGGTATGCCATTCCAATCCCCAGTTTTGAAATTTTTTTATATCCCAGTAACCAATGCATTTTAATCCTTCAAGTTCATCATTTTTTAATTTTTGTCCCGGGTATGTCCCCCTGGCCAAAGCATTCAGTTCAAGTTCATTATTCTGCCAGGCCTGACGGAGGGGCACACAGGAATCAGCTTTATATGTAAGCTTTTCTTTTGGATCATAATATTTTGGAATGATTATATTCATAACAGCAAAGTTAAGAAATCTTTCAATGTAAATAATTTAAATCATTTTACAAAATTTAGGAATATATTTGCAAGGGATTACATCCCTGGGAACTTCAGCGGGCTAAGGCTTTGTTACGAAATATAGTGAATAAAATAGGCGAAGTTATTTTTGTTTTTAACAAAGTAAAATTTTGAGGCATAGCCAAAGCTATGGCGAAAAATTTCAATGCAGTAAAAAGCAAAAAGAACAAGCCTAAATGTTCAGGTTATTTAGTAACAATGCCTAAGCTTTAAAACAATATTTGAATGATTATCTTTAATTTCGGTTAATTTTTATATTTGTAATAATAATGAGCCGGTTTTGAAAAAAAATAAAAAATTATTATCTCTATAATGACATAAATAATTAATTTTCAACCTTTTAAAATAGTGAATAATTTATTTTACCGAAATTTGATTACGAAATATATTCTTTCCATAGCATATACATTAATTAATATATTAAAACAAAATCTATGAATAAATTCAGAAATTACTCACTTACCTTATTAAGAATAATTGTTGGGTGGCATTTTCTTTATGAGGGTATTGCCAAACTGATAAATCCCGTGTGGAGTGCCAAGACCTATCTTATGAGTTCTACCTGGTTCTTTTCTGATATTTTTAATCGTATGGCTGAATCCCCCGAAATAATCAATATTGTGGACTTCCTTAATATCTGGGGGCTCATACTTATCGGCCTTGCATTGTTTACGGGACTCCTGGTACGTTGGGCTTCAGTGGCAGGAGCATTGCTTTTGCTATTTTATTTTGCTGCTTCTCCACCCATTCCCGGCCATACTTTCGGAGCTGTTGCCGAGGGAAGTTATCTCTGGGTCAATAAAAACCTTGTTGAATTTTTTATACTTGTAGTCTTCATAGTCCTCCCCTCAAAATATTTTTATGGAGTTGACCGTCTGATTAAACGGTGGAAAGAGGAGAAGGCAAGCGCTCCTGTTCCCGGTGATAAAAAAGAGGGTACTTCCCTGGAACGCAGGGAAATATTAAGGGACCTTATAAGTGTACCTTTTCTGGGAGCCTTTGCTTATGCGCTTTATAAAAAAAATAAATGGGACAGTTTCGAGGAGAAATACCTTGCTGATAATCCCGATGCCCTTTCAAGCGCTACGCTCAAAAGTTTTAATTTTGCTTCTCTTAATGACCTTAAAGGACAAATACCAAAAGGCAAATTAGGCAATATTGAGTTAAGCCGGCTGATTATGGGGGGAAATCTTATCGGCGGCTGGGCTCATGCACGTGATCTTATTTATGCCTCTAAACTGGTTAAAGCATATCATACTGACGAACGGGTGATGATGACCTTTCAACTGGCAGAAAAATGCGGCATTAACACAATACTTACCAATCCTGCTCTTGCAAGAATACTCAATAAATACTGGCACGAAACTGATGGGAAAATTCAATTCATTTCCGACTGTGGAGGTGGTGGCAAAGAAGGATTGGCAGGAGGAGTCAGATTGTCGGAGGAAGCCGGTGCCGTTGCCATGTATTGCCATGGGGGCATAGCTGATACTCTGGTAAAACAAGGAAAATTCGATGAAATTGCTAAAGCTCTTGAACTTATAAGAAGTTACGGTAAACCCGCAGGTATCGGAGGACACAGGCTGGAAACAATAAAAGGCTGTGTTGAACAGGGAATTAAGCCTGATTTCTGGGTAAAAACCCTTCATCACCATCATTACTGGTCTGCCGAGGTAGATCCTGAACAAAAAACAACAGTTGATGAAGGTTATAAAGACAATATCTTCTGTTTTAAGCCGCAGGAGACTATTGAATTCATGAATAGTCTGGAAGAACCATGGATAGCCTTTAAGATACTTGCAGCAGGCGCAATTCATCCCCGGGATGCTTTCCAATACGCTTTTAAGAACGGCGCTGACTTTATTTGTGTCGGGATGTATGATTTCCAAATCGTTGAAGATTGCAATATAGCGCTTGATGTTTTTAATTCAGCCTTTCTCGCACAGAGAGAACGACGCTGGCTTGCCTGAAAAAATATTTTAACCGGTCACTGGTAAATGTGATGAGGGTATTATTTTCAATTTGCAACAATAGAACAAAACTTCTATTTTTGCACCTTTTCCGGTAATTAATGCATTAAAAATCGTTTATTACACATGAGCAATATACCAGATGCTTTCTCCCGTCTCAGGCTGCAACTTGAAGGCGATCTGTTTACTGACGAGGTGCAGCGTATTCTTTATTCAACCGACGCTTCACAATACAGGGAATTGCCATTGGCAGTAACACGGCCCAAAAACAAAGAGGACATAAAAAAGATCATAGCTTTTGCACGTGAGAACGGTACTTCCGTGATTCCCCGGGGAGGCGGCACTTCTCTGGCTGGCCAGGTTGTGGGGAAAGGAATAGTTGTTGATATTTCCAAATATATGAACCACATCCTTGAATTTAACAAGGAAGAACACTGGATAATTGTTGAACCAGGGGTTGTGCCGGAAGAGCTAAATATGTTTCTTAAGCCGCACGGGCTTCAGTTTGGCCCTGAAACTTCCACTGCCAACAGGTGTGTGGTCGCCGGAATGCTGGGTAATAATTCATGCGGACTCCATTCACTTATATATGGAAGCGTTCGCGAACATATACTGGAAGTGGAAGCAATCCTTTCCGACGGGTCCGAAACAATATTCTGTGGCATCTCAAAAGAGGAATTCTATCACATAATGAATAACTCACCGAATAACCTGGAAAAGAATATCTATAAAAATATATTTGAAATACTCTCAGATAAGGCTAACCGTGACGCAATAAGAGAAAATTTTCCTGATCCTAAAGTAACCCGGCGCAATATGGGATATGCGATAGATTCACTTCTTGAATCTGAAATTTTTACAGAAAAAGATGAAAAATTCAATTTTTGCAAACTGCTGGCCGGTTCAGAAGGCACATTAGCCTTTTCTTATAAATTAAAACTTAACCTGGTTCCCCTGCCACCTCCTCATAGGGGATTGGTATGTGCTCATTTTAAAACTCTTGAGGAATCACTTGAAGGAAATCTTGTTGCATTGAACCATAATCCACGCGCGATAGAGCTAATGGACGATATCCTCATGCAATGTACAAAAGAAAATATCGAACAGAAAAAAAACCGGTTTTTTATTAAAGGGGATCCCGGTGCTATGCTCATGATCGAGTTTGCCTTTGATTCAGAAGATGAATTAAGGGAAAAAGCAGCAGCGCTGGAAAATGATTTATGCAGCGCCGGACTTGGTTACCACTATCCCCTTATCACCGGCGAAGATATGATCAAGCGGGTTTGGGCTGTGCGTACTGCAGGACTGGGACTCCTTGCCAATATTCCGGGTGACCGTAAAGTAGTTTCAGGTATTGAAGATACTGCAGTGGCGCCTGAATACCTTCCGGAATATATAAAAGACCTTAAAAAAATTCTTGCCAGATATCAACTTACAAGTGTATTTCATGCTCATATTGCTACCGGTGAGATCCATTTCCGGCCTCTGTTGAATTTTAAAGATCCGTCAGATGTGCAACTGTTTGACAATCTAATGACAGATATGGCGGAATTAGTAAAAAAATATCGCGGTTCAATGAGTGGTGAACATGGAGATGGCAGAATAAGAGGAAAATTTATCCCGTTGATTCTGGGTGACCATAATTATGGCCTCCTGAAAAAAATAAAAAAAACCTGGGACCCTGAAAATATCCTGAATCCCGGAAAAATTCTGGATACACCCCCTATTGCAGAAAATTTGCGTGTAATTCCGGGTATGGAAACCCCAGATTTTGAAACGATATTTGATTTCTCAAAAAACAGGGGTTACCTGAGAAGTATAGAAAAATGCAATGGCACGGCAGACTGCCGGAAAAGTGAAATAATCGGAGGAACTATGTGCCCCACTTTCATGGCAACCCGTGATGAGGATAAAACAACTCGCGGCAGGGCAAATATTTTACGGGAATTTTTCTATAAGGAGGGTGATAAAAGCGCTTTTGGCCGGAAGGAGATCTATGATATCCTCGATTTGTGCATTTCCTGCAAAGCATGTAAAAGAGAATGCCCTTCCAATGTGGATATGGCAAAACTGAAAGCAGAGTTTATGCAACATTATTACGACATTCACGGGATCCCTTTAAGAACAAAGCTTATAGCATATCTCCCAAGACTTAACCGTCTGGCTGCTTTATTTCCTGGTATATCCAATATTATGATAAATCTTTCATTTGCAAAAATAATAATAGGATTTACAACAAAAAGAATGTTGCCTCAATTTTCAAAGATTACCCTTAACAGATGGACGTTGTCAGGAATACCGGGCCCGGCAGGCAACATAAAAGGCAAAGTGTATCTTTTTAACGATGAATTCACAAATTATAACGAAAGTGATATTGGCATAAAAGCAATATTACTTCTTACCAAACTTGGCTATGAAGTAAAAATCCCCATTCATAAGGAGAGCGGGCGCACTTTTCTCTCTAAAGGCCTGGTGCGTACCTCCAAAAAAATTGCTACAGATAACGTAACACTTCTTAAAGATATAGTTTCCGGGAATACACCCCTGATAGGTATTGAGCCTTCGGCAATTCTTGCTTTTCGCGATGAATATCCTGAGCTTGTTGACAAAAAATTGCAACCTGCGGCCATGCGGCTGGGACAAAATGCACTGCTCTTTGAAGAATTCTTTTCCGCTGAAATTATTAAGGGGAATATAAAACCGGGCCAGTTTACTAAATCCCGTAAACAGATACTTTTGCATGGCCATTGTCAGCAAAAAGCAGTTGCAGGCACCGAACCGACAAAAAAGATGCTTTCATTGCCGGAGAATTATACAGTAAAAGAAATACCTTCAGGTTGCTGTGGCATGGCAGGTTCTTTTGGTTATGAAAAAGAACATTATGACCTTTCAATGAAAATAGGTGAGATGGTACTCTTTCCTGCAGTACGCAGCGCCGGCAAAGATACAATAATTGTTGCAGGAGGGACATCCTGCCGTCACCAGATCAAGGACGGCACGGGAAGGACGGCGTTGCATCCGGTGGAGGTGATGTATGATGCGTGCAAGTTATAACTGATTTTTTATTTATGAAACGAGCATGTAAAATATTTACACCCAGGGTGATTATTAAAATATATGCGAGTTTTATACTATACCTTTAAAAATAATTAATTTTAATAGTATGAA
>CAZIOB010000053.1:0-37214 GCA_964540755.1 uncultured Prolixibacteraceae bacterium | reverse complement strand
TCGGTTGTAAGCACCTTAATGGCATTGTCTCCGTTTTCATTGACATATTTGCCGTCACATCCGATTGAATCGAACACAGTAACATAATATACGGCAGGCGGAAGGCTGTCGGCAGTAGTGAAAACACCGCCGTCAGAGGCCAAAATGGTATCGGTAGCCTCACTGCCGAAGTCCGGATCGGTTGAGTATATCCACCACCAGTAATCAAGCGAGCCGCTGCCGCCTTCTATAGATTCAGTATCTATTGTTATTGTTCCCACATTTGCATTACATGATGCATCGGTATGATCGACCAGGAAGGTTATAGGTTCGGGCTGGTCAACATTATATGTAACATCATAGCAGCAACCGAGTGAGTCGGTAATATGAAAATCGTAAGTGTCTGCAATAAGCTTCACCCCGCTGTCATATTCAAACATGCGACCAACCCACTGATCATTCATCCAGATATTGTAACCATCAACATAAGGGGTAGCCCCTGAAATATCAAAAGCGATCCTTCCGTCACCTGTAGTTACATCCGGCTCAAGCCAGCAATCCAGCATCAGCTTGGAAAGCTCGTCATCAGTCGTTACCTCCCATGGATCATTTTCATCAACAACCTCAGCTTCCCGCCACCAAATGCCAAGAGTGGTATACCTTAAATCTACACATTCATTGTTATCCTGAACGGCAACAATATATGTGCCGGGAGAACGTTCCACTAAATTATTGCTTGTAGCATAATCAGCTACAGCTTCCATTCCTTCTTCCTTAGTCATAGCGTCTTCCAAATCACCCACAACCTGATTGTACCAATCACCCTCAGGTATTACATAATAAGTATAAGGTTTGCTTCCGCCCGAAGCATTTATCTCGATAATTCCTGCCCCGCCCGGACAACGGGCATTAAACGGGGTTCCTTTAACATTAAATGTTAATGGCGCCGGAGCTTCGGTTTCAAAGGTCCTGATATATGAGATGCACTCCCCGTGCCTTACCCTGACAGTATTACAACAGTAAGGCGCCATAACCTCAGCCTCAGGGCTTGATGACCAAGGGCCATTGTTGAAAGAGTATTCATACCCTTCTCCCACGGGAGATGTAACAACAGCCAGCACGGCATCTCCCGAACAACCGGCCATTCCGGATTCCACAACTACATCCGGTATTGTCTGTGTTACCAGCAATGAGCCGTCAAAAGTCATATCCGTAAGAATGTTGGTAACATCGCTGGGATATTGATTCCAGTACTTACACATGGAATTAACCCACTCCAGATTCATACTGAAATCAGGTATGGCGACAGAACCATAGTTGTGATGAAACCCATCCAGCTCAAACCGGAGTGTAAAAACAACCGTTGTATCATTATTTGGCTCAATGGTTCCGTTATTAACAGGATCATCATTACTGTCCCAAACTATCTGCAGCCTTCCGGAAGTGGTTTCAGTAATGTCGAAAGTTCCGGTCGCATCCAATACTGGATCCAGATTGGTATAATCGACATAACTGAAGACTGTGGGCTCATCGTAATCCAAAACGAGCACAAACGTGTCTATTTTTACGAAGTCCTTAACCAAAATGTCCACTTCGTATAAATTATCCTGACGATAACAATCATCATCAGCATTTTCAGCCCAAACATGCAAGGTCTCCTGTGGATCACCCGGATCTGCCTGAGCGATTACCGCCCAAGAAAACAGGATTGCAACCATGCTTAAGCCAATTTTTCGAAGAACAGTGCCGAAGCCATGTCCGCCGAGCAAAAATTTTTCAGTAAATTTTTTCATAGCAACTTGCTTTTAATTGAACTTAATTAATTGATTGATTTTAATTTATTTAATCTCTTTTATCATTATTTCAGACAAAAATGTCTTTTTCAAACATATTAAACATTACAAACGTATAAAAATTATCAGCAATGTACAAAAGAAATCTTTAATAATATACTTTCTTTCCGCCTTTATTTTCAACATAACTGTCTTAATAAGCCTGCTTACATGTTAATAATCCGCCGGGGCTGCAAATAACCTTCCGAAACATATTTATTTTTGCAATTTTAATTCTATTTTTTCAATTTTTAACAATATTACCACATTTTTTTTGTTAAAATATTGAATTATCAAAAAAAACATGAAGAACATAGTTACTTATAATACTCCTGGCTGTTATCAAATATATCCACAAAAAAGCGGAAACCCTACCTTCAATCGCCGTTTTTTTATATCAATGCCGGTAATTTTATTTGTTTTTATCATTATTTTTGCTGCAGGCTCCTGTAAAACCTGTAAATGCCCGGCTTATTCGCGTTTGGAAAATATGGGCATGCATCCTGCCTGCTGCCTCCATCCTGCAAATAAAATTTACCATGACAGCTTATTAATATGCAAAATACAGAATTCAACGGAAATATCCTTCACTTTTGACCATTAAATTTACATTAAGGTTATTCATTTTTCCTAATGAAAACAATATGCCGGCTTGAATCTGTAAAATAATAATAGTTAATTTGTATATAATTATTATTCAGGGAATAAACCTGGAGCTACAAAATAATTTCAACAAAATATAAAATTTAAAATTATTCTGTTATGTCAAAGATTAAAATAGGAATTAACGGTTTTGGGCGCATCGGACGGTTGGTTTTCCGTGCCGCCACAGAAAAAGAGAATGTAGAAGTGGTAGGTATAAACGACCTTATAGATGTGGATTACATTGCCTACATGCTCAAATATGATTCAACTCACGGCCATTTCAAAGGTGATATTAAAGTTGAAAACGGTATGCTGGTAGTTAACGGACAAAAAATCAGGGTCACATCAGAACCAAATCCTGCTGATCTGAAGTGGGATGAAGTAGGGGCTGAATATGTTGTTGAATCAACCGGGCTCTTTCTTACCAAAGAAAAAGCACAGGGGCACATTAGTGCAGGAGCCAAAAAAGTAGTAATGTCTGCGCCCTCAAAAGATGATACCCCTATGTTTGTTATGGGTGTGAATGAAAAGAGTTACACAAAGGACATGGATTTCGTTTCAAATGCTTCATGTACTACAAACTGCCTGGCACCGGTTGCCAAAGTACTGAATGATAATTTCGGCATTGTCGAAGGACTTATGACTACAGTCCATGCCACAACCTCGACCCAGAAAACAGTTGACGGCCCGTCAAAAAAAGACTGGCGCGGAGGACGCGGGGCATCACAGAATATTATCCCCTCTTCTACCGGAGCAGCCAAGGCAGTCGGAAAAGTGATACCTGAACTTAACGGCAAGCTCACCGGAATGGCTTTTCGCATCCCGACGCCAAATGTATCAGTGGTTGACCTTACCGTCCGCCTCAAAAAAGGCGCTTCATATGAAGAAGTTTGTGCAGCAATGAAAAAAGCATCCGAAGGCGAACTGAAAGGTATTCTTGCATATACTGAAGAAGCTGTTGTTTCTACTGATTTTCTTGGCGATTCACACGCCTCCATCTTTGATGCCGGCGCAGGTATCGGATTAAATGAAAATTTTGTAAAAGTAGTTTCCTGGTATGATAATGAGTGGGGCTATTCAACAAAGGTTCTTGCTCTCATAGAATATATGGATTCGGTAAAATAATTCACCATATATATTATATGGTATAAAAAGGATGTCATACGGACGGCATCCTTTTTTTTATGGATTACCACGAACAGATGACGTAATTGTTCAATAATTTTTTCATCTTAATGTTTTTTAACATTTTTTAATTTACTGAAAACTGAGGCCGGAATTAAATATCCTTAATTTTTTTTTCATTCTGAATTAATTATAAATCAGTTTTTTGTAAGCTGTAAAAAAAAATTATGATTCACTCAATAATTTTATTTATCAATTTTATCTGACAAATACAATTTTTTATTCTTGCATTTTGAAAAAAATACATTATAAATTTGAGTAAAAATATATCTGAATGCTATGATATATTATTTTAAAATCACATCACAGGAATCAGAAAGGTTTTTGCTGGAAGCAGAACTGGATGGAGAACATACATTTTTTGATTTTCATGCTCTGATTCAAAATAGCACAGGCTATGAACCTTACCAGCTTGCCTCTTTTTTTCTTTCAGATGACGGAAGAATGAAAATAAAAGAGATATCAATGCTGGATCAGGGTTTCGACGGTGGCGTGTATTTTATAATGCAGAAAACAAAACTTTCCGATCTATTGAAATCAAAAGGGCAAAAGTTATTTTACACTTTTGATTTTATAAATGACAGATCTTTTTTTATAGAACTAACTGGAATTGATATGGGGAAAAATCTCAAAGAACCGTTGATCGCCCGTAGGCATGGCGACGCTCCGGCACAAGTTCCTGCTGAAGAAAAGGATAATTCAAATCCTGCCAATCTTCACGAAGAAGAGATTTTTATGGATTTTGGCGTGTTGGATGATTACAACGAACTTTTCGGGGAAATGGAAGACTTTTAAGTTTTCCCGGCCTGGTAAAGCAGGTATTTAAGAAATTACAGACTGTTCAATTTTTTTGGGCAGTCTTTTTTTTGATAATTTGCCTTTTCTTAAAAAATAGTTATGCCTCCGCAATATATTCATTCCCCGCAACTTTGAAGATTGCTCTAAAATCATTTATTTTGACAGCGACAAGCCATACCAGGGTAACTTTGCAGCAGTATGTCCAAAAATCTTATTATAGTAACCGGCCCCACGGCGGCCGGTAAAACAAGGGCAGGAATTGAAATTGCCCGCAGACTGGGAACTGAGATCGTTTCTGCGGATTCACGCCAGATATACCGTGAACTCAATATTGGCACAGCTGTTCCCTCAAAAGAAAAATTAAATTCCGTAAAACATCATTTTATCCATTCACATTCTGTTTTTGAAAATTATAATGCCAGTATTTATGAAAAGGAAGCTCTTGAGCTTCTTGATAAATTATTTGTTAAATTTCCTGCTGTACTTATGGTTGGAGGTTCTATGTTATATATCAACGCAATTTGCTGCGGCATTGACTATATGCCTGATGTTGACACCGAACTCAGGAATAATCTTAAAATCCGCATGGAAACAGAAGGCATTGAAAGTCTGAGAATGATGCTAAAACAAACAGATCCTGCTTATTACAGAGAGGCAGACCTTAAGAATCCGGCACGTATCATCCGTGCCCTGGAAATATCCTTAATGACAGGGAAACCTTATTCTTCCTTCAGGTTGAAAGAACAGAAAAAAAGGCCTTTCAAAATAATTAAAATCGGATTGAACCTTGAGCGGGATGAATTGTACGGGAGGATAAACAGACGCGTTGACAAAATGGTGATAGCAGGACTGGAAGAAGAAGCAAAAAAATTTTATGGCCAAAGGGGGCTTAACGCGCTTAACACTCCCGGGTACCGTGAATTCTTTTCCTGCTTCGACGGAGAAATTTCAAGGGACAAGGCGATTGAACTGATCAAAAGGAATACGCGCCGGTATGCGAGGAAACAGCTCACATGGTTCAGAAAAGATAAATCTATGAAATGGTTTCATCCGGATGAAATACCAGAGATAATTTCATACATAGAGACAGTTACAGAAAAATAAATTTATTACTTTCATGTTATCTTGAAAATATAAATATAACGGACACGGTTGCAAAATCAACCGGGAGCATGGCCGAAAAATATGCGGGGTACTTATGATACCTTAGAAAATAACTGGTTCTGATGGTAGAAAACCTAATTTCAGCAATCCGGGGGAATCAGATAATAACCACTAATATAAATATTATGAGGGAAGCAGATAATTTTATCATCCGGGTTTACGGAATAGTAATTAATGACAGGCATGAAGTATTGCTAACCGATGAATTCCAGCTTGGCATGAAGATGACAAAGTTTCCGGGTGGCGGGCTTCATTTCGGGGAAGGGACCGTCGATTGCCTGAAACGGGAGTTTAGTGAAGAGTGCGGTGGACAGGAAATTACAAATATACGCCATTTTTATACAACTGACTTCTTCCAGGAAGCGCTCTTTTTTGAAAAACATCAGCTTATAAGTATATATTACATGGCTGACCTTAAATGCCCGATACGCTTTAAGATTTCAGAAAATGCTTTTGATTTTGAAAAAATGGAAAACGGTAACCAGAGTTTCAGGTGGAAAAATATTAATCTTCTGGATATTGATGAATTGTCTTTCCCAATTGATAAATTTGTAGCTGAGAAATTAAAAAATCAATATCTTGAAAACGGTTAAAATAATCGGCCCGGCATATCCGTATCGCGGGGGACTGGCTGCTTATAATGAACGCCTGGCAAATGAATATTTGAAACAAGGGTATAATGTCAGTATAGAAACATTCACGGTCCAGTACCCAAATGTCCTGTTTCCCGGCAAAACGCAATATTCACAACGTACTCCTCCTGAAAATCTAAAAATAAACCGGACGGTAAACTCCATAAATCCACTGAACTGGCTGAAAACCGGCAGGAGAATCAAACGAGAGAAGCCTGACCTGGTGATTATGAGGTACTGGCTGCCCTTCATGGGCCCCTGTCTGGGTACAATTGCCGGACAAATCAGGAAAAACCGGCACACGAAAATTATTTGTATTGCAGATAATATTATTCCACATGAAAAACGTCCGGGAGATGTTATATTTACAAGATATTTTCTGAAGAAGGTTGACGGTGTGGTTGCACAATCTGAAACAGTATTAAATGATGTATTAAAATTTTCTGATAAAATCCCTGTTAAATTGTGCCCCCACCCACTGTTTGATAATTTCGGGAAAATCATGGACAGGGAAAGGGCTCTGAAATTACTTAATTTGGATCCTTCCTTCAGATATGTCCTGTTCTTCGGATTTATACGTGATTACAAAGGCCTCGACATCCTCCTTAAAGCATTTGCCGACGTAAGAATATCCAAAATGGATGTAAAACTGATGGTTGCAGGCGAGTTCTATACAGATCCAAAACCTTATATGGACCTTATAGAAAACCTGAAACTTCAGAAAAAAATAATTCTTAAGACAGATTTCATTGCAGATGACGAAGTGAAAATATATTTCAGTGGTTCTGACATTGTTGCACAACCATACAAAAATGCTACTCAGAGCGGGGTAACCCAGATAGGATACCATTTTAACAAACCTATGCTGGTAACTAATGTCGGCGGACTGCCTGAAGTTATTCCCCATAACGTAACTGGCTATGTTGTGAATCCGGACGAAAGGTCTGTTGCTGACGCTTTACATGATTTTTTTACCACAAACAAAAAAAGTATTTTTGAAAAAAATATATTGACCGAGAAAAAAAGGTTCCTGTGGTCAGCCATGACTTCAGCAATTGAAGAAGTTTCAAAACAAACCGGCAATTGATGATCAAAAAAAGATCGCGGTTATAATTTTAAAGCATGAAATACGGGAGCCCGGCTGATAGTACCTTAGGCATTATTTTAGTAGAATTAATAAATAATAAATTAATAAAGGCGGGAGCTTTGTGCAGCACTTTTCAAAAGCGGAAATAAGACAGATTGAAGACCGTTATCAGGATTTTCTTAATGTTATTAAGGATAAATTTGATGAAGAACGCCTGAAACGGATCGAGAAGGCTTTCCGGTTTTCCAATGCAGCTCATGACGGCATTAAAAGAAAATCGGGAGAACCATATATTATACATCCCCTTGCCGTTGCAAGTATTGTTGCAAAAGACATCGGACTCGGAGCTACATCCATCTGCGCAGCTATCCTCCATGATGTAGTTGAAGATACCGAATACACAGTGGCTGACATCGAAAACATGTTTGGAGAAAAAGTTGCAAGAATTGTTGACGGCCTCACTAAACTGTCAGGTGATTTTGATTCACGCCAGGCAATGACATTGAAAAAAATCCTGATGACCCTTTCGGAAGATATCAGGGTAATCCTGATCAAGATAGCTGACCGGCTGCATAATATGAGGACAATGGATTCAATGATGCCGAGCCAGAAAGTAAAAATCGCGGGAGAAACTCTGTATCTTTACGCACCAATAGCGCATCGACTCGGTTTATATGCCATAAAAAGCGAGCTCGAAGAACTCAGTTTTAAATATAAACAGCCCGAAGAATACAGCAAGGTATTATATATGCTTCACAATCAGGAAGAAAAGCGTAATTACCTTGTCAATGAATTTATTCGTCCGATTATCGAAAAATTAAAGGCTGAAAAAATTGACAGTACCGTTACACACCGTTTAAAATCAACCTATTCCATCTGGCAAAAAATGGAGAAAAAAGGTGTTGCTTTCAATGAGATATATGATATACTGGCAGTCAGGATCGTTATCAGGGCAAAGCCGGGAATTTCAGAAAAACGACAGTGTTTTGATGTATTGTCACTGGTCACTGACATTTATAAACCTCGTCCTGACCGGATACGGGACTGGATTACAATGCCCAAGGCTAACGGATACGAATCACTTCACGTAACGGTTATGGGGCCGCAGGGAAAATGGGTAGAGGTACAAATACGGACTGAACGTATGGATGAAATTGCAGAATACGGATTTGCAGCTCATTACCGGTATAAAGATATACGCAGTTTTGAAAATGAACTGGATACGTGGATTGAAAGAATCAGAGACCATCTCAGGACACCCGATGCCGATACATTCGAATTTCTTGATGATTTTAAACTGAATCTGTACGCAACAGAGATAAACCTTTTCACGCCTGACGGTGATATGATAGAACTGCCACAGGGGTCAACAGTAATTGATTTTGCTTATGAAATACATACTGATCTCGGGAATAAATGCATAGGGGCTAAAATCAATCTTAAACTTGTGCCTATAAGCTATGTTCTCAGGAATGGGGATCAGGTTGAAATACTAACATCTGAAAATCAATCACCTAAACTGGAATGGCTAAAATTTGCAACAACCACAAAAGCACGTTCGAAAATTAAAAATGCCTTCAAGCTCGAAAAAAAGGAGCATATTGAAAAAGGGAAAGAGATAGTTGAGATGGCTATGAAACAGAGCAAGGCGCCCCTGACTGCCAATAATCTTAAAAAAATTATTGCCCACTTCAATCTTAATAATAAAGAACAGCTTTATTCAGAGGTGGGAATGGGATTTCTTGAACTTGGGAACCTGAATGAGATCATAGGCAGGAAATCACCTAATAAACTGGTTAAATACTGGAATATCACATTCAGCCGCAAAAAAAAGGACGGGGACCAGGACGAAAATAAAAAGGCTAAAACCAGGATTGACGACACCAAACCATTCCTTCTGAAAGAAAAACAGGATAATATCGCATATTCACTGGCTAAATGCTGTAATCCTATTCCCGGTGATGAAGTGCTGGGATATCGTACAAGTGATGATCATATCATTATTCATAAAAAAAACTGCAAAGAGGTTGAAAAATTTCTGTCGAGTCAGGGAAACCGTATTGTAGCAGTCGAATGGACACGTTTTAAAAAACAGTCTTATCTCACAAGACTCCGCCTTGAAGGGTTTGACCGTATCGGTATAGTAAATGAAGTAACCAATGTAATCTCAAAACAGAATAATATAAATATGCGTTCTGTGAAGTTTGAAACACATGAGGGCATTTTCGTCGGCGACCTGTTTTTATATATCCATGATGCCCACCATCTGGCCAACCTTATATCCCGGCTTGAAAAAATCAGGGGAATAGACCAGGTTTTCCGTGACGGTAATCTTAACGATTAATTCATATACTTTTCTCAATCCAAAAAAATTTATACATTTGAGAACTATTTAAAATTGGTTTAAATATGAATAGCCAAAAAAACAGGTATACTGTAAGGAAGATATTCACAGAATACCTTGAAAACAATGGACATAGAAAAACCCCGGAAAGATTTGCAATACTCGATGAAATATATTCCAGAGAGGGGCATTTCGATATTGAGTCATTGTATATTTCAATGAAAAATAAGAAATACCGCGTAAGCCGGGCTACTTTGTACAATACCATTGATCTGCTGCTCAGATGCAAATTGGTTGTAAAACATCAGTTTGGTAAAAATATAGCACAGTTTGAAAAGGCATTCGCAACTGAAAGGCATGACCATCTTATAGATACTTCAAATGGAAAAGTAACGGAGTTTTACGATCCCCGAATCCGCGAAATAATCGAAGATGTTTGTCTTAAAAACAATTTCAGGCTTTCTCATCATACCCTTTATATATACGGGAAAGCAAAAGAATAAATTTTATTGCTCATAAAATTAAATTAACGGACCTTATTTTTATAAATTCCCAAAAAAATATTTGTAATTTTAGGGGCAATTAATAATTAGCCGTGAGAATGATTCGCTTTTTTGAATGCATTTTCACGGTTTCGTTTGTAAACTATAATTGAAAAAATAATGATGAAGGCAGATGTTTTGCTTGGCCTGCAATGGGGCGACGAAGGAAAAGGAAAGATTGTTGATGTTTTAACACCTCATTATGATGTGATTGCACGTTTTCAGGGAGGCCCGAATGCCGGCCATACCCTTGAAATAAAAGATATTAAACAAATTTTGCATACAATACCTTCGGGCATTTTCAGAGAAAATAAAATTAATATCATAGGCAACGGCGTTGTAATAGACCCGATAATATTTAAAAAAGAGATAGACTCTTTGACAAAACTGGGAGTTAATCTCTCTAAAAATCTTTTCATTTCAAAGAAAGCTCATTTGATCCTTCCAACCCACCGTGTCCTTGACGCAGCATCAGAACAGAAAAAGGGAAAGACAAAAATAGGATCAACTTTGAAGGGAATAGGTCCCGCTTATAAAGATAAAATAGGAAGGGAGGGCCTCCGGGTTGGTGACTTGCTAAATGATTTCAGGCCAAAATATATTGAATACACCAATAATCATAAACAACTTCTGAAAAGTTACTATAATTACGACTATGAAAAAATATTGAATGAATGTGAAGATGAATGGCAGACAGGCATTGAACTGATAAAAAAGTTTCAGATAGTTGACAGCGAACATTTTATAAACGAACTACTCCGGAATGACAAGTCGATCCTGGCCGAAGGGGCACAAGGCACTCTGCTTGATGTGGACTTTGGCTCTTATCCTTTTGTCACCAGCTCAAATACGATCTGCGCCGGTGCGTGTACGGGACTCGGGCTGGCTCCTCAAAAGATAGGAAAAGTTTATGGGATCTTTAAGGCTTATTGCACAAGGGTTGGCATGGGGCCATTTCCTACTGAGCTGAATGACGAGGCAGGTGACAAACTTCGCGAAGAGGGTAATGAATACGGATCAACTACGGGCAGGCCAAGACGATGTGGCTGGCTCGACCTGGTTGCCCTCAAATACTCAGTAATGCTAAACGGGGTAACAGAGTTGATAATGATGAAAGCTGACGTACTGGACAGCTTCAAATCAATTAAAGTTGCTGTGGAATATGAGGCCGGAGGGAAAAAGATTGATCATTTTCCTTTTGAATTAACTGATGACATTAAACCTGTTTATGTGGATCTTCCGGGATGGGATACCGGCATTACAAATATTACAGATAAAAATGAGTTTCCTAATGAATTGAAGAACTATATCAGTTTTATTGAAAAAGAAATAAATATACCGGTCTCTATAGCTTCCGTAGGACCAAAAAGGAGACAGACAATTATCATTAAAGATAAATGAGAAAAATTATCAGGCCTGCATTAATTATTGATAAAAAAATATGTTTAAGGAATATCCGGCGAATGGCGCAAAAAGCCCGGGACTACAACCTGGTTTTCAGGCCACATTTTAAAACCCATCAGTCGGCTGTAATAGGTGACTGGTTCAGGATTTATAATGTAAATGCCATTACCGTCTCATCGGTCATGATGGCTGAATATTTTGCTGCTAATGGTTGGAATGACATTACCATAGCTTTTCCTTTGAATATCCTTGAAATAAATAATATTAACCGTTTAGCAGCTAATGTTAAACTTAATGTCCTCGTTGAGAATAAAGAAGCTGCAACAGTCCTTGTAAAAAAAGCAGCACACCCGTTAGGAGTGTATATTAAAATTGATACCGGGAACAACCGTACCGGGATTATCCCTTCAAAAACAGGACTTATAGATGCAGTAATACAAATCCTCAGCAACAATAAGAAACTTGGTGTGGAAGGATTCTTAAGCCATACCGGACATACCTACAAGGCAAGATCAACAAACGAGATTTTCAGTCATCATTTTGATGCGCTTATGAAATTAACCTCGCTGAAAAAACGTTATAAAGACAGGTTCCCCTCAATCAGGATAAGTATAGGAGATACACCGTCATGCACCCTGTGTACAAATTTTTCCGGGATAGATGAAATTCGTCCGGGAAATTTTGTCTTTTACGACATAATGCAGCAGAATCTGGGAGTATGTGATGTTGAAGATATTGCCATCCGTGTTGCCTGTCCCGTTGTTGCTAAACATCCTTCAAGAAATGAAATTGTAATTTACGGAGGCGCAGTTCACCTTTCAAGGGAGTATCTGACAAATTCGGCAGGCAAAAAATTTTACGGCCGGATTGTTATCAACAAAAATGGCGAAAAAATACTACTCGGGGAACGCAATTATGTATCTGCCCTCTCACAGGAGCATGGGATTCTGAAAGTATCTCAAAAAAATTTCAACCTTTTCAACATAGGCGACCTTATAGAGATAATCCCCATTCATGCCTGTCTCACTGCCAATCTTTTCCGCAGATACCTCACAACAGAAGGCGAAGAAATTCAGATGATCAATACATGAATATTCTGGCGTCAGCCACAAAAAATAATCCTTTAATCTTTTTCTGGAATATTTTCAAGTGTGGCAGTAAGAAAATCCCAGAACATTCTGACAGTTTCAATATTAACCTTTTCGTCAGGTGAATGCGGGTAACGTATTGTGGGTCCGATGGAAATCATATCCCAGTGGGGATATTTCCCTCCGAGTATCCCGCATTCCAATCCGGCATGAATAGCTTTTATTTCGGGCAATTTGCCAAATTTATCTTTATATATCTTTTGCATCGTTTTAAGAATCGGGGAATCCATATCTGGCTTCCATCCGGGATAATTTCCCGAAAAACCTACTTTCGCGCCGGCCAGTTCAAAAACAGCCTTTATGCGGGCTCCCAGCTCTTCCTTGGCACTATCTACAGAACTGCGAATCAGACATGCTGCAGTGACGGCCTTATCTTTTTCATCCGACCTGACAATGGCCAGATTACCGGAAGTTTCCACCAGTCCCTTCATGCTGTCGCTCATACGGATGACACCATTAGGGCATGCTATTACTGCACGGACAAAATTAACTTGTGTATTTTCATCAATCAACGAAACCGGAATCCCGGTTTCAGTGACAGATACCTTCAGGCCGGGATCTGTCAGAGACAGCTCATCCCTGATTATTTTCTGCATTCTTTCTGCCACGGCCTTAAATTCGGAAACCTTATCTTCAGCCAGGGCTATAACTCCGAAAGCTTCCCTGGGAATAGCATTACGCAGTCCTCCGCAATTTAACCAGGACAGCCTGACCCCGGTTTTCTCATATGCTTCATGCAGTATCCGGAACAGAATCTTAATGGCGTTCCCTCTTTGCAACGGTATATCAATCCCGGAATGGCCTCCTTTCAGTCCTGTAACATCAAGATTAAAACCCTTGAAATTTTCCGGGACTTTTTCTTCCGAATAATTAAAAACAACATTAACATTCTCGCCTCCGGCACAACCGACATAAAGCTCACCTTCATCCTCTGAATCGGTATTAATAAGTATTTCTCCCTTCAAAATGCCCGGCTTAATTCCATTAGCTCCATTCATCCCTGTCTCCTCCGTAGCTGTAAGAAGAACTTCCAAAGGACCGTGTTTGATGGTTTCTGAAGCAAGGACTGCCAAAGATGCAGATACTCCTATCCCGTTATCCGCCCCTAAAGTAGTACCATTGGCAGTAACCCATCCGCCTTCAATAAAGGCTTCAATGGCATCAGTAGTAAAATCATGTTTTTTATCGCTGTTTTTTTGAGGTACCATATCAAGATGCCCTTGCAAAATAACACCTTTCCTCCTTTCCATTCCCGGAGTTGCCCCTTTACGTATTATAACATTACCAGCTTCGTCTTTAATGGTCTCAAAACCCAGACTCTCACCAAAGTTTACAGCCCAGTCCTGTATCTCCTTCTCATGCCCTGATGGACGCGGTATTTGCAACATCTGGTCGAAAATTTTCCAAACCTCAACCGGAGAGATATTTTTTATTTGTGTCATTATATTAATTTTTTATATATCATTCATTTTATTATTCAACCTATTCGGGAGTCTGTCCCGAAGGAAGCTCAAGGCCATATTTTTGTCTCTTATCCGCTTTTTTCAACAAATAAGCAAGGTAAATTGAAACGATCCCGCAAATCACGAGCATAAATATCGGAATTGTATAATCGTAAGCCATCTCTCCCGCCCTTATAGCTTCAAGATTATTCTTATTAGCCAGGTCGAGTAAGGCTCCCATTCCCCAGAAAAACAGTCCGAGGCCCCAGTTTTGAACTGTAAACATCGAAGCATAGGCAGTACCCAGACGGTTCTCGGCAACAATTTTGGCAACCGAAGGCCACATGGCTGCAGGAACCAGTGAAAATGCGATACCTAATGATACCAGGCCAAGATAGCCAAGCAATACGCTGTTAAATAATGAAAGTGAGATATGAGCAAAGATAAGAAGAAAAGAACCCAGGATCATGAGAGAGGCAGCCTTGCCCTTTTTATCGACATAATTACCAAAAATCGGTGTGAATAAAATGGTTCCCAAAGGGATAAGGCTTGCTGTTTTAGGGCCGTTCCTTAGCCAGATTGAAAGAGTATCCTTCATGCTGTAAACAGCTACGAAAAATATGACGAGGATAATGACATAAGACAGGAACTTTCCCGGTGCTGACCTTATTTTTGAAGGGATCATTGAAAATGCAATTCCAAAAACAAATAATCCTATATAAACCATAGTGCTGCCAAGGGTAGAACTTCCAAAAAGAACTATATTCCCTTCACCGGGGGGAAGATTATATGAAAATCCAAATTTATTTACCAGAAGGTCGGGTGCATATTGAATAAAGGGAAACACTGCCGCATAAAATGAAACGCACAATAATGCAATATAAAGGAACGAAGAATTGGTCATTAATTTTACTAAATCAGAAAATTTAAAATCTTCACTTTCAGGTTCAACAATTTTATTTTCAACATTACCGGACTTTATCTGCCTGTCAAGCCTGATGTCAAATATCATGAAAATCAAAAACATGATAATAGACAGGCCAATCAAAGTAGCAGCAAAAGAGATTGCAGGTGTAACTAATCCATTCCCGATCTCAACCGACAAAGCCATTCCCAGTGCCGTGCCCAGCCGGCCGAATCCAACGTTTATTGCCATTGCCAGGGCCAGCTCATAACCTTTAAACCATTTTACCACGGCCCGTGTACAGACGACACAAACCACCTCCAGTCCTGATCCGAACATGATACGGCCTATGATCATCATGGTCAGCATAGTGGAATGCTCCTCCCCGAAAAAACCGGCCGATCCCAGTGCAACGATAGTAGCACCGAGTGCTGCAAGTCCGCCGAAGATAAGCCCTGCCAGTCTCAGTCCCCACTTATCCAGGATTATACCCCCAACTATGATCATGCCGAACATATTCGCAATGGTGGTAAATCCGATTAACCGGCCAAACTCTTCACTTGTAAATCCCAGCTGGCTTTCCATCAAACCCTTCAAACCTGAGAAAAAATCCTGAAACCAATAAGTACTGAACATCAGTCCCGAAACCAGAATCAGCATCAGCCACCGCACTGTTCCCGAATCCATTAAAGTCTTTCTGCCATTCATTTTTATCATTTCTTAATTTAATAACTTTCGAAAGTCGGTAAAATAAGTTTATTTCTTCAACACCGATTTAACGGCTCCTGTTTCCGGATATATCTCTATGCGGTAATCCCCCATAAGCAGATCCTCAGGAAGCGGGGCTATTACTCCAAACTGTGGCAGAACCATACGCAGAGATGCTATTATATTTAGGTCATAAATGATCTTTACATCGGCTGTAACCGGTAACCGGTAGTAAACACCGCTCACTCCGGCCATAGGATCTTCGGAAGAGGAAAGTCCGGAATATTTTTCATTTAATTGTTTTTCAGCCTCAACTTTAACGGTGACAGGCTTCCCGGAAAGATCAGCTGCCGGCAATACACCTTTCTCAGGGGAAAAACGGCATATAACACTTCCCTGTTCAGAAGAGGCGGCGGGAATAAAATCAAATGAAAAAGTCCTTGTTGAATATGTTGTCCTGCCGGTAAACAGAGTCATATAATTTTTTTCCATACGAATGAGTTCATCGAGGCTAACCTGGTAAGCTTTGCCATCCGGATGAAATTCATCCATTAATCCTGCAGCCATATGAAATCTCGACAACCGGCATTCCAGTATCCTTGCAGCAGCTTCGGCAGCTTTAACGTCGTCACTTACGCGTACGGGACGATAATTGGTGGTTGAATCCCCTTCAGTATAAATTGGAGAATCGTTAAAATCAGCAAAAGAAAAATCGTCGTCTAAATCAGGTTTTTCGATATACTTGTTTACCTCTGCAACATCGGGCGACAATAAATCAACATCACTGTTAATCCCGGCCAGGCGACCGTCGGGTGTAAGACTTACAGCATGGGCAATGTCGCCCAGCGCCTTATATACCTGGGCAGGATCAGGTTCGGAAAAAGTTTCAATGTCAATATCTGTAATGAACCATTTCACAGATTTACT
Organism: uncultured Prolixibacteraceae bacterium; assembly: GCA_964540755.1. GTDB lineage: Bacteria > Bacteroidota > Bacteroidia > Bacteroidales > Prolixibacteraceae > JAAYJR01. The sequence goes on along the minus strand of CAZIOB010000053.1, from coordinate 20,473 downwards.
GTTTTTAGCATCATTAATGCCTAACAACTGACGGGCGTATGAGGAGTATGGCCCGGGCTCGAAATTCTCTTTTACCGCTGTGATATTAACCCTTAAACCTGTCCTCGGCAATGAATAGATTACTCCGTCATGATAAGCCGGCGCAATATCTTCTTCTCCCCTTTTTCGTTGTCCGAATACCGGGAATGCCAGCACTGTAGCTAAAATAATAATTATTAATCTCATATTTTTTTTATTTATTATGGCCTAAAAATATAATTTTTATTGTGTATCCCAAATTCTGAGACCTCTCTGACAGCATTTCCGAAAAATTCTGTTATATCGGTAGCAATTAGTGACATTTCAGATTTATGTGAAACAGCAAGGTCACCAGCCATCCCGTGGAGGAAAATTCCGGCTGTGGCTGCATCCTGCAAGGAAAATCCTTGCGCCAGTAAACCAAGTATTATTCCCGTAAGGACATCGCCACTTCCAGCAGTAGCCATACCCGGATTTCCCGTTGAATTAAAAAATAATCTTCCATCCGGAATAGCAACAGTAGTATATGCACCCTTTAATACAACAATAACGTTATATTTATGAGCAAATTCCCTCTGCTTTTCCATTCTTTCATAAGAATTACCGGAACTTCCTGCAAGTTTTGAAAATTCTCCGGGATGAGGGGTAAGTATGGCATTGCCGTTAATTTCTTCCAACCACTCTTTTTTTTCAGAAAGTATATTAAGTCCGTCAGCATCTATTACTAAAGGGACAGTTGCATTTTTTATCAATTCATGAAATGCTCTCTTTGTCTGGTGGTTTTTTCCTAAACCGGGACCAATACCTATAGCCGAGTAAGGCATTAAATCAGGAACTTCGGAGAAAATAAAATCATGGGCATCAATACTTGCCATAGCCTCGGGAACTGTTGACTGGATAACCGGATATCCTGTTCCCGGCACATGAGTTGTCAGCAATCCTGTTCCTGCCCGCAGGCAAGACTTTGATGCCATTACAGCCGCTCCTATTTTCCCGTATGCTCCTGCAATGAGCAGAGCATGCCCGAAGATACCCTTATGTGCAAATTTAGAGCGCGGGATAATAATCTTACTGACATCCTCTTTCTCAATGTAAAAAAAATCAGAATGAGTGCGGGCTATTCCCTCAGGATGCAATCCGATAGGCAGTACTTCCCATTTGCCGGTAAATCTTTCGTTTTCTGCAAAAAAGAAACTTATTTTAGGGAACTGGAATGTAAGTGTAAAATCAGCTTTCAAAATATTGTCAGTTACATTACCCGGATTATCCTCCCCCATAAGTCCGCTGGGAATATCAATTGCAACTACAGTATTGGGAAGCTCATTGATCCGGTGCACAACAGTTGCAGACAGCCCCTCCAGAGGTCTTGTCAGTCCTGAGCCAAACATACCGTCAACCAGCAGGTCTGATGATTCTGTCACGGGAAAATCTTTTCCCTCCCTGATCATGTGCAGTTTTACTTTACCCTGTTCTTTTAATCTCTGCATTTTTATTGCCGGTGAACCTTTAAGATCTTTTCCCATATCTATCAGACATACTTCACACCGGAAATCCCGGTCTGCCATTTGTCTTGCCACAGTTAATCCGTCTCCCCCGTTATTTCCCGGGCCTGCAAATACCATGACCTTCCGCTCGGCCGAATAATGTTTTACCAGCCAGTCAGTTATCTGTCCCGCAGCCCTCTCCATAAGATCAATATCGGAAATTGGCTCATTTTCAATAGTAAACCTGTCTATCTCAGCTATTTGTTTTGTCAGGAACAATTTCATGTTTTTATTTTTTATATTTATTATTGTATTTACTTTATCAGGAAAATGATCATGATTGCTTTGATATAATTCAATATAAAGGTAAATTTTATATTCATAAATAAAACGAGCATTATTAAAATTATCACCCGGGAGTATGATATAATTTCATGCGACTTACATATTATACCTTTGAAAATAATTAATTTTAATCATCTGAAACAACAAATTATACTTTAATTAATCAGGAATTTCAATGTTTTATGATAAACTTTTTTCAAATTATCTTTTTATTCCTGTTGAACCTGTGCGTTTTGACTTTCCAGCTTCATGCACAGGAAAATTATGAGATAAGGCAGGTAAACTTCCACGGCAATAAAACTCTGGACAAAGATTTCCTTTTGGAGAATATGATTCTGAAAGAGGTGTCTTATCCGGAGAAATTATTAACAGATAACGAACCTTACCTCTATAGCGGCGAATTTATCAAACTGGACATGGAACGACTGACCCGGACATACCAGAGGGAAGGATTCCTTTTTGTGAATGCCAACCTGCAGCCGCTGAAAGTAAATGACAAAAGGGAAATAGTAAAATTAGATATCCTGATTGAAGAGGGGAAGCCGGTATTAATTGACAGTATTTCCATAGAGACAGCCGGAGGTTTGGGAAATAAAGATATGGATTCACTGATGAATGAGATAACCAGTAAACTGAATTTAACAAAGGGTGAAAGATTCAGAGATGAATCACTTAAGGATGACCTGGAAATAATAGAAGAGTCATTTGTAAATCTTGGTTATGCATATACAAATGTCAATTATGAATTAAATCTGGTACCGGAAGAATATAAAACAGACATATATTATTCTGTTAATCCAGGTTCCAAATCTTATATCGGTAAAACTTCTATTTCGGGAAATGATAATGTTTCGGTAGAATTTATCAGGGACCAGCTTAAATATGAGGAGGGAGACCTCTACAGAAAATCACTTTTAGATGAAACAAGAAAAAATTTATACCGGTTACAACTTTTCAGGATTGTTTCCCTGTCACCGCAAAAAAATGCACAAACACAGAGAAGCCCTATACCTGTCAGTATTTATATTGAAGAAGCGCCCAGGCTAAGCACACGCTTCGGGGCAGGATACGGAACCGAGGATAAATTCAGGACTTTTCTGGATATGACCCTTTCAGGATTCCTTGGCAAAGCACGGCGACTTAATATTTATCTGAAACATTCGGCGCTGGAACCATACTCAGTCCATTTACGCTGGATACAACCGCAGCTTTTCGGACTGAACAGTTCTATCTCGTTTAATCCCTTTATTATGAGTAACTCAGAACCGGGATATACGATTCGCACATACGGACTAAATATTCCTTTTACTTATCACTTTAACGATCGGTTAACCGGGAAGATTACATATTACCTGGAAAATGTGGAACAGACAGTGGAACCGGGAGATGAAGAATTTCCTGATATTGAAGATGATAAGTTTCCCTACAATAAATCGGGATTACTGCTGAGTATGTTATTCGATAATTCACTGCCGGTCTTTTCACCGGAGAAAGGATTTAATCTTGCAGTGGGACTGAAACTTAACGGTCATGTTTTCGGCGGTAATTATAGTTATACCAGGTTATGGGGCGATTTCAGATATTACAGGGAGGTAAATGATGTTGTACTTGCTTTCCGCATTATGGGTGGCGGAATAAATTCGGCTGATACAAGTAATTTTATTCCTGTCGGCGACAGATTTTATTCGGGAGGAAGCAACTCGGTCAGGGGCTGGAGCCGTTCGGACCTGGGGCCAAAACGCAAAAGCGGCACCCCACGTGGAGGGAAAAGCATCTTCGAGTTTAACATTGAAGCCCGGTATCATATCTTCTGGCGGTTGAGTCTTGCTGCTTTCTTTGAAGGTGGCAACGTATGGGAAAATTCATATTACTATAATCTGAATAATCTTGGTTATGCTGCCGGACCGGGGATCAGGATTGAGACCCCGATAGGACCGGTAAGATTTGACGTGGGTTTCCCCCTGTGGAACGAGAAAAAAAATCCTCAGTTTTTTATAAGTGTAGGACAAGCATTTTAAAATGAAACGAGCAAGATAATTAACACAAAAGATAATGATTACAGTGCGGGTTCCATATGATACTATTACAGACAAATAATTTTCATCATATGAGAAATTGGTTTAAATACATATTGAGGTTTTTACTGTGGACGGTTTTAACTGTCATGTCAGTGGTGACTCTGACCCTGATACTTATTCAGACAGGGCCTGTTAAAAAACAAATAGCTTCATTTGCTGAGAAACAGTCACAAAGATTTATCAACGGGGATCTTAATATCGGCAAAATTGAAGGTAATTTCATAAGCCGGCTGGTTCTTGAGAATATTTTAGTTACACTCGATAATGACACAATAATTTATATACAGGAACTGGATGCCGGCTATGACCTGCGACCTCTTCTTAATAACAAAATTTTAATCCATTATGCAGTAATTACCAGACCTTATCTGTGTCTGTCACAAAACAAAGATTCGGTTTGGAGCCTTCAGCAAATAATAAAACAAAGAGAGGATCAGGAAAAAGATACAATACAACAGAGTAAAACAGATCTTGATCTGCCGGTCTTCAGAATTATCGAAGGAAGGATAAAAACTGATGTCCGGGATACCGTAATACCCCGGCAGATAAGGAATGTCAATGCCAAAGCAGAATTTCACTGGTCCGGGAAAAGGCAATCGGCAACAATAGAGAACTTCTCATTTGTAACTCTTAATCCCGCAATCACACTTGAGCAACTCCGGTTTAACGTTAAAAGAGATTCAAATTATATTGAACTTAACGATCTGTACATTAAAACTGCAAAAAATCAAATTGAAGGTAATGCAGAATTTGATTCCAATCCACATGTAACAGGATCTGCAAATGTCAGGACTTCAGAAGTACAGTTAAACGAATTTGAATATTTCATTCCCGGATTCAGAATTCCTGCAAGTCCTGAAATAATTATTAATTCCAGACTGCAGAAAGATTCTGTGTATCTGGAATTAGAGATGACTGATCAGGATCAAAAAATTCTCATGGATATCAGATCTCTGAATCCTTTCATATTTTTTGCCGGGGATTCAGTTAATAATCTTCCTTACAATGTAAACAGTAAGTTTGATAATATCAGATTGTCGCACTGGCTTGGAGATCCGGATATGCAATATCTTATAAACGGCAGGTTGTCAGTTAAAGGCAGAGGAACAGGTATTGACAAGGGCAATCTTTTCATAAAAGGCGATCTTAGTGATTCGGAAATAAAAAATGAAAGACTTGATGAACTGATTCTTGACATAAATATGGAAGATGGCAAAGCAGGTGGATTTATAAGGGGAAAAGGAAATTTTGGTGAATTTATTTTATATCCTGAAATTCAAAATATCATTGACCATCCTGTTTACCAGGCCGATCTGTCAACAAAAAATCTTAATCTTTCCGTAATAACAGGTAACGACAGCCTGTTTTCAGATCTTAACATAACAGCTTCCGTTAGCGGTGAGTGGTTTGATCCGGAACAACTTGATTCTGATGCAGAAATTGTTTTATCCGATTCCCGGTTCAGGCAAATTAATATTGATACTTTACATACTATTGCACATTATGAAAATGAAAACATAATAATAGACTCATTGTGGTTATTAACAGAAAAAACACAACTTGCGGCAAGTGGCAATTATGCCCTCAGATCAGATCCGGGTAATCCCGGGGCAAATTCATATATTAACCTTCTGTATGAATTCGATGGCCTTGAGGAATTCAAGCCTTATATACCTCTCGAGGGACTGGAAACCGCGGGAAGAATGAATGCAAGTCTGAAGGGAGAGGCCGGTTCCCTGGAAATTACTTCTGAAATTGAACTGTCCGGAAACCGGTACCGGCAAATTTCTCTCGGACATCTCTCCCTTATCTCACAAATAAGACTAACTCCCGACGATACTTCATTTAATGCCAGGATACATGCGGAAAATCTCAACACCGGAGATTTAACAGTGGATTCACTAACCGCTGATACCAAAGGAGATCTTGATTCTTTAACCATTAAAGCAATTATCAGCAGTAATGAAATAAACACACAACTGGAGACAGGGATCAAGCCTGGTAAAAAAATGAAATTTGTTTTGGCCGACTGGACTGTAACCTTCAAGGATCAGAAGTGGGAATTGCAGAATGCCCCTGCCTTTGTAGAAATTGATTCGGTAAATTATATAATTGATAATCTCCGGATGGCAAGTCATTTCGGAGACACTTTGCAATATATTGAAGCAGAAGGGAATATCAGTCGCCGTGGCAGGGAAGATTTCAGACTGACGATTGCAAATGTTGATATTACCCGGTTAGGAGAAATGTTCAGTTTTGATAATCCCGTTTCCGGTATTCTTAATATTAACCTGAATCTTAAAGGAACCTATTCAGCGCCTTTAATAAAGGCTAATTTTGTTGTTGACAGCGCAGCTGTTAATGATTATCATTACACTGATTTCGGAGGAACACTGGATTACAACAACAATCTGCTCAAAGTCGGAACTAAGATAGTTCCCAAAGACAGCGGAAAAGTTGAGATTACAGCTGCATTGCCAATGCAGGTTAATCCGGATTCTGTAATATTCAACTTTGATCACAATGATTCAATTAAAGTGGATTTAATTGTTGAAAGGTTGCCTCTTGCTGTTCTGGGTTCCCTGGATGTTACAGAGGAGATAAATGGTTATCTGGAAGGAGGGATAAACCTTGGCGGGACCTATAAATCACCCTTTCCGGAAGGTAATTTGACTCTGAAGGAGGGATCTTTTATTATGAAGGAATATGGCATCGATTATGATCATATTGAAATGAATATCGATTTTCTTTCTGGCAGGGTAAAATTGGATACGTTACTGATAACCAGCAGTGACGGATCACTCACAGGTGCCGGAGAACTCAATTTTAAATCAGGATTACCCAACTGGAAGGTCACCGAATCCGGAATTCATTTAAATTTTAACAGATTCAATCTTTTTGATCATTCTCAGTTTAACATCCAGTTGAGCGGTGACGTTAACCTCAGCGGAGACAGGGGTGATCTTGTATATGGCGGCAACCTTATTATTCCGCAATCAGAAATATACCTTCCTGCTATTTTAACCATGATGAACAGAATGTATGTTCCTGATATACCTAAACCAATTCTGGTCAGAGAGGTGGAAAGTATGTCTAATTATGTTGACACCTCCCATATTAAAAAATTAGAACCAATGGCTTCAGATACTATTGATATTGATTACCCGGAAAATCTCACAGGAAAACTTCAATTAAGAATACCGCGGAACAGCTGGATAAAAAATGAAGATATGCGTATAGAAGTTTCCGGCGAACTTGACCTAATAAAAAATGAAGAATTTTTTGAACTTTTCGGGTCTATCGATATAGTGCGCGGCCAGTATGATCTTCTTGGAAAAACATTTATCATCGATGAAGGCACGGTCAGTTTTGAAGGTGGAAGTGAGATAACACCGGGAATGGACATCAGGGCTACCTATACTTTTAGAAATCCCCAGCGTATCAGGCAGGCCATCACTGTGGATATAACAGGAACACCGGAATCGCCTTCCATAAATTTTCAACTGGACGGCGATCCTGTCACGGAAGGAGATGCCCTGTCATACATTCTTTTCGGAAAAAGTCTGGATGAACTGACCATGGAGGAACAGGAAAATTTGGGAGACACAGATTTATCCGGATTTGCAGAAAAAGCCGCTGCTTCTGTTATATCTTCACAAATAACAAGTTTTCTGGGAGATAAACTTAATGTTGATTATATAGAAGTCAGGACTGATGAAAATTTTGACAAAGCCTCGGTAGTTGTTGGCAAATATATTACCAATGACCTGTTTGTCAGCTATGAACAGCGTTTTGGGGAAATAGAGGACAAAAGTCTTGCTACTTATGAAGTTGAACTGGAATATGAACTTTTCAGATTCCTGTTTTTTGTCCTTAATAACTCTTCAACTCACAGTGGTTTTGATGTTATTGTCAAACTAAACTCAAAATAAAATAATCCGGAAAGGATAAATTTCAAATTGAATATAATGCTCAAAAAGTTTGTTGAAATTGTTTAAAATACGGGTAAATGTTTATCAGTTTTTACCTGCCGGATATATCTCATTTATCAGGTGCTGATATTTATCAGTGACAATATTACGACGTAACTTCAGGGTAGGCGACAATTCACCTGTTGCTGGTGACCAGTCATCACTGATCAGCCTGATCCGGTTAATTTGTTCGTGGGCTCCTAAAGTTTCATTTATGGCATTTACCTCATTTCGTATCTTTTCGATTACACGTGGTATTTTAATCAGTTCCTCGTTATTTTCAAATAATATTTTATGCTGGGAACACCATTCATGGAGCAAGGGAAAATTTGGCACAATAAGTGCGCTTGCAAATTTTTCATTGGCTCCGATAACCATAGCCTGCTCAATCAGGTTGGATGTCTTGATCTTATTTTCTATCAACTGGGGAGCAATATATTTTCCACCCGAAAGTTTAAATATCTCTTTCTTCCTGTCTGTGATTTTCAAATATTTTCCATCTTCCATTATCCCTATATCCCCTGTATGAAACCAGCCTTCACTATCAATAACTTCGTCAGTAAGTTGCGGTTCTTTATAATAACCCATCATCAATCCTGCCCCCTTGCATAATATCTCGCCGTCATCAGCTATCTTAACCTCAAATCCCTCCAAAACGGGACCTACGGTACCGATCTTCATCTCTCCTATTGCCGGATTATTAACGGCAATTACCGGGGATGTTTCAGTGAGGCCGTATCCTTCAAGGTTATACATCCCGGCCATTCCCAGGGTACGGGCGATACGGGGCTGTAAGGATGCACCGCCTGAGACAACATAGACAATATTTCCGCCTAGCGCTTCCCTCCACTTTGAATATATCAGCTTGTCGGCAATCTTTATTTTCAGTTTAAGAAATAACCCGTATTTTTTATTATATTCGAAATGCCTGGTGAGACGGAGAGCCCAAAAATAAATAACCTTTTTCATGCCCTTTAATTCCTTACCCTTAGAGACGAATCCGTCATAAACCTTTTCCAGCAAACGCGGGACAGAATTAAACATATGAGGTTTAATCTCCTGAATGGCAGATAATATCTGTGCTAAACTGCCAACATAATATATACCCATCCCTTTATACTGGAAATGATAATTGACGCTTCTTTCATAAACATGGCACAACGGCAGAAAGCTTATTACACGATGATCTTTACCGAGTTCATGCATTTTTGCATGGGTTGTGAAATTAGAAACCAGATTTCTGTGTGAAAGCATAACCCCTTTTGGAACCCCTGTGGTGCCTGATGTATATATAAGAGTAACCAAATCTTCCGGCTGTATTGAATCTTTGATCTCTTTTAATTTTACCTCCAGGGCCTCTTTTTTTGATTCTCCCAGTTCTATAATCTCTTCAAAGTTCCTGACACCTTTAACTTCCTCAAAAGTGTATATATCTTTTATGAAATCAATATTCCCGGCAATGGGATACAGTTTTTTATAAAGCCTTTCATCCCCTGCAATTAGCAATTTTGATTCAGAATGCTCCAGGATATATCTGTATTCATCTTCACTGATATTCGGATAAATAGGGACATGCACAATACCTGACATTGACATCCCCATATCGGCAAAATTCCATTCAGGACGGTTTGTAGTTATTGTAGCTATTTTATCACCTCTTTCTAAACCCAGCGCCATAAGGCCCATAGCAAAGTAATGAGACTTATCGTAATATTCCCGGGTTGAATATACATACCACTCATTATTCTTTTTGCCGCCAAGGGCATCTTTCCTTGGAAACTCTCTGATATAACGATCGAGGATATCAAATGTACGTGTAACTTTTGTAGTCATTTTATAAAGTTTAGTCTGAAGGTCAAATATAATTTATTTATAATGAGCCTTTTTTTTGTTTGTTCAGGGATTTTGATAAAATTTTTTATTTATATTGATTTTAAATAACTGTAATATTTTAATAATCAATAATATATATAAAATATGGTCGAAAATAAGACCAATAAATTCTAAAAATTAATTATTTAATTGACTTTTGATATCCTACATCTTTGAAATATGCTACGGTCATAATGGCTGCTATTAATACAGCGATAACCGGAACGAGCGGATTTAATCCTGATACTGTTCCTCCCTGGCCGTATGAATGCAATCCTGCGAGATAATAATTAACACCGAAATATGTCATAAGAACCGATCCAAAGCCCACTATGGAAGCTAAATTATAATTGAATATTCCTTTCAGGGAAGGTATAAGCCGCATATGTACGATAAAGGAATATATTACTATGGTAATAAGCGACCAGGTCTCTTTAGGATCCCATCCCCAGTAACGGCCCCAGCTTTCATTGGCCCACACTGCTCCCAGGAAAGTGCCGACAGTAAGACAGTATAATCCTGCAATAGCTGATATTTCATTGATGGTTGTAAGCTGCCCGATATAAATATTAACTCTCTGTCTGTTCCCTGGATTTCTTATAATGATCAGTATCATTACGAGAATGCCTAAAAAAGCACTCAGTCCCAGGAATCCATAGCTTGACGTTATTATTGAAACATGGAACATCAGCCAGTAAGATTTCAGGACAGGTACAAGGTTGGTAATTTCAGGATTCATCCAGTTCAGATGGGCAACAAAAAGTGCAATTCCCGACAAAAATGCAGCTGTGCCCGGAACCATTAATGACCTCCGGCTAAAAAGCAGTCCTGCCAGCATAACAGCCCATGCAACATACACCATTGACTCATACCCGTTACTCCATGGTGCATGGCCGGAGATATACCACCGTGCGGTTAATCCCGCTGTATGAATTATAAATATCAGGAAAATAATTATCAGAAAAATTCTTTTCAGAAATACCGGTAACTCTTTTAACCTAAAGATATTAATGAACAATACCAACAGGAGTAAAAATCCTGTGAGCAGGTAAAAAGGGAATATTCTTTCAAAGGGGTTAACCTTATTATATAAAATTTCTACTCTTTTTTTCAAGGGGTCAGGCAAAATATTTCTGCCATATCTGATTTGAAAATTATTTATTGCATCCAGGATCATTTCTGATTCCTCAAAATTTTGTCTGCTTACTGACCGTATCAACTGATCAAAGCTGTTCCTGACAAAAACAGAATCTCCTCCCGAATATTCATCCGCTGCCGCTCCCGGTGAATACCATTTGTCATCTCTGTCCTGTGTCGGGAACAGACGAAAAACAGACCTTTGGAATACCATAAAATATATTCTTACCCGTTCATCAAGATAAATGTATTCCTTTTCCAGACGGCTCCGGAATGCAGGATTCTGATTATAGGCATCATTGACATCCCGGGCTAAACGATAATTTCCGTTTTCATCGAACAGCTGTCTGAAAGAAATATATTTCCCGGAAATCCCGAGCCTGTTTGCCAGCGTTTCATCAGACATCCTTATAAGCGGCACTGTACGCCACATCTCAGGATAAACCAGCATACCCAGAACTATCTCGTCGGGGGATTTGCCATAAAGAGAAGATTTTCTACTGATTTTCCTGATAATTTCGCCGTTAAGGGTTGACACCGGCTCCATCCTTCCATCAATACCCTGTACCCATAATTCACTGAATTTGATTACAATCTTTTTGTCTATAACCGGGATTCCCGCTGTAGCGCTATTTTGTGCTGAAATATTTAAAGAGATGCCGCAGGTTAAAATGATAAGAGAGACAACAGTGACAACCGGTTCCCGGAGCCTCTTTATAAGTTTCCCGAAATATGAATTCCTGTTGAATAATGACAAAAATATGCCTGCCACCAATAATAAATAACCAGAATAAGTAACAGACGTGCCCCATAAATCATGGTTAACCTGCAGTATAGTGCCTTTTTCATCCCTGTCATAAGAAGACTGAAAAAATTTATAACCCTTATAAAGCAACGGATCATTCATTGAAATAATTTCAGCCTGCTTATCATTGCTATTTATAATATCAACTTCTGACGAAAACGATGAAGGTGAATCAGATCCCGGATAGCGTTCAAAATGAAAGTCTTTAAGAAATAAACTAAATGGCAAAAATATATATTTTGCTCCGTATGCCATTTGAAGGGTATCATTTCCCAGGACAACTTCAAAGGTGTCGGGTATTAATCCCCGACTTCCGAATACCGGAACAGTCCTTACTGTTTGTTCTTGTTTGATCCGCATGATAACAGCATCTTCCCCGGTATCTGAAGAACTCTTAACAGCCGTTATCTCAGCTGAAGGGTAGTAATTTCTCACAAGAAAACGGAATTCTCCGGCACTGTATAAAAACATATTATGCACAGAAATTGTATCACCGGGAAAATATTCTGCCATTTCCTGCCCGGCCATTGCACCTCCCTTAATCACATAATCAGAGCTCATATATAATGAATCATCTTCAGTAAAGAACCGTATATCCGTCTCCTTCCCTGCTTCGAATCCTGTGGTAATACCTGATACCTCCATTACCTCACCCTTTGTAAAAATAAATGACTTCATACCATGCTGTTCCCGTGACGCAAAGACAAAATCAATCATTGGCGTGCCTTTAGATGAAGGTACTGCTCTTTTTTCTGCCCCTGATATGAATCCGGCAGAATGCACTTCAATATTTTCACTATTCTGACTAAAATCAGCTGAGAACTGTCCGGGTGTAAGCTCCGAAAAACGGACTGACTCTTGTTTCTCTTCCCCTTTATACCGGGCATAAAAATATGTATCTGAAGAGATCATCTTGTTTGACCCTGAATTCTCACGTATCTGCATTGTCCCTTCGTAGCTGACATGGCGTGTTAACAGCGCTCCCGCCAAAATTGCCAGAAAAGAAAAATGAAAAATCCCCAATGTAACCCTTTTTTTTGTGTACAATTTATATCTGAAAATATTATCAACAAGATTAAGGGCAAATAGCGCCCATAAAAGTTCAAACCAGATTGCATTGTATATAAGCGCTCTTGCTGCCGTGGTACCATAGCTGCTTTCCACAAAGGTGGCAATTGCCATGGAAAAAGCAAGGGCTAACAGTAAAAAGGCCATAAACGATATGGAAGTAATAAAAGAATAAAACTGCTTCATTTCCTGTTCATTTTGAAGCGATGAAAATACTCCATATTTTGAACATGGCAAAATTCAAAGTGAATCATTAATAAGGCGCAGCTTAACTAAAAATGTTGTGCCCCCGGATGAACCACTGGTAAAACTAATATCGCCGCCATTGTATGCCACAAATTTTCCTGCCAGGGCCAGTCCAAGCCCTGAACCTTTCACATCACCTACATTTGACCCCCTGAAAAAGGGTTCAAATATTTTTTTCGAATCTTCTTCTGCAATCCCGATTCCCTGGTCAGAGATGCTTATCACTGCTTGCGATTTGTGTATTTTTAACCTGACCTTAACGGCCGACAATTCCGGGGAGTATTTAAAGCTGTTGGACAAAATATTATAAAGAACCTGTCTGATCATCTGTTTGTCAATGAATACAGATACCGGCTGCCGGAGCAATGACAAGGCTACCTGGTGCTTTATGCCGGGGATTGTCCTTGTTTCCGTAATAATATTTTTAATGAATTCATTCAGATTGGTCTTTTCAGGCCGGAATTGTATTCTACCGGAATCAAGATGTGACAGGTCCAATACCTTCTCAATAACATTTTTCAGAAATTTGATATTTTTCTTTATTCTGTTAATTTTTTTGGCCCTGGCCTCCCTTGTCATACTATCAAAGTAATTACCAAGTGATTCCGCTGCAAATAGCATAACGGACAGGGGTGTGCGGAATTCATGGGATGCCTTTGAAACAAAAAGGGATTTTAGTTCATTTAATTCTTTTTCCTTTTGTAAGGAATCCCTAAGGGAATTTTCGAGCTGTTTCCTTTTTTCGATATCAATTGTAATCCCTATTATCCTCTCAGGATTCCCGTCCTTGTCGCGGGTAACTACTTTTCCCCTGACAAGCACCCATTTATAACTCCGGTTCTTACATAAAATACGGTGCTCACTGCGGTATAAAGCTGAATTGCCGTTAAGATGCAGGTCCAATCTTTTATCCCTGTTTTCAAGATCATCAGGATGAATATATTTATCAGCATCTCTCCGCGATTGGGATAGTATATCATTTTCTTCATAACCAAACATTTTTTTCCATTGCTTAGAATAAAAAACGGAATTGTTTTTTATGTTCCAATCCCACAGGCCATCACCACAACCCTCAAGGGCAAATTGCCATCTTGCCTCACTGTTTCGCAATTTTTCCTCTACTTCTATTTTTTCAGAAATATCCCTGCAAATGACATACAATACATCATTCCCCTCCCATATGCCACGTGCCAGCTTGGCCTGAACAGGTATTTTATTACAATGTTTACCTGTCAGGGTGCCATCAATCAAATTTTCACTGACGCTATTGCCGGAATTTATAACCGGGCATGCCAATCCCTTAATTTCGGAATAAAACAGATCAAGGATATTCATCTCCTGAAGCTCTTCTTCAGTATAACCCAATTGTGTTTCAACGAATGAATTGAATTTCAGAATAAACCCTTTATTGTCCAAAATGAACAAAAAGTTATCAATAGATTCAAAAAACGACTGGAAACTATTGCAGCTGACAAGAAATGCATTCTGGCTTTTTATCCTGTCAATAGTTTCACCTAACTTGAGAGTAATATATTTAAGAGAACATTTAACCTCGTCATCAAAGCCTTCCTGTTTTGATGTCGCCACATTCAGGCATCCTGTTACCCGGCCTTTTGTATCCTTAACAGGGATAATTCCTATACAGGAAAGGTTCTCATCACGGAAAAGGCGGGAATTACTTATAATTTCGCTATATGGGCCGAAAAGTGTTTTCCCCTTCATGACTATCTTAAACTGTTGCATCGAAGGGTCATATTTTTGTGTTTTTTTTAAAAACCCGTCTGACGCACCATTGCTCATTATTAACTCAACCATCCCGGAATCCTTATTTATCATGTAAATACCGGCACAATCAATCTCCTCAATATTTCTGACAGTTTCCAAAACAGCCCTTGCACTATCCTCCATTGTTAAGGAAGAGGCCAGTAAAAAGCCCAGGTCAGTTATTAAACGGAATCTCTTTTCTTTAAACCTTATTTCCGTAACATCATTGTATTGCCATAAGCGGCCCTTCAATTTGCCGTTTTTTTGAACAGGGACATAATGATAACTGATAACACGTCCGTTTTTTAACATTAATTCATTATTACGAACATTATTTCTTCCTGACATAGCATTGACACACCAGTCAAAATCATCAGCATGCACAGCTGAATTACAGATAATCTTCCATACATCCATGCTATCCTTTCCTTCAATCTCAGATGATGTTGCAGAGATATCAAACAGGCTGCAAAAAGATTTATTGACTTGTATTATCTTTCCCGACATGTCCTCATATAAGATTCCGGATTTCAGGTGCTTTAATAATTCATGAATTGATAGTGTCATTATGACAAGGTATTTTTGTTATGTCTTGTGTACATTTTCAGGATTCCTAAATGGCCGCTATTTAATAATAATAATTTAGGTATAAAACTAATTAACGTCAGAATAGCTGTGTTTACAAGGTATTTTAACAAAGACAGCAGATCCTTTTCCCGGCTCGCTTTCTATAAGCAAAGAACCATTATGTAATTCAATAATCCGCTTAGCAATGAATAAGCCCATTCCAATTCCCTGCTGTTGGTATATTGCCCTCTCAAATTGTACAAATGCATTTATTTTCCGGGTGCTGCCCGAAGGGAAACCCCTTCCCTCATCCCTTATAATTAATTTATAATGATCTCCGTCATTCTTCGCGCCGATATATACCGGCTGGCCTGTCTTTGAAAATTTAAATGCATTACATATAAGCTCTCTTATGGCAAAACAGAACCACTCTTCAATAATTTCTATTTCGCAGTTTTCTATTTCTAAGATATAGTCGTTTTGCCGGTCATGCAGCCCGGCTACATTTGATACAATCTTCTCAATGAGATGTGTGATATCTTGTTGTACACAAAATGGTTTGGAGTTGATGTTAACTTCTGTATCTATATAAGTCAGATACTCTTTAATTAACTCGTATAACCTGTTGCTGTTCTCATAAATGGACATGCCCATCATGGAAATATCCTCTGCGACCATATTATCAGCATCCTTCCTTATAATATCGCTAAATCCCATTATTATATTAAGCGGCTCGCTGAATTCATGGGGTATTGAATAAATCACCCTGTCCCTTATCTCTTTTATGCTGTTTTCTATAATACCCTGCTTGAAAAAACGGGCATCCAATGTTTTTTTCAGCTCTTCCCTGGTAAAAGGCTTGATGAGATAATCATCTGCTCCGGACTCCATTCCTCTCCTGATATTATTATATCCGTCCAGTGCCGTAATATAGATAAATGGTATCAGGCATGTATTACAATCTTCTTTTAATGCTTTAAGAACATTAAATCCGTTTGTTCCCTTCATTACTATATCACAAAGAATCAGATCCGGCAATATCTCCTTTGCCTTCCTTATCCCTACCTCTCCATTCTTACATTTAACCGTACGATAACCCTCATAATTCAGGATATCCGATATCTCCTCCAGTAATTCTGCTTCATCTTCAATGATAAGTATTTGCTTCACTTGTTATTTTTTAAATATTAGTAATCATTAAACAAAATACCCGAAAGAACACAACTGTTGCTTCCGGGTATTGAAAATAGTGATGATAAAACCACATTATGAGCTATCCAAAAATATGAAGTAAATTTTGATATTCTGACCGGCTTATATGTACATTTCATGGACAGATCCCGAAAAAAACCGGCCCCTAATAACAAAGAGGCCGGCATCACAAGAGGTAAATGCAGGTCAGGGGTGATAAAATCACCATAGTTTAAATCAAATAGCTGTTTAATTAATTTTGTGTAAAAACACATTTCAAAAATATGCATAGCTATCACCTTAAAAAATAGTAAAATGTATATATTTTGTTGACATCAAAAAAATAATAGCCGCGACACAAGAATTTTTAATTATGCCAGATCAATCCCCGATAGCCGTTATCATAAAGTCCAGATTTTCCGCGAAATCGCCTTCAGGGCTTCCTTTTATTCGGAACCTGTATCTGCCGGGCCTGCTCAATGCATTCAGAAGGCCAAGCTGTAAGGGATCTATTTCAACAGTATAATGCCCGGGAAGGATACCCATGCAATAGAAGGTACCGTCAGAAAAAGTCCTTATAGTTTTTTCAAATTTTTTGTTTAATCCTCTTATTATAAGTCTCACTCCCCCGATATTCCTGCATAGCCCCTCTTCACAAAAAGTTACTTTTCCCTCAATAATACCTGTATGATATAAAGGTATTTCGATATGTTTAAAGCCATTTGGGCCGGCGACAAATGAAAATTTACTGAACAGGGGTGCAAGCAATGGATCGGGCAGTTCTTCCGTAATTATTTCCGCATAATATTTCCTGTAGCTCATCAACTTAGTGATGCGTAAAATTCCTTTGCTGCCCGGTTTCATATCTGCAGCCTGATCAAGCCGCAGAGCTTTCGAAGGAACTATAGTCTCGCCTTTTTCAAAACAACCATTTCCATTGGAGTCAATAAACATCACGACCGATACAGCCGCTCTTCTTACCTGATGCCTGTTTGAAGGGACAATCTTTCTGCTGTCGCAATCAAACCCGAATGAGCCCCGGAAATTCTGATTAAAAACACTGCTGCCTTTATATCCTGAATAACGGGTAGTTGACCTGAATGATGGCAGGTTAAATGTTAAGCGTGCCTGCATACTGGTTATGCCTGCAATAAAATCATGGTCAATATTCATAGCAAAATGTCCCCTGCTACACAATGATTGGGAGAATTGCATTCCTGCCGACCGGATCTTTCCCTCTGCTACATCATATTGCATGCGGCCGGTAAGGAATAATCCCTGTAATAACTCCGGGATTCGCTGCAAACCAGGAAACGAATAACCTGCCAATGCAAAAAGGAAGCTGTTGTTATACATCAGGCCGGGCCTTTCAACCAACCAGGCATTGTAGTCAACCCGGAAATTATACCTGTTAATACGTGCACTGTAACCAGTCCTGTACCTTATATTATATCCTTTAATGTAATCTGCATGGTCACATGCCAGCCTGATCCCCGATTTAATATCTGAAAGAACAAATGGGATGTATAATCCCGCATTTATCTCCTGTTCCGTTTTAAGAGGATTATACATACCGGTTCCGTCGAATCGTGTATATGAAAATTTCAAACTGCTTCCCGATACATATGTGGCCCGTGTCCCCAGGCGTAAAAATGCCCCGGGACCATAATCCATATTAATAAGATACTGATCATATATGAGTCCTGAAAATCCCAAATATACCAGCGGTTTCAGATTTTTGCCTGAATAGTCTGCCCCCACCCTGGCAGTAAAATTTTTCGAAATGCCCCGGCCTATATCAAAATGTAAAAGATAATTATCAGGGTCAGCCCCACATACTCCCTTATTTATAAAGCCGCCCTGCATATTATATGATATGATCCCCGAGGGCAGCAATGAAAATGGTATCTGCAACCTTTTATTTTTATGGATAATCTCACCAGATGGCTTATATATCCGCAGGTTAAGCTTAACAGTCCCGTAAGTCAGGGGAAAATTAAACCGGTAATGTCCCTTCTCACCAGCTTCAGTAAAGAATGCCAGTCTGTTATTGATATACAATTCTACTTCAGAACCGGGATCTGTATTGCCTTCAACGACATAAGTATTAAACACCTTCCGGGGAATGACAGGTTCATTAGTGACGGAAATCCCCGAAATACCCCTTCTCAAACATCCCGTAGTATAGAGATTTCCTGCTTCCACAGAAGTTATATAAGGATTTTGCCTAAATACATAACGCCAGTTAAAACTGCCCATTCGAAAAAAAGTGTATTCATCGGTAACACTGCCTGAAAAACTGCCTCTCATATCTCCTCCCAGAAGCTCAATGCCACCTGTCATATTATAATTAAATGATGGTGAATCATTGATCCGGGAGATGCCGATATCATAGTCAACCATACCACCATTCAATAAATTCCTTTCCCGTGGATAAAGGAGGGGGTAATAACGATTTCCGCTGAGCCTCTTTTCAAGAGCAAAATGCCGGCGATCACGGAGCTCTTTCTCATCAACAGGCAGGAGCCTGTCACTTTTCAGGCTGAGCCGCAACGTGCTCATATTAATTGTAAACCGCAATCCGAACAGCCGTTCGAAAATAGCAGGGGACAAATAAATGTCAATGCTGCCCTTCCTGAAAACCTCTTTTGAAAAAGATATCTCCTTCTCTCCAGTATATGCTTTTAATGAGTCAATGTCGATATACCATTTTTTATCCCGGCCCTGCCATGTGCCTTTGAGTAACCCGGGTCTGCCACCGTTTTCACAATGCACACAAAGAATACTGAAAAGTTCGGTGACCGGCAGAAAAACCGTTCCCCTGCTGTAAACAGCATTAATATAATATTTCCCGGCAGAAGGATAATAAAAATAAAGGACGATCTCCTCATCACCTGAAGGGATATTGCAATTAACATTACAATGTATCAGCAGGCTGAAAAATAATATTACCGGGAAATTGCAGAGAGGGGAAAACACTTTTTTTAGTCATTCAATTTAGATATCCTGCCGGGGCTCTGAATCCACCTGATTTTTTATTTTGCCAGGACAGATATAACTGCATTAGAAATAAAAAGATCTATCTTATTATCAGCGGAACATTTTTATGCACAGATTCAGAATGAACAAGATCAGAGGATGATATATCACCACGGGAAGTTTTATATGTAAATTTCAGGGTGTAGTTACCGGGGGGGAGTCCGCCTGCCGGCAGCTTTATCTGAAAACGCCGGAGAATGCTGAAGTAAACCACTATGGTCTGCTCATGACGTATAATCTCATTATCATCTTCATCATATAACCTGACACTGACATTTCCGTTGAACGGGCAGTTGCCGGACCGCTCAAGAGCTGCCAAAATGATAAGCTCATCTCCTTCAACAAAAGTTTTAATGTCCCCGGCATTCAGGCCCGTAGTAGTTTCTCCCTTCAGGTAAAAAAGAGCAATGTTTTGCTTAAATATATAACTGATATTTGTGCTTACCGGTCTGTCATCATTCTCTTTTGCCGGATCAACAGGTTCAGGGGACGACCTGATTATCATCCTGCTCCAGTAAGCGCCGTCAGTAAGTTGCCTTCGCGGCATAATACGTATCCTGACGATCTGCTGACTCCCGGGCTGCAATATAAAATGGCGGGGAAAAGCACGAAGATCATGCACCAGTCCGTACCGTTTCCCTGCAGTAGTGTCATTATAGACCATTATTAAGTTACCCAGAGTGTCGGATGACGGATATCCGAATTCGAAAGATATTGAGATTTCCCTTGCTGCATCAGGACCATTTGCTACCTGAAGGGATCCGATACCTGTTTCATCGTGAATATAAAGGGCAGTAGGGGAAATTGATATCTGTGCCTTTGCCGGACTGATCATAAATAAAAATACCGGCACCAGCAATTTCATATTCAGTAGTAATGCCATATTCT
>CAZIOB010000052.1:0-3394 GCA_964540755.1 uncultured Prolixibacteraceae bacterium | reverse complement strand
TTCAGGGGTTTGTTGAGTATTTCTTCCAATCCACGAAAATTTCTGGCGTCAGATTTAGTTACTCTTTGGGTCATTTTTATTTCGAAAGCAAAATAATATTCGGGCATTTCAATCAGCAGATCAACTTCCTTACCATCATAGGTCCTTAAGTGATAAAGATGCACCTTAGCGTCAATAGTTTTTATTTGCTTATATATTTCGGCCACAATAAGGCTTTCAAATTCTTTTCCTGTGATTCCTCCTTTTTTTTGAAGAACAGCTTGAATGACGCCATTGTCCAGGTAATGTATCTTTGGCATTTTGGATAAACGTTTATTATGGTTTTTTGACCAGGCTGGTAAGATAACCGACTGGTAACTAAGCTCAAAATAACGGATATAGCGATGGACTGTTTTTGATGATAGTCCGAGTTGGTTGGCGACAGCGGAGGCATTGATAAGTGTGGCTGTATTTTCTGCAAGATACCTCTGTAATTTAATAAATGGCTCAAGATCGCGAAATGATGCCAGGTCGCGAATATCTCTCTCCAGATAGGTTCGAATGTAGTTTTGAAGCCAAACATATTTTTTTTCCTGACTAAGTGTGATATCTGAAACAGCCGGATAAGCACCGAAGGAAAGGTAATGCTCCCAGGCCTTTTGTTTTTCAACCATTTTGTTATCAATTAAAAAAGAGGGAATAAATTCAATTGAATCTTTATTTCTTAATTTATTTTGAAACAATGAATCCTCAACTTGTTCATCCCATGAGTTTGTTCTTAACTCAGGAAGAGTCAGCGGATAAATTTCGATTACGATACTCCTGCCGGCAAGAGTCTCTTTTACTTTTTCAAGCAGAAGCAGCTGACTGGAACCCAAAAGAATGTACCTGGGGTTATCCCATTGATCGTAAACAGCTTTTATACTTTCAATGAGCTTGGGCTCTTTTTGTACTTCATCAAGAATAGCTTTCGGATAAAGGGAACTCCACTGGGAAGCTGTGAGTTGGACATAGCTACCTCGGGTAACAGGATCTTCAACTGAAATGTATTTATATTCTGAAAATAAATGACGTATCAGTGTTGTTTTTCCAGTTTGACGCGCGCCGGTTAAAACAATTATTCGTCCGGTTTTCCAACTGTTTCTCTGAATGATCAAATCAGCTATTTTTCTGTTTTTCATTTGTTTAAAATTTTATAATTACTTGTAAATAAATTAATTAAAAATTTCAGAAGATATGGAACCGCTTCGCTCTCGCATATTCTTTTTTAATCATACACTTTTGTGTAAATTTTTGATTAAAAAAGAACATGCTCGTTTCATCTGTAAGAATTTCAAATTAACAAAATAAGAATCAAAAATTTATGTCTCGATTATTACATTGAAGTAAATATATTCCAAAATTTACGCCAAATATAATACTTTAATTCCAAAATTTACGCCAAGATTTATATTTATATTCCAAAATTTACGCCAACTCTCAGTATTATTTTCTATTCTTAAAGGTATTTTTTTTATATTTACCTGTTCATTTTCTATATAACAGTACTATGAAACAATATTTTAAGCAGAAACAACCAAATATGAGTCATGATAAATAAGAGATTAAGAATTCATACAGTTTTATTCATACTGCTTTTTGTTTTCACCATGGTTCCGTGCAGTTATGCCGGGGGTGGCGATGAAAATGAGTTGTATTATTACAGAAAGGCTGAGAAGGGAAAGCCAAAGGTAATTGCGTGCGACGTTGCTGTATATGGAGGAACTCCTGCCGGGGTAACTGCCGCGATCCAGGTAGCCCGTATGGGTAAAAAGGCCATATTATTGTCATTCAACCGGCATGTGGGCGGCATGACATCAGGCGGATTGACTGCCACGGATATAGGTAAAGAGGAAACAGTGGGCGGGCTGGCTTTGGAGTTTTACACCCGCATTGGCCGTATTGACAAATTTCGTCCATCTGAGGCTGAGTTGCTTTTTCTGAAGATGCTGGATGAAGCGGGAGCAAAAGTTCTTTTTGAACGTTGTCTGGAGTCCGTTGAGATGGAAGACGGACGTCTGGTTTCAATAACAATGGAGACCGGCGAGACTATTAAGGCTGCTATGTTTGCGGATGCTACCTATGAAGGTGATCTGTTCGCGGCAGCCAATGTTTCATATCGGGTCGGAAGGGAGCCTTCCGGAGCTTACGGTGAATCTTTGGGCGGACAATGGCAGGATGTATCATGGGAGAATGTTTACCAGTTTTGCGGATTACCTGTTAGTCCTTATGTAGAGCCGGGTAATCCTGAATCGGGACTGCTTCCCGAGATATCCTCAGAACAGCCCGGGAACAAGGGTGATGGTGATTTCAGAGTACAAGCCTATAATTTTCGTCATTATCTTTCAAACGAAGAGAATAGAATCCTATTTCCCAAACCGGCGGGATATGATCCCGGCCGGTATGCACTTCTTGCCCGTTTTTTGAATTATGATTTCCGCATACAATGGGTATTTAACTATACTACAAAGCCAATGACCGACGGCCCTGTCCAGTTGCGACAGGGAGACAGCAACAATGCAGGAAGTTTTTCAACAGATTATGTCGGGGGCGGTCATCGCTGGCCGGACGGCACCTATAAAACGGGCTCATTTGAGAAGATGCCTTCTCCACGTCGAGGACTGCCCGTGCCTCTGTCAGAATTGTACGAATTGAGGGAACGTATCTTTCAGGATCATGTCAATTATCAGCAGGGGCTCATGTATTTTCTTGCGAATGATCCGCAGGTTCCGGATACAATACGGGAAAAGGTCAGTCAATGGGGACTTGATCCGCAGGAATTTCAAAACACAGGATTCTGGCCGCATCAGCTTTACATCAGGGAAGGTCGCCGCATGGTTTCAGGTTATGTAATGACTCAGGCGGATTGTGAGTCAAGGACAACGATAAATGATGGGATTGGTTTGGGATCATACGCTATGGATTCTCATTTTTGCCAGCGTGTAGCGGTGGAAGAAGATGGGAAAATGGTCGTTAGAAATGAAGGGGGCTTCGGACATGGATTCGCAGTTCCTTATCCAATTTCCTATCGCTCAATTGTCCCCGCCAGACAGGAATGTATTAACCTGCTTGTGCCTGTATGTCTTTCTGCTTCGCATGTTGCTTACGGATCCATCCGGATGGAACCGGTATTTATGATACTCGGACAATCAGCCGGCGTTGCAGCCTGTATTGCCATTGATGAAGGCATTGCTGTTCAGGACATAGAATATGAAAAACTCAGGAAAATTCTTTTAGAAGAAGGACAAATTCTGAAGATTTTTTAGTGCATTTATTGCAGATTCAGATAATCCATTACCGCTTTATTTCCCATAAGGGCATCATCAGGCATTGGATTCTCCTCATCATATACCCTTAACTGATTCTGAGGGAGGAT